>NZ_JBHTDO010000016.1:0-191582 GCF_042666575.1 Actinoplanes sp. GCM10030250 | reverse complement strand
CGCCCCGTCCCGCCCGGCGCCGCTGCCCGGCGTGGGTGGGCGCGCACGGGCGCGTTGTGTGTGCGCCAACTGCCGTTGCGGGCGGCCGGCGGAGGAGAGGGCGGCGAGCGAGGGTGGCTGGCGAGGACGGGGGTGGGCGGCGAAGGGAACAGGGCGGGGCGGCGGGGGAGGCGGGGCGGTGAGGAGGGGGAGAGCGGGATGGTGCCTAGAGTGGTGGCGTGAACATCGGAGTGCTGGCCCTGCAGGGCGACGTGCGTGAACACCTCTCCGCGCTGGCCGAGTCGGATGTGCTGGCGCGGCCCGTGCGGCGCCCGGAGGAGCTGGCCGATGTCGACGGACTGGTGATCCCGGGTGGGGAGTCGACAGCGATCAGCAACCTGGCGGTGTCGTTCGGGCTGCTCGACCCGATCCGGAAGCGGATCGCTGACGGCATGCCGGTCTACGGGTCCTGCGCCGGCATGATCATGCTGGCCGGGAAGGTGCTGGACGGCCGTCCGGATCAGGAGTCGTTCCAGGGGATCGACATGACGGTGCGGCGCAACGCGTTCGGCCGGCAGATCGACTCGTTCGAGGCGGTGGTGGCCATCGACGAGGTCGAGGGTGGTGACTTTCACGCTGTGTTCATCCGCGCGCCGTGGGTCGAGGAGGTCGGCGAAGACGTGCGCGTGTTGGGGCGCGTCAAGGACGGGCCCGCCGCCGGTAGGATTGTGGCCGTTCGGCAGGGGAACCTGCTCGCCACGGCTTTCCACCCGGAGCTGACCGGCGACCTTCGCGTCCACCGGTACTTCGTCGAGATGGTCCGCCAGGCCGTACCCGTTAGGTAGACACGGAGGTTACGCATGTCCGGCCACTCCAAGTGGGCGACGACCAAGCACAAGAAGGCCGTCATCGACGCCAAGCGCGGCAAGATGTTCGCGAAGCTCATCAAGAACATCGAGGTCGCGGCCCGGACCGGCGGTGGTGACGTGTCGGGCAACCCCACGCTCTACGACGCCATCCAGAAGGCGAAGAAGTCCTCGGTTCCGAACGACAACATCGACCGTGCCGTCAAGCGCGGCTCCGGCCTCGAAGCCGGCGGTGCCGACTGGCAGACGATCATGTATGAGGGTTACGGCCCGAACGGTGTCGCGATCCTGATCGAGTGCCTCACCGACAACCGGAACCGGGCGGCCACCGAGGTGCGCACCCGGCTGACCCGCAACAACGGCACCTTCGCCGACGCCGGCAGCGTGTCGTACCTGTTCAACCGCAAGGGCGTGGTGATCGTCCCGAAGGGCGAGCTGAGCGAGGACGACGTGATGCTCGCCGTGCTCGACGCGGGCGCCGAGGAGATCAACGACCTGGGCGACTCGTTCGAGGTGGTCAGCGAGCCGACCGACCTGGTCGCGGTGCGCACCGCGCTGCAGGGTGCCGGGATCGACTACGACTCGGCCGAGTCGTCGCTGGTGCCGACCATGACGGTGCCGCTGGACGAGGACCCGGCTCGCAAGGTGTTCAAGCTGATCGACGCGCTCGAGGACTGCGACGACGTGCAGAACATCTACGCGAACTTCGACATCTCCGACGAGGTCATGGCGGCCATCGACGAGTGACACGCACGCAAACGGGGCCCGTCTGGTGATCCACGAGGCGGGCCTCGGTCATGCGCCGGCAGTGCTGAGCCATGAGAAGTACTGGATCATCCCGCCGATCAGGAGCACACCCCCGATCACCACACGCAGGACACCGCGCCACTGACTGCGGCGCCAGGCGTGCACCCACGCGATCTCCGCATCGGCCAGCGCGTCCAGGGACCGGGACGCGCGTGCCGTACCGGGAAGAAGTGCTGCTTTTCGCAGTGCCAGGCTGCCACTGTGCGTGACCGGCCGTCCCAGCGGTGAGACCGGCCGCAACACGCTCACGGAGACCTCGTAGACCTGATCCTCGCGCCATTGCGCGCTGCGCGCGGTCAGGCGCCGCCGCAGGTAGGCGCCCGCCGCGTCGGAACCGGTCAGCCGGCCCCACCAGTGCAGCCGGCGCCAATGGCCGGCCACGTCGGTGAGGACGTCCAGGTAGATCGCACCGGACACGGAGGCACCGCCGACGAGGCGTGCGGACTCGGCACGCAGCCCGTGGACGTGTGCGGTGACGAAGGCGACGTACTCCGGCGGCGGTTCGTCGTCCATCGGCGGGATGAAGTGCACGGCTACCTCCCGTACCCATCGTCGAGGCGTGTCGGCGGCGGGCGCAAGTGGTGGCCGTACTAGGGTGTCGAACACACGTACGCGAGGGGAGGCCGTGGTGCGCGTGCTCGGCATCGACCCGGGGTTGACCCGGTGCGGCGTTGGCGTCGTCGAGGGGATGCCGGGGCGGCCGGGCAAACTGATCGGCTACTACGTGGTCTACACCGACACGGACGACGACATCTCGCTGCGCCTGCTCCGCCTGGACGAGGAGCTGAGCAGGCTGGTCGCCGAGCACAAGCCGGAGAGCGTCGCCGTCGAGCGGGTGTTCTCCCAGCACAACGTGCAGACCGTGATCGGCACCGCGCAGGCCAGCGCGGTCGCCATCCTGGCCGGTTCGCGGGCCGGGCTGCCGGTGCAGACCTACACGCCGAGCGAGGTGAAAGCCGCCGTGACCGGCTCCGGAACAGCCGGGAAGGCGCAGGTCACCGCCATGGTCACCCGCCTGCTGAGCCTGGACGCGCCACCGAGACCGGCCGACGCGGCCGACGCGCTCGCTCTCGCCATCTGCCACATCTGGCGCGGGGGCACCCGCGCCAAGATCCAAGCCGCGGCTCTCGCCGCCGCCCGCAGGAGCTACCGATGATCGCCAGTGTGCGCGGTGCCGTCACCGCGATCTTCCCGGACAGCGCAGTGGTCGAGGTGGGCGGCGTCGGCATGCGCATCCTCTGCGCGCCGAACACGCTCGCCTCGCTGCGCATCGGCGCCGAGGCGCGGCTCGCCACGACGCTCATCGTGCGGGAGGACTCGCTCACCCTCTACGGCTTCGCCGACGACGACGAACGCCAGCTCTTCGAGCTGCTTCTGACGGCAAACGGCGTGGGACCCCGCATCGCGCAGGCGGTCCTCGCGGTTCACAACCCCGATTCGGTACGGCGCGCGATCGCCGGCGGTGACCTGGCCGCGTTGACCAAGGTGCCGGGGATCGGCAAGCGCGGTGCCGAGCGTCTCGTCGTGGAGCTCAAGGGCAAGATCGGCCCGGTCCTGGGCGGTGACGGCGGCTCGTCCGGTGTGCTGCTGGGCGCGTGGCAGGAGCAGGTACGCCAGGGTGTGCTCGCTCTCGGCTGGAGCGCCGCCCAGGCCGATCAGGCGGTCGCCGCCGTGTCCGAGACGATCGACGGTGAGGTCCCGCCGGTTCCGGTGCTGCTGCGCCAGGCGATCCGCCTGCTGGGCCGGACCCGATGAGCGAGGAACTCGTCTCGCCGGAGGAGTTCGACGAGGACCTGGACGCCGAGGCCACCGTCCGGCCCCGCCGGCTGGCCGACTTCATCGCCCAGCACCGGGTCCGTGACCAGCTCGAACTGCTGCTCAAGGGCGCGATGGGCCGGGGCACCCCGCCGGATCACATCCTGCTGTCCGGCCCGCCCGGCCTGGGCAAGACCACCCTCGCCAACATCGTGGCGGCGGAACTGGGGACGGGTATCCGTACGACGAGCGGTCCGGTGATCGAGCGCTCCGGTGACCTGGCCGCGATCCTGACCGGTTTGAGTCAGGGCGATGTGCTGTTCATCGACGAGATCCACCGGATCGCCAAGCCGGCCGAGGAGCTGCTCTACAGCGCGATGGAGGACTTCCGGGTCGACGTGGTGGTCGGCAAGGGGCCGGGTGCGACGGCGATCCCGCTCGACGTGGAACCGTTCACGCTGGTCGGCGCCACCACCCGCGCCGGTCTGCTGTCCGGGCCGATGCGTGACCGGTTCGGATTCGTCGCGCACCTGGACTTCTACTCACCGGCGGATCTCGACGCGCTGCTGCACCGCTCGGCGCGCATTCTGGGTGTGCCGATCACCGCGGAGGGCGCCGTCGAGATCGCCGGCCGCTCCCGCGGCACGCCGCGTATCGCCAACCGGTTGCTGCGGCGGGTGCGTGACTTCGCCGAGGTGCGTGCCGACGGTGTGGTCACCGAGGAGGTCGCCAAGGCGGCACTTCAGGTGTACGACGTCGACGCCCTCGGCCTGGACCGGCTGGACCGGGCCGTGCTCCGTGCGCTGATCGACTCGTTCAAGGGCGGCCCGGTCGGGCTCTCCACGCTGGCCGTGGCGGTGGGGGAGCAGTCCGACACCGTCGAGGAGGTGTGTGAGCCGTTCCTGGTCCGGGCGGGTCTTCTGGCCCGGACGCCGCGGGGGCGGGTGGCAACCGAGGCGGGTTGGGCACACTTGGGTAGGACGCCGCCCACGGACGGGCGCTCAGGGGTGTTCCAGGGTGACCTGTTCGCCCGGGACGCGTGATTATTGCTCGTGATGCGAACGTGACGTGTGCCGCATTCGTTATCTCCAGGTTGACCTATTAGACTCGCCGCCGTTCCAACCGGAATCTGCATATCGCCCCGGCGCCCGCCCCACGTCGCGCCGACGGCTTACGGAAGGCTTTTTTCGTGCTCAAGGCAGCTGAACCAGCGAGCGGCGGCAATTTCTCCTTTTTGCTGATCCTCGTCCTGCTCTTCGGGTTCATGTACTTCGTCATGATCCGCCCGCAGCAGAAGCGGCGCCGTGAGGCTCTCGAGATGCAGAACTCCCTGGGTCCCGGCGACGAGATCGTCACGATCGGCGGGCTGCACGGCACGGTCGTGCTGGCCGACGCCGACCAGGTGACCCTGGAGATCGCTCCTGACGTGCAGGTCCGGTTCGCGCGCCCCGCCATCGCGCGTGTGTTGAGCAAGGCCGGCGACTTCATCCCCGAGCCGGACGTGGTTGAAACCTCGGCGGACGAGCCAGAGAGCCCGATCGTCGAGAACCGCGCGAACAAGCAGGACTGAACCGAATCGCCCCCCGGACCGGCCCGCAGCGCCACATACGCGGGTCGGTCCGTAAGGCCGCCGTTCGACCGCGACGGCCGGTCATCGTTCGATAACGCCGCGCTCCATGCGCGGCCGTAGCGCAGGGAGACCCAACGCCGTGGCACGACCACCACAGGGACAGATGCATCCTGGACGGCAACTCGCCGTGCTCGGTCTGGTCTTCGTCGTCCTGTATCTGCTCGTCTTCTTCGCCGGTGGCGCCAAGGGCAGTTTCAGCGACCGGCTGGAACCGAAGCTCGGCCTCGACCTGATCGGCGGCACGCAGGCCACCTACATCGCCTCGCAGCAGGGTGCGCCTCCGACCCGGGAGGCCATGGAGACCGCGAAGGAGATCATCGAGAGCCGCGTGAACGCGCTCGGTGTCTCCGAGGCCGAGGTGGTGATCCAGGGCAACAACACCATCGTCGTCTCGCTCGCCGGTGAGGCCGACGACCAGCTCAAGGACCTCTCGCAGGCCGCCAACATGCGGTTCCGCCTGCTCACCGGTGTGACCGGTGACGTGGCGGCGGCGGCGCTGAACCCCGCGGCCCCGTCGCCCAGCGCGTCGGCCAGCGGCGCGGCCCCGTCGGCTGCCCCGTCCGGCGCCCCGGCTGCCAGCGGTGCGGCTCCGGCCATCACCGGCAGTGCCGCCCCGAAGGCCTCCACCGGCGGCCAGGGTGGCGGCGCGCCCGCACCCAGTGCCGAGCCGTCGGCCTCCGCGCCGGCTGCCGCCACGCCTGCCGCCTCGGCCCCCGCGGCCGCGCCGGCTCCGCAGACCGCGGACCAGAAAGAGCTCCTCGCCGCCGTCGAGAAGAAGGTCGGCGCGCAGGCCTGGGGTGCTGCCGAGAAGCTGACCGCCCCGGTCGACCTGAGCACCGACCCGAAGGCCGGGCAGCCGTTCAAGGTGTTCTCCACGCTGACCGGCCCCGAGGTGGCGGTCCTCAGCCCGCAGATGCAGTTCAACGTGCCGACGATCAGCTGCGAGCAGCTCAACTCCCGGCCGAACGGCTCGATCGACGACGCGAACTCGCAGGTGGTCTCCTGCTACGAGGGCACCGCCAAGGTCATGATGGACAAGGCGGAGGTGATCGGTGACGACATCGCCAGCGCCAGTCCGCAGATCGACCAGACCACCAGCCAGTCGGTCGTCTCGCTCGACTTCAAGAGCGAGGGCCAGAAGAAGTGGACCGAGCTGACGCGTAAGGCGTACAACGCCACCAGCGCGGACCCGTGCTTCGTCGCGGTCAGCTCGCTCTACGGTTCGGCCGAGCACTGCGCCGTCGCCGTGGTGCTGGACAAGGAGATCCTCTCCGCGCCGCAGATCCAGGGTGTGCTGAGCGGCCAGTCGCAGATCACCGGTGACTTCACGCCGGTGACCGCGAAGAAGCTCGCCGACCAGCTCAACTTCGGTGCCATCCCGGTCAACTTCGAGGCCGGCCCGATGCAGACGGTCTCCGCGACCCTCGGCCTCCAGCAGCTCGAGGCGGGCCTGCTCGCCGCCGCGATCGGCCTGGGCCTGGTGGCGGTGTACGCGTTCTTCTACTACCGCCTGCTCGGCTCGGTCATCTTCCTGAGCCTCGGCCTGTCCGCGCTGCTCACCTTCGGCGCGCTGGTCTTCCTCGGCCGCACGATGGGCTTCACGCTGACCCTGGCCGGCATCGCCGGCTTCATCGTGTCGCTGGGTGTCGCGGCGGACTCGTTCGTCATCTACTTCGAGAGATTGAAGGACGAGATCCATGAAGGGCGGTCGCCGCGCAGTGCGGTGCCCCGGGCCTGGCACCGGGCCCGCCGGACGATCATCTCGGCGAACACCATCACCATCCTGTGCGCGGTGGTGCTGTACATCGTCTCGATCGGCGCGGTGCAGGGCTTCGCGTTCGCGATGGGTCTCTCGGTGGTCCTGGACCTCCTGGTGGTGTTCCTCTTCCGTCACCCGATCATGACGATGCTCGCCAGCACCAAGGCGTTCATGTCGCCGCGGGTCAGCGGCCTGGGCCGCGTCCTGCGCACCCACAACGAGGAGAACTCCTCCTCGCGCGTGAAGGAGGCCTGACATGGCCCGTCCCGGACTCGCCACCCGCCTTTACCAGGGTGAGGCGAACCTCAACATCATCGGGCGTCGCAAGCTGTGGTTCACCATCGCGGCCGCGCTCGTGCTCATCTCGATCGGCAGCTTCCTGATCAGGCAGTTCGAGCTCGGCATCGAGTTCGCGGGTGGCACGTCGTTCACCGTGCCGGCCTCAACCGCCGGTGCGGAGCTGACCCAGACCGAGGCTCAGGAGGCGGTCGAGCGGGCGGTCCAGTCCGTCGACCCGGCGGCCGAGGTCGGTGCCGCCCAGCAGGTCGGTTCCGGCGCTGACGCCAGCTACACGGTGCGGGCGTCGGCGCTCTCCCCGGCTGAGGCCGAGGAGGCCAAGGCGGCCCTGGTCGAGGACCTCGGGGTCAACGCGGACGACGTGAGCGACAACCAGGTCTCCGCTGCCTGGGGTGGCGCGGTCACCGAGAAGGCTGTACTCGGTCTGGTGATCTTCCTGGTGCTCGTGGTGGCGTACCTGATCGTGCGGTTCGAGTGGCGGATGGCCATCGCGGCCCTCGCCTCGCTGCTGCTCGACCTGACGCTGACCGCCGGCGTCTACTCGCTGGTCGGTTTCGAGGTGACTCCGTCCACCGTGATCGGCTTCCTGACGATCCTCGGTTACTCGCTGTACGACGTGGTGGTCGTCTTCGACAAGGTGCAGGAGAACACCCGGGGTATCACCGCCGGAAGCACCCGGACCTACGGCGAGGCGACCAACCTCGCGGTGAACCAGACCCTGATGCGTTCGCTGAACACCGGTCTGGTGGCGCTGCTGCCGGTCGGTGGCCTGCTCTTCATCGGTGCCGGCCTGCTCGGCGCGGGCACGCTGAAGGACCTGGGCCTGGTGCTCTTCGTCGGCATGGGCTTCGGTGTCGTCTCGTCGATCGTCTTCGCCGCGCCGGTGCTGAGCCTCCTGAAGGACCACGAGCCGAAGATCAAGGCGCACACCGCCCGGGTCCTCGCCCGGCGGGCGCAGCGGTCCAGCGACGTGGCCCCGAAGGGCGAGCGGGTCCGTCCGGCCGGCACGACCGAGTCCGACGAGGTGGCCGTGATGGCCGGGACCACGCCCCGCCCGGGCGCCCGGCCGGTGGTCAAGCGCAACAACACGAACCGTGGCGGCGGTGCCGGTAACCGGCCCAGCGGCGGCGGCAAGCGGCGCTGACACGTAGCGACGGCCCGCCACCGCTGGTGGCGGGCCGTCGCCATGCCCGGGGCCGTGTCGCCCGCGAGGAAAGCCGTGGGTGGGGGCCGTGTCGTGCGCGAGGGCGTGCTCGGTGCGGGCGTGGCGGGCCGTTGCCGTGCGCACGGTGCGCTGGGGCGGGCTTAGGCTGTCCGCCGTGACTGAGAATCTCGAGGTGACCGGGGACAGCGGGCCGGAGCTCGCCGCCCTGGTTGCGAGCGGCACCGTCGACGTGCCGGACTTCCCGAAGCCGGGCATCCTCTTCAAGGACCTGATGCCGCTCTTCGGCGACGGTCCCACGTTCCGGAAGGTCGTCGACGGGATCGTCGCCCACTACGGGTCCGGCTCGTTCGACGTGGTGGCCGGGGTGGAGGCACGCGGGTTCGTGGTGGCGGCCGCCGTCGCGTACGCCACGGGACTCGGTGTGGTGCCGGTGCGCAAAGCCGGCAAGCTGCCGCGTCCCGCCTTCTCCGCGACGTACGCGCTGGAGTACGGCGAGGCCACCCTGGAGGTGAGCGACGACGCGTTCGTGGCCGGTCAGCGGGTCCTGGTGGTCGACGACGTTCTGGCCACGGGAGGTACCGCGGTCGCAACGATGGACCTGGTCGAGCGGGCCGGCGGTACGGTTGCCGGGTTCACCGTACTGATGGAGCTCGGCTTCCTCGACGGCCGGAAACGGCTCGAACCACGCGGCGTGCACGCGCTGCTGACCGTTTGATCCGTCTTCGATGTTCTTCGCCCGGTCGGGCCTGCTTATTCGTAGGTTCGGCCGGGCCACTCGGTAGGGCGGTGCGGGTAGGATGGGCGTTCCAAGGTGACCAACCCTGGCTCAGACGGACGGTCCCGGTCGGATTCGACCGGTGTTCCCGGCGAAGGTGTGAGGAGGCCGGTGTCCAGCGACGTCGCCCCTCCGGCGGAGGGCACGGTGCAGCCGACCGAAAACTCGCGGACCGGTTCGGGTGACGCTACGCCCGGCGATCAGGTCCGTGCCGATCAGGTCCGTGCCGATCAGGTCCGTGCCGATCAGGTGCGTGCTGATCAGGTGCGTGCCGACGAGAAGGCTGTCGGCGATCTGGAGAACACCCAGCCACTGACCCCCTCGGAGGAGTCGAGCGGCTTCAACCTGGCCAGTGCGCCGACCGGGCGCCGCGTTCGGGCACGTCTCGCCCGGTTCAACGCGCCGTGGCAGAGCACGCAGGTCAGCGAGGTTCTCGAGCCGCTGATCGCGACACACCGGGCCAGCCACCCGAAAGCGGATGCCCGCGCCCTGCAGAAGGCGTTCGACGTCGCCGCCCGGTGGCACTCGGGGCAGTACAGGAAGTCCGGCGACCCGTACATCACGCATCCGCTCGCGGTGGCGACCATCCTGGCCAACCTCGGGATGGACACCACCACGCTCGTGGCCGCGCTGCTGCACGACACGATCGAGGACACCGACTACTCCCTCGAGAGCATGCGCAACGACTTCGGTGCCGAGGTGGCGCTGCTCGTCGACGGCGTGACCAAACTCGACCGGGTGAAGCTCGGCGACGCGGCCAAGGCGGAGACCATCCGCAAGATGGTCGTGGCGATGGCCAAGGACCCCCGCGTCCTGGTGATCAAGCTGGCCGACCGGCTGCACAACATGCGCACCCTGACCTTCCTGCCCCGCGCCAAGCAGGAGCAGAAGGCCAAGGAGACTTTGGAGATCCTGGCCCCGCTGGCACACCGGCTGGGTATGAACACGATCAAGTGGGAGCTGGAGGACCTGGCCTTCGGCACGCTGTTCCCCAAGCGGTTCGAGGAGATCAACCGCCTGATCGGGGAGCACCAGCCGCAGCGTGAGGCGCTGCTGCGCCAGGTGACCAACCGGGTCTCGCTGGATCTGAAATCGGCGAAGATCAAGGCCGAGACCACCGGCCGGCCCAAGCACCTCTACTCGATCTATCAGAAGATGATCGTGCGGGGCCGCGACTTCAACGACATCTACGACCTGGTCGGCGTGCGCATTCTGGTCGACACGGTCCGCGACTGCTATGCCGCGCTGGGCGTCATCCACGCGAACTGGCAGCCGGTGCCGGGCCGGTTCAAGGACTACATCGCGATGCCGAAATTCAACATGTACCAGTCGTTGCACACGACGGTCATCGGCCCGACCGGCAAGCCGGTCGAGATGCAGATCCGCACGTTCGCCATGCACCGCACGGCCGAGTTCGGTATCGCCGCCCACTGGAAGTACAAGGAACAGAAGGGCGCGACGATCGTCGGCCCGCCGGCGCACATCGACGAGATGACCTGGCTGCGGCAGTTGCTCGACTGGCAGCGCGAGGCGAGCGACCCGTCCGAGTTCCTGGACGCGTTGCGGTTCGACCTCTCCAGCCAGGAGGTCTACGTCTTCACGCCCAAGGGCGACGTCATCCCGCTGCCGACCGGCTCCACCCCGGTGGACTTCGCCTACGCGGTGCACACCGAGGTCGGCCACAAGTGCATCGGCGCCCGGGTCAACGGCAAGCTGGTGCCGCTGGAGTCGACACTCTCCAACGGCGACGTGATCGAGATCTTCACGTCCAAGTCGGCCACGGCCGGCCCGACGCAGGACTGGCTCGGCTTCGTGAAGAGCCCCCGAGCTCGTACGAAGATCAGGCAGTTCTTCAACAAGGAGCGCCGCGAGGAAGCGATCGAGGTCGGCAAGGACGCGATCGTCAAGGCGATGCGCAAGCAGGGCCTGCCCCTGCAGCGGATGCTCACCAGCGAAAACCTGACCACTATCGCTCGTGACCTGCACCTGGCCGACGTCTCCTCGCTCTACGCCGCGGTGGGGGAGAGCGCCGTCTCCGCCCAGTCGGTGGTGGCGAAACTCGTCGCCGGCTTCGGCGGTGAGGAGGGCGCGGTCGAGGACATCGCCGAGACCGCCGTCGCGACCCGGCCGCCGCGCAACCGCAGCAGTGCCCAGGACCCGGGCGTCGTGGTGAAGGGCGTCTCCGACGTCTGGGTGAAGCTGGCCCGCTGCTGCACCCCGGTGCCGGGCGACGCGGTCTTCGGTTTCGTCACCCGCTCCGGCGGTGTGAGCGTGCACCGCGAGGACTGCGCCAACTCCCAGGACCTCCGCGACCAGAACGAGCGGGTGGTCGAGGTCAGCTGGAAGCCGACGTCGGCGTCCACCTTCCTGGTCGCGATCCAGGTGGAGGCACTCGACCGGCACAAACTGCTCGCCGACGTCACCCGGGTGCTGTCCGAGGAGCGGGTGAACATCCTGTCCGCGACGGTCACCACCACCCGGGACCGGGTCGCGGTCAGCCGATTCACTTTCGAAATGGCCGACCCCAAGCACCTGGGTCACCTGGTCGCCGCCGTGCGCAAGGTGGACGGTGTGTTCGACGCCTACCGGGTGACGTCCGGGGCCTGACCGTCGCGGGTTCTCGCTGACCGGGGGACGGTTTTTGGCCGGTGCCGCCCCACTCCGGGCGGTCAGGCTGGATCCCTGCGTGGGCCGGCACCGGCCAAAAACCTTGCCTGGCTCAGGTGGGAGCGGCGGGGGTCGGCCTGGTGGGTGGGACCCGGCAGCGGCGACTCTGGGAGGGGCAAGAGTGCTCTCGGTGTTCGTTGCAGTTGCTCTCATGAGCCGGCGGCTGCGTGCGGCCTGGGGTGGCGACTGGCTTGGGCGGGCGCGGGGGCGGGGCTGCTGTTCGGCCGTACGAATGCATGAAAAAAGGGCGACCCCTGGTGGGGCCGCCCTTTTCGCGAAGGTCTCAGGAGACGGTCATCGTCTTGATCGTGAGTTCCTTCTTGGGGTGACCGCCGCCGGCGGACTGGGCGAAGGCGCCGTCGTCGCCGGCCTTGACCACATCCTTGACGATGTCGAGGCCCGAGGTGATGGTGCCGAGGAGGGTGTAGTTCGGTGAGAGCTGGGTGTCCTCGGAGCAGATGAAGAACTGGCTGCCGGTGCTGCCGGGCTGGCCGGTGTTCGCCATCGCGATGGAGCCCGCCGGGTACGGCTTGGCGGTGTCCGTCGGGAGGTTTTCCTCGATCATCGTGTAGCTGGGGCCGCCGGTGCCGTCAGTTTCGCGGTAGCCCTTGCCGGTGGCGAAGGGGTCGCCGCACTGGAGGACCTTGAAGGTGGCCTCGTTGACCAGGCGGTGGCACTTGGTGTTGTCGAGGAACTTCTTCTCGGCCAGGTGCTTGTAGCTGGCGCCGGTGCACGGTGCCTTGGTCAGGTCGATCTTCGCCTCGATGACGCCCAGGCTGGTGTCGAACTTGAGCGTGCTGGTGCCCACGTTCGGCACGGAGGCCGGCGGGGTGCCGACGTCCTTCACCTTGCCGCCGCCGGCCGCGTCCGCCGGGGTCCAGGTGCAGGCGACCGTGCCGGCGGCCGAGGCCGAGGCCGAGCCCGGCTTGTCGTCGTCCTTCTTCAGCACGTTGACGATCCAGACGGCCGCGCCCGCGATGACGACCACCGCGAGGGCCGATCCGAGGACCGCCCGCTGCCGGCGGCGCTTGCGTGCGGACGTGGCACGCTCAGCCATCTCTTTTTCGAGCCGGGCCCGCGCCGCCGCGCGCTGCCGGTCCTTGATCGACGACACGGTGTTCTCCCTGCTGCTGTCTGTCTCTGACATCACGATCTCACGACTGGGCGCTGGCCGAGGGGGCCGCGGAGGGGGCGGGTGCCGGCCCGATGGACAGGCTCTTGATGGTGATCTTGTCCTTGGGTTTGACCTTGTCGCCGGTCGCGTTCTCGACCGTGGTGATCTTCCCGATCTTGTCGAGTGTGTCCAGGCCACCGCTCACCCGGCCGATGATCGGGTACAGCGGCTGAGCCGCGGGGGCGAAGTCCTTGAGGAAGATGAGGAACTGGCTGCCGTTGCTGCTCGGCGGGTTGCCGATCAGCGCGACGGTGCCCTTGGGGTAGAGAACGGTCTTGTTCGCTGCGGCGCTCGCGCTCGGCGCGGGCTCCGGGGCGTCCGGAACGTTCTCGTCGTAGAAGCTGTAGGCCGGCCCGCCGTTGCCGGTGCCGCTCGGGTCACCGCAGCGCAGCGCGCCGTCAGCGGTGATCTCGTGGCAGTCGGTGTTGTCGAAGAACGCCTTGCCCGCCAGGTGCGACATGCTCGCGGCGGCACACGGTGCACTTGCGACATCCAGGTCGGCCACGATCGGCGCACCCTGGTTGGTGGAGATGGTCAAGGTCTCCGTGCCGTCCTCCGGCAGGTCCTTGGTGGGCGGTGTGCCGACCTCCTTGAGGTCGGGGTTGCTCGTCACGCTCTGTGGGGTCCACAGGCAGGTGTCGCCGGCGGCGGTCTCGGTGGACTCGTCGCTGTCGAAGGCACCGCCGATCCACGCCACACCGGCCACGATGAGCAGCACTGCCAGACCCGCGCCGACCCCGGCCGAGATACGGCGGCGGCGACGCTCCTTCTCGGCCCGGCGGGCCAACTGCCGGTCGAATTTCGCGCGCGCGAGCTTGCGCTGCCGGTCCCTGCTGGAAGCCACCGAACGCTGTCCCTTCCTTATATATGTCAAGGGGTGCGGCACGCCACACGCCCGCAAGAGTGTACGGGTAACCGCTGAGAAAGTGGTGTGCGGCCGCCCGGCTAGGCTCGTTACGATTCGCACCCATCTGTAGAGAGGTCCTATCGTGCTCGTCACCGGCTTTCCGGCCGAGGCCTTCGGCACCAACTGTTATGTGGTGGCCGCCGGTCCGGGCGAGCAGTGCCTCATCGTCGACCCGGGTATCGGCGTGCTCGACCAGCTGGACGAGGTGCTGGCGCAGCACCGGCTCCACCCGGCCGCCGTCCTGCTGACGCACGGGCACCTGGACCACACGTTCTCGGTCGCGCCGGTCTGCGGCGCGCGGGGCATCACCGCCTACGTGCACCCCGCCGACCTGGAGATGCTCGCCGATCCGGCCAAGGGGCTGAGCGTCGATCTCGCCGCTCTCTTCGGCGGCCGGCTCAACTACACGGAGCCCGACGACGTGGCCGAGCTGACCGACGGCGCGGTGCTGTCGATCGCCGGCCTCGAGGTGACAGTCGATCACGCGCCCGGCCATACCGGCGGGTCGGTGCTGTTCCGCCTGCCGGGCGACACGTCTGCCGAGGTCTGCTTCTCCGGCGATGTGCTGTTCGCGGGATCCATCGGGCGCACCGACCTGCCGGGCGGCAGTACACCGACGATGATGACCAGCCTGCGGGACAAGATCCTGCCGCTCGCTGACGAAACCGTCGTGCTGCCCGGCCACGGACCGGCCACCACCATCGGCCGTGAGCGTGCGTCGAACCCGTACCTGCGGGAGCTGACCGGCGCGCCCGGCCGCGGCTTCTGACTTTCCCTGGAGAAATTGTGCCTATTTCCGGTTTTCCCGAATGGCTGCCGCCCCAGCGCATGATCGAGCAGTACGCGCTGGACAAGATCCGGTCCACGTTCGAGCTGTACGGGTTCGCTCCTCTGGAGACCCGCGCTGTCGAGCCCCTGGAGACACTGCTCTCCAAGGGTGAGACGTCGAAAGAGGTCTACCTGCTGCGCCGCTTGCAGGAGGAGGACCCGTCGGCCCGCTCCGACGACCAGCTGGGCCTGCACTTCGACCTGACGGTCCCGTTCGCCCGGTTCGTCACCGAGAACCACGGCAAGCTGCAGTTCCCGTTCCGCCGCTACCAGATCCAGAAGGTGTGGCGGGGGGAGCGCCCGCAGGAGGGCCGTTACCGCGAGTTCCTCCAGGCCGACATCGACGTGGTCAACCGGGACACGCTGCCGTTCCACTTCGACACCGAGATGCCGCTGGTGATCGGGGACGCGTTCCGGTCGCTGCCGATCCCGCGGGCGGTCATTCAGGTCAACAACCGCAAGGTGTGCGAGGGGTTCTATCGGGGTCTCGGGCTGTCCGACACCGCGCAGGTTCTCCGCACTGTCGACAAGCTGGACAAGATCGGTCCGGAGAAGGTCGCCGCGGCTCTCGTGGAGACCGCCGGTGCGACCGATGCCCAGGCGCAGGCCTGCCTGAAACTGGCGGAGATCTCCGCGTCCGACGGGTCGTTCGTGGACCGGGTGCGGGCGCTCGGCGTCGACGACCCGCTGCTCGACGAGGGACTGTCCGAGTTGCTCCAGGTAGTCGAGACCGCCGGGGAGCACGCGCCGGGCCTGGTCCGGGCGGAGCTGAAGATCGCCCGTGGGCTGGACTACTACACCGGCACGGTCTACGAGACACAGCTCGTCGGCTACGAGCGGTTCGGGTCGGTGTGCTCCGGCGGGCGGTACGAGACGCTCGCCTCGGTCGGCAACACCCGCTTCCCCGGCGTCGGCATCTCGATCGGAGTGTCCCGGATGTTCGGGATCCTTTTCGGGCAGAACGCGCTGAGCGTCTCGCGCTCGGTGCCGACCTGCGTCGTGGTGGCGGTGCCCAGCGACGACCGGCGGGGCGATTGCGAGAGGATCGCGATGGCGTTGCGCCGGCGGGGCATTCCGACCGAGGTGGCGCCGACGGCGGCCAAGTTCGGTAAGCAGATCCAGTTCGCTGATCGGCGTGGCATTCCCTATGTGTGGTTCCCGGGTGCGCCTTCCTCGGGCGCGGCTGCGTCGGACACGGTCAAGGACATTCGCTCGGGGGAGCAGGTGGAGGCTGACGCGGCGACCTGGGAACCGCCGGCCGCCGATCTCAAACCGGTTGTGTCCGCGAGCTGAGCCCCGTGATCATGGTCCAGCGGTTACCTTGACGGGATGCCGCTGGACCAGACCGCGCTGCTCATCGAACTCGAACCCGTCGTGGCCACCAACCTCGACCGGCACCTCGCGCTCGCCAAGGAGTGGTTCCCGCACGAGTACGTGCCGTGGAGCCAGGGCCGCGACTTCGACGGCTTGCTCGGAGGCGTGGCCTGGCAGTCGAACGATTCGGATTTGCCGGAAGTCGCCAGGACTGCCCTGATTGTCAATTTGCTCACCGAGGACAATCTGCCGTCCTACCACCATGAGATCGCCACGCTCTTCGGCCGGGACGGCGCCTGGGGCACCTGGGTGCACCGCTGGACCGCCGAGGAGGGCCGCCACGGCATCGCCATCCGCGACTATCTGACCGTCACCCGAGGCGTCGACCCGGTCGTTCTCGAACGGGCGCGGATGGACCACATGCAGTCCGGCTACACCAACGCTCACGGTGATGGCGTGCTGCACTCGCTGGCCTACGTCGCCTTCCAGGAGCTGGCCACCCGCATCTCACACCGCAACACCGGCAAGGCGACCGGCGACCCGATCGCCGAGCAACTCCTGGCCCGCGTCGCCGCCGACGAGAACCTGCACATGGTCTTCTACCGCAACCTGCTCACCGCCGCCTTCGACATCGCCCCCGACCAGGCGATGCGTGCCGTGCAGGACGTCACCACCGGCTTCCAGATGCCCGGCGCCAACATCGAGGGCTTCGGCCGGAAGGCGCTGTCGATCGCGCTGGCCGGCATCTACGACCTGCGCCAGCACCGCGACGAGGTCCTGGCGCCGGTGATGCGGCAGTGGAACATCTGGGACCGCACCGACGTGGGCGCGGATGGCGAGCAGGCTCGCGAGGCGCTGGCCGCGCACATGGCGGAACTGGAGACGCAGGCGGCCCGCTTCGAGGAAAAGCGCGAAGCCCGCAAACAACGTCTTCAGCGATAGCCGGTAGCGGCCTTCAACGATAGCGCCGGTAGCGCTTTCGGTGGTGGTTGCTGTTTCGAGAAAGATCAACCGCAGATGTACGCGTGATCGAACAGTCCTCTTCTCTCCGGCCGGCTCGCGTCGTGGTCAAGGCCGTTGCCGCTGCCGGGCCG
The DNA here is from genome assembly GCF_042666575.1 of Actinoplanes sp. GCM10030250. NCBI lineage: Bacteria > Bacillati > Actinomycetota > Actinomycetes > Micromonosporales > Micromonosporaceae > Actinoplanes > Actinoplanes sp. GCM10030250. The sequence goes on along the minus strand of NZ_JBHTDO010000016.1, from coordinate 174,565 downwards.
GCGTCGCGCGGCTGGCGCTCCGCTCCATCCCTTGAACCCATTCTCCCCGATGCCCCGCTCCGCTCTCGCCGCCGCAGGGTGGGTAGGCGCGCACGGTGGGGCTTAGGTCCGGTTGGCAGGGGAGTCGAGGGTGGGTGTTAGGGGGTGGGGAGGTCGAAGAGGAGGCAGGTGGAGGTGGCGTGGGCTATGAGGCGGCCGGTGGGGTCGGTGAGGCGGGCCTCGGCGAGTGCGGTGCGGCGGCCGCGCTGCAGGACGGTGCCGGTGCAGGTCAGGCGGCCGGAGTCGATGGTGACCGGGCGGAGGAATTTCACGTTGAGGTCCATGCTCGTGTAGCCGACCCCGGCGGGCAGGGTGCTGTGCACGGAGCAGGCGGCGGCGGTGTCGAGCAGGGTGGAGATCACGCCGCCGTGGACGGTGCCGAGTGGGTTGTAGTGGAACTCCTGCGGGTCGAGTTCGACGGTGACGCTGCCCTCCTCGACGCGCATGCCGCCCGCGTCGATCAGGTTCATGATCGGCGGCGGTGGGAAGTCGCCGGTGGACATGGCCTGGAGCAGTTCGAGGCCGCTGCGGCGGCCCAGGCGGCCGGCGTGTTCGGCCGGGTCGGCCCAGGCGAAGGTGCGGGTCCGGGTGCCGGCATCCTGAGTCTGCGTCATGGACGCAGGTTGCCACGGGCTTGCTGCGTCTGTCAACGAGACTTAGCCTCGACGCCATGGTCGGACACGTCACACCCGCGAGCACCGCTCCGCCGGAAGCCCTGAGCTGGTCGGCCGACAACTGCACGATCAGCCGGGCGATGGCGATCCTCGGTGAGAAGTGGACGATCGTCGTGCTGCGCGAGGTGTTCAGCGGGATCCGGCGGTTCGACGACATGCGCGTGCGCACGGGAGTACCGCGGCAGGTGCTGACGAACCGGCTGGCCGTGCTGGTCGAGCACGGAGTCCTGCGCCGCGAGCCGTACCAGGAACCGGGCTCCCGCGTGCGCCACGAATATCGGCTGACCGAGAAGGGGTTCGACCTCTATCCGGTGCTGATCGCGGTGGCCGAGTGGGGCAACCGCTATCTGGCCGACCCGGCGGGCCCGCCGATCGAGTACGCCCACCGGGACTGCGGCGCCGAGGTACACATCGAGATGCACTGCGCCGACGGGCACACGGTCGCCGAGAAGCGCGCCGTGGTGCCGCGCCCGGGCCCGGGAACGCACCGCCGGGCCTGAGCTGGGATATGGGCCGGCTGACCGGTGAGGACGAGCCGGCCGAGGAACGGCAGTGGCCCCGGCCGATGGTCCGCCGAACCTCCGGCACCTGCTGCCCCACACTTCGGATTAGCCCGATGTTTCGGTTTTGTTCCGATTAACCTCAGCAGTAGCCCGATCGGGCTACTGCTGAGGAGGAGCGGTGGACGGCAGTGTCGACCCGCGCCGTGGCCGGCTACTGATCATGGGTGGCGCCGCCGGACCGGCTCTGCTCGTGCGTTTCGTGGAACTGGCCGGATCCGCCGCGGCCCGGATCGTGGTGATCGCGACGGCCAGCGAGTCGCCGGAGACCGCTGAGGCCTCGTACGTCGACAGGTTCTCGGCCCTCGGAGCCGGCAGTGTCGAAGCGCTTCGGCTCACCTCCCGCTCACAGGCGAACGCGCCCACCGTCGAGCCGGTGCTACGTGCGGCCACCGGCGTCTTCTTCACCGGCGGCGACCAGGAGCGGATCACCAGCGTGATCGGCGGTACGGCGACCGACTCGCTGCTCCAGACGCTCGTCGCCGCCGAGGGGCTGGTGCTGGCCGGCACCAGCGCGGGCGCCGCGATGATGTCCGGCACCATGATCACCGGCGGCGACGGCACCGGGGTCACCGCTCAGTGCGTGACCACCGGGCCGGGCCTGGAGTTCCTGCCCGGCGTCCTGATCGACCAGCATTTCGCCCAGCGCGGCCGGCTCAACCGGCTGCTCAGTGCGGTGGCGCGGTACCCGCACGAGCTCGGTGTCGGCATCGACGAGGACACCGCCATCCTGACCGACGGCAACTGTTTCGAGGTGCTGGGCAGCGGCGCGGTCACCGTCGTCGACGCCGGTACCGCCATCGACATCCGGGTCCCGCGGACGGGCCCGATCGCGCTGGCCGGGGCATGTATCCACGTGCTGCCGGCCGGTTACACCTTCCACCTCACGGGCCGACGGCCGGTTATCGGCACGCCCGCCGCTGAACGGGATGAAGCCGCATGAAGATCGAGTCCCTGCGCCGCCTGCGCGGCCCCAACGTCTATCTGTCACGGCCCGCGGTGGTCGCCCGGCTGTGCCTCGACGAGCTGAGCGGTCAGGAGACCTGTGACGTCACCGGCTTCACCGAGCGGCTGCTGCGTGCGCTGCCCGGCCTCTCCGAGCACCACTGTGCGGCCGGATCGCCGGGCGGGTTCGTCAGCCGGTTGCGCAACGGAACCTACTTCGGCCACGTCACCGAGCACGTGTGCATCGAACTGTCCCAGCTGATCGGGCGGGATGTGAGCTTCGGCCGCACCGTCGCGGCGGGGGAGCCCGGCGTGTACGACGTGATCGTGGAGTGCCCGGTGGACGAGTCACCGGAGTCACACGTACCCGGTGAACTGATCGCCACCGCGATCGACCTGGTCCTCGAGGTGCACGGCGGCTCCGGCCCGGGCGCCGCAACGCTCACCGAACGTCTCGCCGGCCTGGCCGCCCTCGCCGAGCGGGAGGCGACCGGCCCGAGTACCCGCTCGATCATCGCGGCGGCCCGGCGGCGCGGCATCCCGGTGGAACGTTTCGACGACCTGAGCCTGATCCGGCTCGGCTGGGGCAACCGGCGCCGGCTGGCCTGGGCCGCGATGACCGACCGGACGAGCGGCCTCGGCGTGGACATCGCCGGGGACAAGCACGTCACCCGCCGCGTGCTGGGGGAGGCCGGGGTGCCGGTCGCACCGGGCGGAGCGGCCCGGAACCCGGCGGAGGCGGTGGAGCTCTTCGAGGAGTTCGGTGGTCCGGTGGTGGTGAAGCCGCGTACCGGCAACCACGGGCGTCACGTCGCGCTCAACCTGACCACCGCGGCCGGCGTCGAGCGGGCCTGCACCGAGGCCGGTGGTGACGTCGTGGTCGAGCGCCAGCTCAGCGGCCGTGACTACCGGGTGCTGGTGGTCGCCGGTGAGGTGGTGGCGGCCGCCGAGCGGATCGCCGCGCACGTCGTCGGGGACGGCCGGGCCACCGTGCGGGAGCTGGTCGAGCGGACCAACACCGACCCGCGCCGGGGCATCGGGCACTCCCGGGCGCTGACCCGGATCACCCTGGACGACACCTCGGCCCGGGTTCTGCGCGGTCAGGGCCACGAGCCGGAGAGCGTGCCGGCCGCCGAGGAGGTGGTGTGGCTGCGCGAGAACGCCAACCTCTCCACCGGCGGCACCAGCCGGGACGTCACCGACCAACTGCATCCCGACGTGACCCGGCTCTGCCAGCGGGTCGCCGCGCTCGTCGGCCTGGACATCGCCGGCATCGATCTGCGGCTGCCGGACATCGCGGCACCGGTGCCGCCGATCGGCGAGCCGGAGCAGATCACCGCCGGGGTGATCGAGGTCAACGCGGTGCCGGGCCTGCGGATGCACCTCGCGCCGGTGCACGGACGGGCCCGGGACGTCGGCGACGCGATCGTCCGGGCGATGTTCGCCGGCGGGTCGGACGGGCGGATCCCCACGGTCGCGGTCACCGGGACCAACGGCAAGACGACGGTCACCAGGCTCACCGCACACCTGCTGCGCGGCAACGGCACCCGGGTCGGTGTCACCAGCACCGACGGTGTGGTGATCGACGGCCGGACCGTCCACGTCTCCGACGCGACCGGCCCGCGGTCGGCGCAGATGGTGCTCGGCGACCCGCAGGTGGAGGTCGCGGTGCTGGAGACGGCCCGCGGCGGGCTGCTGCGGCGCGGCCTCGGTTACGACTGGTCGGACGTCGGCGTGATCACCAACATCACCGCCGACCACCTCGGCCAGGACGGGCTGGACTCGATCGACGACCTGGCGCACGTCAAGGCCCTGGTCGCGGAGCGAGTGCGGGACGGCGGGACGCTTGTTCTCAACGCCGACGACCCCTGGGTACGCAGCCTGGCCGACCGGCCCCGGGTGCGCGCGGACCGCAAGCGGCTCGTCTGGTTCGGGCTGGACGCCACCAACCCGGTGGTCACCGAGCACCTGGCACGCGGAGCCACGGCCTACGTCCTGCACGACGGCTGGCTGGTTCAGGCGACCGGGGCACGCCGCACTCCGCTGGTGCGGCTGGCCGAGGTTCCCGGAGCGTACGGCGGAGCGGCCCTGCACGTCGCGGCGAACACGCTCGCTGCCATCGCCGCAGCCAGGGCCCTCGGCGCCCGGCCGGAAACCCTGGTGGACCGGCTCGCCGAATTCGACTTCAGCGTGGAGAACCCGGGCCGTGGCACCCTTTTCCGTCTCGGTGAGGTCTCGATTTTTCTTGATTACGCTCACAATCCGGCCGCCCTCGCCGCTACTCTCCGTACTCTTCACCGGCTCTGGGGGGCCGAACGCTGTGTAGCGACGGTCACGCTGCCCGGTGATCGCCGCGATGACCTGCTTGCCGCCTCGGCGCAGATCCTGGCCGACGGTGTGACCCGGGTGGTGCTCTACGACGACAGCGACCCCCGGGGGCGCCGGCCCGGCGAGGTCTCGGCGTTCGTCGAGCGCGAGATGCGGGCCCGCCGGCCGAAGCTTTGCGCCGAGCGCGCCGACGGCTGTCGCGACGCCGTGGTCCGCGCGGTACGCCTCGCCGCTCCGGGGGAGGTGGTGCTCGTGATCTACGAGAAGTGGGCGCCGATCCGGGCGTTGATGGCGGAACTGGGCGCGGTGCCCGCAGGCGGGGCCCCGGTGGCCGCGGGGTCGATGTTGCCGCATTCGCCCGCTTCCGGTGCGATTCCGGCGGTTGCGCGGAGCCTGACACCGTCCCGGAAACTGGTGTGAGGCCATGACAGATCTTGGACAGAGTCGATCTCTCTCCGTAGTGGCTTTCTGACCGATCGTGACGTGATCCGAAGTGGACTCATCCGTAAGGTTGAGGCTGCAAGTTCCGACGAAGCGGGCAATCTTTCACCGCCGCCGTGGCGCTACGTGTGCGTACCACGGCAGAAAGCCCTTTCCCGCACGACGAATCGCTCCGTACGTCGGGCTCGCGGTGCCGTACTGACCGTAACGAGTGCCTGGTAGATCGTGCTGTGCCCTGTCGATCTGTCGGCCGATTGGTACTAACATCCACGCCGTCTATGGGGGATGCTCGGAGTCCGATGGAGGGCCCGACTCTCCCGGCGTCGGTCGGCATGGCGGTGCAGCCCGACGTTTCTTCAAAGCGCGCATGTGGGGGCACATGAGCACGACGGACCTGCCCGGTTCGGGTCTGCTCGCCGGTCGCTATCGGCTGGTCGAGCGTCTCGGTGCCGGCGGGATGTCAGTGGTGTGGCGAGGGTTCGACGAAGTTCTGGGGCGTCAGGTCGCTGTCAAGGTCCTCCCACCCTCGACCAGCGCCGACCCCTCGTTCCGGCGCAGGCTGCGTGCCGAGGCGCAGGCGGCCGCGCGGCTCACTCACCCGAACATCACCAATGTGTACGACTACGGCGAGGCCACCACGCTCGACGGTGAGCCGGTTCCCTACGTTGTGATGGAGCTCGTCGACGGCGAGTCGCTCGCCGCCGTCCTGGCCCGGGTTCGGGTGCTGAACTGGCCGACCGCGGTGCGGATCGGCGCCGAGGTCGCGGCCGCCCTGGCCGCCGCGCACTCGCGGGGCATCGTGCACCGCGACGTCACCCCGGCCAACGTCATGCTGACCGCGGGCGGCGCCAAGGTGGTCGACTTCGGCATCTCGGCGCTGATCGGCGAGAACGACACCGACGACGACGGCAGCCTCCTCGGTACCCCGGCCTATCTGGCTCCGGAGCGGCTCGATGGTGGCCAGGTCAGCCCGGCCACCGACGTCTACGCGACCGGGCTGCTCATCTACCGGATGCTGATCGGCCAGCTGCCGTGGGACGTGGGCACCACCACCGCGCTGCTGCGTGCACACCAGTATGTGGAGCCCGAGCCGCTGCCGCCGGTCGAGGGGCTTCCGCCCGCGGTGGACGCGCTGATCCGCCGGTGCCTGGAGAAGCGGCCGCAGGACCGGCCGTCCAGCGCCGAGACGGCCCACTTGCTTGCCGGTGTCTCCGCCTCGGCCCCACTGATCACCGCCGGGTTCGAAGCCGACTGGCGGGACGGCGAGGACACGTTCATCCTCCCGTCCGGCTATCCGTACTCAGGCATCGGCCCGGCCGCGGCCGCCACCGGGCCGGCCGCGTCGAACGACGGCACGGTGGACACCCAGGGACCGACCGACCCCGACAGCGTGCACCCGGTGCGTGCCGCGGCCGTCACCGAGGCCGCCGCGTCCCGGCCGGCCGACCAGGCACCCCTGCGTGCCGCTTCGGCACCTCCGCTGCGTCCCGGCGCCGGTGGACCGCCGCCCGGAGCCCCGCCGAACAAGCCGGGCGCCACGCGCAACCAGACCAGGGCCCGGCGTGCCGTGGTGCTCGGTGGCACTGTCGCTCTGCTCAGCGCGCTCACCTACGGGTGGACGGCGGTCGGGCAGTCACGCGACGACAAGGCCGCCGGTGCCACGGGCGCGCCGCAGCCCAGCGTCGTACCGGCGGCGGGACAGTGCGTCGTCAGCTACGCCGTCTGGTCCGACGAGGGTGACCGCTTCAAGGCCCAGGTGACCCTCGCGAACCGCGCCGAGGTGCCGGTCGAGGACTGGGACCTGTGGTTCGTGATGCCGGGCGACCAGGTGCTCAACGGCAACGGCAAGCTTCAGCTCAGCCAGCAGGACCGGCAGGTCAAGGTCAGTTCGGCCGCCGTGCTGGAGTCGCAGCGCACCACCACGATGCAGATCACCGGGCGGTACGAGGAGAGCAACGCCGCTCCGATGGTCTTCAAGCTCAACAACCTGACCTGCGAGACTTTCGTCTCCGGCAAGCCGGGCGAGCCGTCCCGGCCGGTGGAGTACCTGTCCGACGGCAACGCGCGGCTCGGCGACGTCGACGACATCGAGGACACCCCGAGAACCGGCGTCTCGATCGGGCCCGGCGGCATCGTGGTGATCACGCCGACCTCCACGTCGTCCCAGTCGCCCGGCGCGAAGCCGACCACCGACCCCACACCGGGGACCAGCAGCACGACCTCCAGCCCGACGGTGGGTACCACGACCACCACCACGACGGCGACCACCACCGACCCGACCGGTCCGGTGGATCCCTCGCCGCTGGAGTCGGAGGGCCCGACGACGGACCCGGTGGTCGAGCCGACCAAGAGCACGTCCCCACCGGCCGTTCCGGGCACCTCCCTGGAGCCTTGCGACCCGGCGGACTGTGAAGAGGAGTGACCGGATACGGCGATCGGTCGGACCGAGGCGGAAAACCAGGAGCCGAACGACCGATCGCCGCGTTACGGTGAAGTCGATACCGACAGACGCTTCTGCTCCGATCCGCACGCGGCGACGCCGGTGACGACGACCAGGCCGGACGCCCCGATTGCGGCACTTTCGCACGGCGTGGCTGCCGGCCGGTAAGCAACCCGCAGGGATGATGGGCGATGGCCGTAGAGGTGGTTCGACGGCTCACGCCCGAGTCCAGACGCGGGTGTCAGCCGGAGTTCTTGCAGGTCGTCGACATCGGGGAGTTCGACATCATGATGAGCACAGTCAAGGATCTGGCTGCCGAGGCGCTCTTCGTCTCCTACCTGCAGCCGTCCCAGTGTCCCAGCCGGAAGATCGTGGAAGAGGCCATCACCATGATGATCCTGCGGCACGGCAGCGACGGGTGCGCCGCCGGCGTGGCCACCGAGTTCGGTGACCACCCGGAGTCCGCCGTCCGCCGGATGGCCTGGGTGCACACCGAGCTGATCGCGGTGCTGGCACCGCGCATGCCGGTCATGCACTGACCCGGAGGCAACTCCAGCCCTTCTCGCTCGCGATCTTCTCGCAGGCCGGGGAGGGCTTCGGCATTCTTACAGGTCCGCCGTGGTCCCCACCGGCCTGAGGTTTTTCATGAAAAAACTCCACAAAAGCAACTGAGTTCGGGCCCCGCTGCACCTTGGGACGGCCACTCTTCTTCTCGTCAGCCGGTTTTCACCAGCTGGTTCGCACGAGCGAGGAGGACCTACGTGACCATCACGACCGAACTCCCCGCCACCATCGGCATCGCCCACGACGCGCCGTCGGCGCGCGACATCGAGGACCTGATCCGCGAGAACATGCCGATGGTTGGCCATCTGGTCCGGGAGCTGCTCAACCGTGTCCCCGGCCATGTCCACTCAGATGACCTGTCGTCAGCCGGGTTCGCGGCCCTGCTCGGCGCCGCGCGCTCCTTCGACGTGACCCGTGGCATCCCGTTCCACCGCTTCGCGGCGGTCCGGATCCGCGGTGCCCTGCTGGACGAACTTCGCGGGCAGGACTGGGCCAGCCGCTCGGTCCGGGCCCGGGCCCGCCGGGCGATCGCCGCCCGGCAGGAGCTCACCGCCGCCCTCGGCCGCACACCCAGTGATGCCGAGGTCGCCGAAGTTCTCGGGATCGGCGTCTCCGAACTGGCCGCCGTCGAGGACGATGTGCAGAAGGCGTCCCTGCTCAGCCTGCAGGGCTTCCCCACCGGGGCGGCCGAGGAGATGGTGCCGGAGCTGTCCGAAGGGCCGGAGGACCTGTTGCTGAAGCGGGAACGCCTCGGCTACCTGCATCAGGCCATCCAGGCGCTGCCCGAACGGCTCCGCCAGGTCGTGGAGGAATCGTTCCTGCAAGAGCAGCCGCTCAGCGAGGTGGCGGCGCGGCTCGGGGTCACCGAGTCGCGGATCTCGCAGCTGCGCACGGAGGCGCTGCGGCTGTTGAGAGAGGGATTGAACAGCTCTCTCGCGCCGGAGCTGCTGACGGTGGCGGCCGGCGGGCCGCGGACCCGTAAAGGGTGTCTGCAGCGGCGGCGGACGGAGTATTTCGCGAAGGTCGCGCAGCAGGGGAGTCTGCATACAAGGCTGGCGTTGACGGACAGTCATGGGGTACCGATAGCGGTGGCTGCCTGAGGTGGGACTTGGGATGGCGAAGGGCGGCCGATGGCCGTCCTTCGCGGTTTTCCCGGTCTTGCGGCTGGTCAGACGGCCTTTGACTGGTCAGGCGGCCTTTTGAACGGCCGGGCGGCACAGGGGGTCGAGGGCGGCGCGGACCTCGCGGATGTCGGTGCCGACGGCTGTGGCGAGGATGCCGGGGCCGGCGAGGGGCATCACGGCGGCGTTCGGGCCGGCGATGCCGGGATGCGGGAGGTACGGGCCGGCGGCCACCAGGGTGCCGATGGCGCGGCCACTGCCGAGAACCGCGGCGCCGTCCCAGCCGTCGGCTCGGGGGCCGACCGTGAGCTCGTGGTGGTAGAGGGCGCTTCCCGCGTACGAAATCATGGTTTTCGCCTGGAAGTTGCCGGGGCCCTCGCCGTGCCGGCCGCAGACGAGGTCGTCGCGCCAGAGCAGGGATCCGCCCGGTTCGACGGTGACCCGGGTGACGGCGATGTGATCACAACCGGACGCGGCGATGAGGGGCTCGGGGAGCCAGCGCAGGGTGGCGCCGGCCGCGACCGAGGCGGTGACGGTGAGGCGGGAGGCAGGCGCGGGGCGGCCCGGTAGCGCGAGTTGGGCGGCGACGCTGAGGATCTCCAGGTCGGCGCCGGGGCCAACCTCGATGTCCAGGCGCAGATCGTCTCCGCGCAGCGGACCGGCCGCGCCGCCCACCAGGTGCACTGTCACGCCGCCGCCCGCGGTGGGTGGGCCGGTGCGGCGCAACAGCAGCGGTGATTCGCTGTGCAGAACGGACAGCCGGGTGCGGCCACGGCTGTCCAGTTCCGCGGTGAGGCGTGCCTGTGCCCGCATCAGTGCTCCCGGATCGTGCGGGCCGGGAGGGGTTCAGGCACTGGCGGTGGCGGTTCGGGCGGTCACCAGGGTGCGGATCCAGTCGGCGACCGGGGTGGCGGATCTGTCCTCGGTCAGGGAGAGGAAGACGGTGGGCAGGTCGCCGCGGCGGGCCCTCGCGTCGCGGTCCATCACGGAGAGGTCGGCGCCCACCAGCGGAGCCAGGTCGGTCTTGTTGATGACGAGCAGGTCGGCGGTGGTGACGCCGGGACCGCCCTTGCGGGGCACCTTGTCGCCGCCGGCCACGTCCACCACGAAGATCTGCTGGTCGATGAGGCCCTTGCTGAACGTGGCGGTCAGGTTGTCGCCGCCGCTCTCCACCAGCACCAGGTCGAGGGGACCGAGCGCGGCCTCCAGATCTTCGACGGCGTCCAGGTTGGCCGAGATGTCGTCGCGGATCGCGGTGTGCGGGCAGCAGCCGGTCTCCACGGCGCGGATGCGCTCGGCGGGGAGCACACCGTTGCGCAGGAGGAAGTCGGCGTCCTCGGTGGTGTAGATGTCGTTCGTGACCACGGCCAGGCGCAGCTCGGTGCCGAGGGTGCGGCACAGGGCCGCTACGAGCGCGGTCTTGCCGGAGCCGACCGGGCCGCCGATGCCGATGCGCAGGGCTCGGGGGCCGGTTTGGAGCGGTTCGTGCGGGTCGACTCCGGGGTCCGGGTGGGTGTGTGGGACTTCTTCAGGACCGTGTTCGTGCTGATCAGGATGCTTCGTTTCAGGGTGCTTCGTTTCAGGGTGCTTCGTTTCAGGATGCAAAGAGACGCACCTCCCAGGTGGCGTGGTGCTCGGCGCCGATGTCGAGCAGGGGGGCGCCCGCGGCCGGCAGTTCGTCGGCGGGGGCGGTCGGCCGTGCCGCGGCGAGTTCCGCGATCCGGTCACATTCGGGGGCGAGCCGCGCGAGGAGCGCGTGCACCGCGTACGGATCAAGTCCGAGGAGCCGGACCGCCGCGCTGGCCGGACCGGTGATCGTGCCGTAGGCGGCCGCGACCGCCGCGTCGCCCGGCGTCAGGCCTGCTGCCGAGGCGAGGGCACCCAGTGCGACAGGCTGGTGTGGTTCGCGGCCGATCGCGGCGAGCGGCCACATGGCGCGGCCGGCTCGCAGGAGAGCGCGGCCCTGTGCGCGGCTCGCCTTCCGCAGGGCGGGTGAGGGCGTACGGGCGTCGAGGCCGGCGTCGAGTTCCGCGGCCCGTGAGATGTCGGCGCAGGCGGCGGCCGTGAACGCCGCCGTCACCAGGCCGGTTGTTGCCAGCTTTCCGCGCAGGAAGCCGTCGAGGGCGTCCACGTCGCGTACCCGGCCGGCGGCGATCTGCGGTTCGAGACCGCCGGAGTGCGCGTGGCCGCCGGACGGCAGCCGGCCGTCGGCGAGCAGCAGCAGGGTGGCCAGGCTCATCGCGAGACGTTCGAGGCCGGGGGAGTCGGAAGCGGCACGGTCGGAAGTGGCATGGTCGGAAGTGGCATGGTCAGAAGAGGAAGTAGCGCTGGGCCATCGGGAGCTCCGTCACCGGGTCCGGCTCGATGACTTCGCCGTCGATGCGTACCTCGAAGGTGTCGGGCCTGACCTCGATGCGGGGCAGGGCATCGTTGAGCGGCATGTCGGCCTTGCCGACCGAGCGCGTGTCCGCCACCGGCACCAGGGCTCGCTTGACGCCGATCCGGTCGCTGAGCAGGGCGTCGATCGCCGCGGGCGCGACGAAGGCCACCGACGTCTGTGACGGCACGACGCCGTAGGAACCGAACATCGGGCGGGGCAGCATCGGCTGAGGGGTGGGGATCGAGGCGTTGGCGTCACCCATCTGGGCGTACGCGAGCATCCCGCCCTTGATGACGAGCGCCGGTCGTACGCCGAAAAAAGCGGGATCCCACAGCACGAGATCAGCCAATTTCCCAGGCTCGACAGAGCCGATCTGCGCGGCCATGCCGTGCGCGATCGCCGGGCAGATCGTATATTTCGCTACATAGCGCTTCGCCCGGTTGTTGTCCGCGACGTTGTCGCCAGGCGCGGCACCGCGGCGCGCCTTCATCACGTGCGCTGTTTGCCAGGTACGCAGAATGACCTCACCCACCCGGCCCATGGCCTGCGAGTCCGACCCGATCATCGAAATCGCACCGAGATCGTGCAGGAAGTCCTCCGCGGCCATCGTCGACGGCCGGATCCGGCTCTCGGCGAACGCCAGGTCCTCGGGGACCGCGGAGTTCAGGTGATGGCAGACCATCAGCATGTCCAGGTGCTCGCTGAGGGTGTTGCGGGTGTACGGCCGGGTCGGGTTCGTCGACGACGGCAGGATGTTCGGGTGCGACGCCACCGTGATGATGTCCGGTGCGTGACCGCCGCCCGCGCCCTCGGTGTGATAGGCGTGGATCGATCGTCCCGAGATCGCCCGCAGCGTCTCCTCCACGAACCCCGCCTCGTTCAGCGTGTCCGTGTGGATCGCCACCTGGACGCCCGACGCGTCCGCCACGCTCAGGCAGGCGTCGATCGCGGCCGGCGTGGTGCCCCAGTCCTCGTGCAGCTTGAAGCCGCCCGCACCGCCGCGCAGCTGCTCCCACATCGACTCGGCCGACATGGTGTTGCCCTTGCCGAGCAGCAGCACGTTGATCGGCCAGGTGTCCAGGGACTCGAGCATCCGGGCCAGGTGCCAGGCGTTCGGGGTGACGGTGGTGGCCTTGGTGCCCTCGGCCGGTCCGGTGCCGCCACCGATGATCGTGGTGATGCCAGAGGCGAGTGCGGTGTCCAGGATGGTCGGGCTGATCAGGTGTACGTGGCTGTCGATCGCGCCGGCCGTCAGGATCTTGCCGTTGCCCGCGATGATCTCGGTGCCCGCACCGATCACCAGGTCGGGGTGCACACCGTCCATGGTGTCCGGGTTGCCGGCCTTGCCGATCGCCGTGATGCGGCCGTCCCGGATGCCGACGTCGGCTTTGACGATGCCCCAGTGGTCGAGAACGATCACGCCGGTGATCACCGTGTCCGGTGTGCCCTCGGCGCGGGTGGCGCGGGACTGGCCCATCGACTCGCGGATGACCTTGCCGCCGCCGAAGACGACCTCGTCACCGGGACGCGGACCGGCGCTGCGGTCCTCCTCGATCTCGATGAGCAGGTTGGTGTCGGCGAGCCGGACGCGGTCGCCGGCTGTCGGTCCGTAGAGGGCGGCGTAGCGGCCGCGGTCCAGAGTGCTCATGCCGCATCTCCGCTTCGTTGCGCATCGGGCACCTCTTGCGCGCCTGTGTCCCGCTCTCGCCGCGCGCCGGTGTCCCGTTCTTGCCGCGCGCCGGTGTCCCGTTCTTGCTGCGCGCCGGTGTCCCGTTCTTGCCGCGCGCCGGTGTCCCGTTCTTGCTGCGCGCCGGTGTCCCGTTTTTGCCGCGCGCCGGTGTCCCGTTCTTGCTGCGCGCCGGTGTCCCGTTTTTGCTGCGCGCTGATCACCGGGGGCTCCCGTTTTCGCTGCTGGAGCTCTCGCCGGTGTCCTCGTCGAGGGAGCCGGCCGGTTCGATGTCGGTGGGGTCGGGTTCGGACGGCGGCGGCAGCTCGTCCAGCGGCCCGCCGGCCAGACCGCGCAGACCCGGGACGATCCGGTTGCCGGCCAGCGGCACCAGCACGACGTCGCGGGGGATCCCCGGCTCGAAACGGACCGACGTGCCCGCGGGCACGGCCAGCCGGTGTCCCCAGGCGGCCGGGCGGTCGAACTCCAGCGCCGCGTTCGACTCGGCGAAGTGGAAGTGCGAGCCGACCTGGACGGGCCGGTCGCCGGTGTTGTGCACGGTCAGGCTCAGAGTGGGACGACCGGAATTGATCTCGATGTCGCCGTCGCCGAAGAGGATCTCGCCGGGGATCGTCACGAGATCGGCCCGTGCACGGTGACGAGCTTCGTGCCGTCCGGGAACGTCGCCTCGACCTGCACCTCGGCGAGCATCTCCGGCACTCCGTCGAGGACGTCGTCACGGGTCAGCACCCGCCGGCCGGCGTCCATCAGCTCCGCGACCGTACGCCCGTCGCGCGCACCCTCCAGCAGGAAAGCGGTGATGATCGCGGTGGCTTCCGGATAGTTGAGCCGCAGGCCCCGCTCGCGCCGGCGCCTGGCGACGTCGGCGGCGACGTGGATGAGCAGGCGCTCCTGCTCGTGCTGGCTGAGGAACAAAGGGACCTCCCGATCGCGCTCCGGAATGCTCGCAGGTGGAAGTTTCCGACGTGTAACCCTTTGGTGATCAAAGCACGTGGCCGGGCCTCATCCGGCTCGATCCGGGCGTTCCGTTGCTGCCGCCATCCCATGGCTCCTCATGTCGTCGGCTCACCGTGTCAGCGGGGGAACTCCTCACGCATCAGCGGAGTCATCGCGGTCGCGACTGTGGTGCTGAGATGACTGTTGTCCCGCCACACCATGGCGTTCCCGATGATCGCCGGGCACACCTGGGCGGTGCAGAACCACGGCTGGGTATCGATCACCGTGACGCCGCGCTTCCGGGCCGCCTCAGCGACCATGTTCCGGCGCGACGGCTCGAGGATGGCCTCCGGCAACGGGCGGGCGCACTTGTCCAGCCGCTTCGGGTTCGTGACGATGCACTCCGGCGTGGAGCCCGCCGGCCACGGCGTGTCCAGGACCAGCACCAGCTTCGCCCCGGTCGCCTTGAGCCGCTCGAACGACTTGACCCAGGCCTTGGCCCAGAGCAGGTCGCCGTCGGGTCCCTCGTCCAGCGGGACGTTGTCCGGGGTGACCATGCCGCCCGGGTCGCCGCCGCTCGAGGACATCACCACGTACTTCGGCTTCAGCGACTCGATCTCCTTGAAGACCGATTCGCGCCAGTCGACACACTCCTGGTAGGGCCGCTTCAGCACACCGTTGTAGACCAGCACGGTCGCCGCGCGGCAGGCGCTCTTCGACCGGTTCGCCAGCTTCAGGCCACGCTCCGTGGCGATTTCGTTGAAGGTCGGGAACCAGTGCGCGGCGTGGGAGTCGCCGAACAGGAACATCTCGTCGGTTCCGCTCGGGTCGCCGTACCAGCATGGTCGCAGCACGTAGCTGTCCTCGTACCCCGCATGGCAGTCATCTCGGTAAATGACCGGCTTGTCCTTGGAGGCCTTCAGCGGCCGGGGAAGCAGGTTTTCCGGCAGTTTGCGCACGCCGGCCGACTCAGCCAGCAGGGCACGCACCTGCGCCCGCGGGTCGGCGGCCTGCGCGATGGTCAGCACCGTGTCGGGTGCGGCGTCGCCGGTCGGCAGCGGCGGCGTGTGCCCGCCCGCCACCAGCGCCATCGCCGCGATCGCGCCGGACAGACCCAGACCCAGACCGAGGCCGCGCCAGGAGTGCGATTTGATCCAGGTCAGCGTCCGGAAGGGATTTTCCACCACATGGTACGAGACAACGGCGAGAATCAATGAACCCGCTGCGAAGAGCAGGTTCACCCGCAGCGTCGGCTCGATCTCGAGCGCCGGCGGACCGATCATCAGCATCGGCCAGTGCCACAGATAGAAGCTGTACGAGTACCGCCCGATCAGCTGGAACGGCCGCGTGCCGAGCACCACCGAGGCCCCGCCCCTCGGTGCCGCACAGCCCGCCGCGATGATCGCCGCCGAACCGAGCACCGGCAGCAGCGCCGCCGACCCGGGGAACGGCGTCTCCTCGGTGTAGAGCAGCGCCGACGCCACCACCGCGCCCAGACCGGCCCAGGTCACCACGGCCGCGAGCTTGCCGGGCAGCCCCGCGAGCCGAGCCGCGCCGATCGCCACCAGCGCTCCGATGGCCAGCTCCCAGGCCCGGGTGTGCGCACCGAAGTACGCCCACGGCGCCGACGTCTGCGTCTGGTTGACGCTCACCGCCAGCGATACCGCGGTGATCACCAAGAGCGAGATGACGAGCGGTTTCCTGGTGCTCCCGCCCTTCGCTGTGCTCCCGCCCTTCGCTGTGCTTCTGCCCTTCGCTGTGCTTCTGCGCTTCGCTGTCATTGCCAACAGCAGGATCAGAAGCGGCCAGATCAGGTAGAACTGTTCCTCCACGGCCAGCGACCAGAAGTGCTGCAGCGGAGACGGCGCGGCGTCGGCGTTGAGGTACTCGACGCCCTCGCTCGCGAGCCGCCAGTTGATCCCGTAGAAGGTGGCGTAGAGGGCGTCCAGGCTGATCGAGTTGAACCGGGTCGACGGCAGCCAGAACCAGGCGGCGACCACCGTGGCGCCCAGCACCACGGTCGAGGCCGGCAGCAGCCGGACAGCGCGCCGCGCGTAGAAGCGGGCGAGGGAGACGGTGCCGCTCCGGCTCAGCTCGTTCACGAGCAGCGTGGTGATCAGGAAGCCGGAGATGACGAAGAAGACGTCCACACCGACATAGCCGCCCGCGAGCCCGGTGAGGCCGGCGTGCGAGAGCACGACCAGTGTCACAGCGACAGCGCGCATGCCCTCGATGTCGGGCCGGAAACCGAGATGTGGCCGCGCCGCTGGGGCTGGGGACGCCGGGGGTTCCGGGCGCGACCGTTCAACAACACTGTCAATGGTGACCGACATGACCTGCCTTGGGGGGAAGCTGTGGCCGGATATCTGCCCAGTTCAACGAGGCAGAGTCGGGGATACTACCGATCGATTCACAGCGTAGGCACGGGCGGTCAACCAGACTTTTGTCACTCGGTCGGCTCAGGCTGGGCCGGAGTTTCAGGTGCCGTCGTGGTCGTCGGCTCCTCCTCCGGGGCGTCGGTGGTTGTCGTTGTCTCCTCCGGGGTCCGTGTCGCCGTAGCGGTCGCTGCCGGGCTGGTCGCCGCGGGTCTCGTCGCCTCCTCTTGATCGTCGTCCTCGTCAGCGGGGGCGCGGGATTCGTCCTTCTTGGTGGGTTTGGTGGTGGTGTTTCCCTTGCCGGAGTTGCCCTTCTTGGCGGGGGCGGCTGAGCGCTCGGGAACGGAGACGGCGGGCGCCGGAGTGGACGATCCGGGCTCGTCGAAATACCCGAACGGGTCGGCGAAGGCGAACACGGCACCGATTCCCAGGAGTGTCAGGAGGCCCGCGGCTAGCGCGATCAGTGCCTTTTGAGGGCGAGGGCGGGGGTTCGCGGGTGGGGCGGGGATGGTGGTGGGTGTCCAGCGCGTGGTGTCGGAGACGGGCGGTGAGTTGGCGGGGCTCGTGGTGCTGCTCCCGATGCCGCCTCCTGCGATGCCGCCTCCTGCGATGCCGCCTCCTGCGATGCCGCCTCCTGCGATGCCGCCTCCTGCGATGCCGCCTCCTGCGATGCCGCCTTCAGTGCCGTCCCCAGTAGTGCTCCCGATGCCACTTCCGGTGTCGCTTCCGATGTCGGTCTCGGTAGCGAAAGCGGGGTGCGGGCGGGCCGGCGGTGCCGCAGCCGATCCGATGAAGGGCGCGATGGCCGTCTTTGTGATGCCGACTTGGTCAGCGGCCGCCACGTTGCCCGGTGTGCCTGCTGCGCCGAGGCCGTTGGTGTTGGTGTTGGTGTCGCGGGTCTGGGCCGCGGCGGTGTCGGCGGCCTCGGCCATCGCGAAGGCGGAGGGGAAGCGGGCAGCCGGGTCCTTCGCCAGGGCGGTGGCGATCAGGTCCCGCACGGGGGCGGGCACGCTCGCGGGCAGGGGCGGCGGCTCACTGTCGAGGTGCTGCAACGCGACGGCCAGCGGGTTGTCGCCGATGAACGGCGGTCTCCCGGCAAGGCAGTGATACGCCACGATGCCCAGCGCGTACTGGTCGGCGGAGGGCCCGGTGGTCCGCTTGGCGACCTGCTCCGGAGCGATGTAGAGCGCCGTACCGACCACCTCCTTCGCACCGGTGAGATCGGCCGAGTGAGCCGAGCGGGCAACCCCGAAGTCCACGAGAACCACGTTGCCGTCAGGCTCGATGATCAGGTTCCCGGGCTTCACGTCACGGTGCACGATCCCCGCTTCGTGCGCCGTTCCCAGCGCGCGAGCCGCCTGTGCCACGATCGACATCGTCTGGTGCGGGGACAACGGCCCACGTTCGGCGATCCACCGGTCCAGAGGCAGCCCGTCCACCCTGGCCATCACCAGGAAGGCGCCCTCACCGGTGTCCCCGAAGTCGTAGACCGGCGCCACCCCCGCATGCCGGAGCGCCGCCATGGCCCGCGCCTCGTGATGGAACCGGGTCCGGAACCCCACGTCGCCCGCAAACCCGGCAAGCAACGTCTTCACCGCCACCGGCCGCTCAAGAACCGTGTCGGTGGCCCGCCACACCTCCCCCATGCCGCCCGCGGCGATTCGGTCGTCCAGCCGATAGCGGGCACCGAGCAACTCTCCGGGAGAAGGCATGGAAGCCCCGGTACCCACTTATGTCCATCGCTATCCCCCGTCTGGGCGGGTGGGCCCGAGTGGCTGGGCGGGTCCGCCCGGCGTCGCCCGGGGTGGGGCTGCGCAGGCCGACCTGCTGGCTGGTTGGTTTCGCCGGACCGCCCCGGTGGCGGGGCGGGTCCTCGCGAGTGGGTGTCAGGGGCCGGTGTAGAGGACGGCGTCGATTTCAATGTCGAAGCCGACGAGGGGGACGGGGAGGGTGGTGCGGACCGGGAGGTGGTCGCCCTTGATGTACTGCTTGTAGATCTCGTTCATCTCGTCGAAGTCACCGAAGTCGCGCAGGTAGACGCCGAGGCGGACTGCCTGGTCGAGGCTGGAGCCGGCGGCCTCGGCGACGGCTGCGAGGTTGCGGAAGGCGGCGTGGGCCTGTTCGGCGAAGGAACCGGTGACCCACGTGCCGTCGGGCAGGGCGGGGACTGCTCCGGCCAGGTAGATGGTGTCGCCGGCGACGACGGCGTGCGAGTAGGGGCCGCCGGCCGGGGCTGCCTTGTCGGTCAGCACAGCACGCTTGGGCATCAGGAACTCCTCGGGTTCGGTCTGGGAAATTGTTCGGCCAGCCCGTCCACGTCGACAAGCGGCGTGGAGAGCAGGTGACGGATGCGGCGCTCGCGATCGGCCAGGGCTGACCGCTGCGCTTCGGTGAGTGGGATCCAGGGTGCGGGTGGGGCGGGCAGTCGCGGTGTCAGGAGACGGCCGGCGACGTAGGTGGCCTCGTTGACGAGCCGGGTGGGGGAGGTGCGGACCTGGCGGTGAGCATCGACGACGGGGAAGTGCTCCGCTCGTACGTCGAAGATCGCGAGGTCGGCCGGGGCACCCACCGTGAGTGTCCCGCCGGGCAGGCCCAGCGCCCGGGCCGGATGTTCGGTGACCGCGGCGACCACGTCGGACAGCGGCAGGCCGACGGCGAGGAGCTTGGCCATCGTGGTGGGCAGGTCGAACACCGGGCCGTGCACTGAGCGGGCGTGCAGATCGGTGGAGATCGTGTACGGCCGCAGACCGGCGTCCAGTTGGGCCTCCAGCACGTCGAACGCGAAGCCGCCGGACCCGTGGCCGAGGTCGAGCAGCACGCCGCGGGCGGAGGCGGCGTGCACCGCCGGGCCGAGTGGGGCGGCGATGCCGCTGGCGCAGTGGGTGACGATGTCGCCGGGCCGGAGCAGGTCGAGCACCTCGTCGAGGGCGGGTGGAGGGGCGCCGATGTGGACCATGACGGGCACACCACACGTCTCGGCGGCGGCGATGCCGCGGCGCAGCGGCTCGACGCCGTTGGCGCCCACGGACTCGATGTCGATGCGGACCTTGATGCCTCGGATCAGGTCGCGGTTTGCCTGGATGGTGTCGATCGCCAATGCGGTGTCGCAGTTTGCCAGGTCACGGTTTTCTCCGGTCCGCCCGGCGAGGCCCAGGGCGGAGATGTTGAGCAGCGCCGGCACCCGGACGGCGGATTCGGCGGCGACGCGGCGCAGGCCGGACAGGGTGAAGGCTCCCGCGGAACCGGCGTCCACCCAGGTGGTGACCCCGGAGCACCAGGCGATCGGGTCGGGATCGATGCCCCAGTAGCCGGGGCCGACGTGTGTGTGAAGGTCGATCAGGCCGGGGGTGACGAGCCTGCCGGGCACGTCGATCACCTGGCGGGCGTCGCGGGGGAGCTCAGGCCCGACCGCGGCGATCAGACCGTCGCGGACCGCCACGTCACCGGGCCGGCCGCCGGTCAGCAGAAGATCCCATGTCATGGGGCGCCGTCCTGAGGGTTGTCGGCCGGGAAGGCCTCACTCGCGGCCAGGGCCGAGGCGATCGAGAGACGGTAGAGACGTGCCGGGCGGCCCTTGTGGTGCGGTTGGGTGCTGCCGTCCGGGACTGCCAGCCGGGCCTCGGCGAGTTTGCGGATCAGGCGCCGCCCACTCGGGTCGGTGATGCCGAGGGCGCTCGCCAGCTCGCCGGGGGAGACCGGCCGCCCGGCGAGGGAACGCTCCAGCGCGGCCAGCCGGGACAGCGTGGCGGGGCTGAGCCCGGCCCGGGTTGCCAGCGTCTCGAGGCCACCGTGCTGCCGGTAGGTGTAGGTGAGGGTGGGGCCGGACGTCCCCATCGGCCCGATCATGACTCCATCGTCGGTGATCAGGTATGCCGCCGGGATGCCGTCTCGCTCAGCCCGGTCGGCGGCCTGCTCCGCGAGGGCGACACTGCGCCGGGCGGAGGAGCCGATGCCGAACCCGGCCACGGCGCCGACACCCGGCATTGGGCCGGGCTCGGAGGTTGTGGGGCCGGCTGTGCTGGGCTCGGAGGTTGTGGCGCCGGCTGTGCTGGGCTCGGAGGCTGCAGCGCCGGCTGTGCTGGGCTCGGACGCTGCCGGGCGCGGGGTGTGCCAGGGGCCGGGGGCGCAGACCCAGTGCTGGGTCAGCGACTCGAAGGCTGCTGCCGGAGCGAACGCGACCACGCCGCGTGGCCCGTGCTCCTCGACCCACGCGTCCGCGAGCTCGGGGAGGTCTTGCAGGGCCTGGCGGAGCGCCTCCCGTGTGTTCGCCGCGGGGGCGCGGAAGACGGCTGCCGCGAACCGTTGCTCGTCGGCGCGCCGGCGTCGCACCCGCAGGACGAGCTCGTGCAGGTCGGCGCGGATCGTGCCGGGGGTGGCCAGAGCGTGCAGCACGGCGGCCCGGCCGTCGAGGGCGGCGGCGACCCCGGTGCGGACGCTGATCACGTAGTGCGCGCCGGTGCGGGTGAGCTGCCGGCGGTGGAACTCGACGACCTCGGCGATCGGCTGGTCGGGGTCGAACGGCAGGGTGGCGATGGCCGACCGGTCCAGGCTGAGGGCGGTGGCCACCTCGGTGACGGTTTCCTCGGTGAAGGTGTCGATGCTGACCGGTGTGGCGGGCCAGCCGTTGCCCCTTGCCCGCGCCCACGCCAGAGCCAGATCGAGCGCCGCGGACCGCGTCACGGCGACCGGCAGCCCGGGGGGCAGCAGGTCGCGGGCACGAGCGAACGGCACCAGGCCGAGCAGCAATCCGTCTAGGTCACTGGGTGCCAGCAGACCGCTGATCAGGTCGCGGATCTGCTCCTCCCGCTCGTAGAACGCCCAGGCGAACGAGACGCCGGTCAGGGTCCTTGCCGCCTCGGTGAAGCGCTCGCGATGACCGGTGTGGACGATCAGCCCGATTCTCATGGCGCTCCTTTCCCGATCCGCGAAACCCTGGTGGTTCGTATGTGGTTCGTTGTAGCGTCCTCCTAAGCGCTCGCCAGGTCAAGGAGGCGTCATGAACGAGCCACTTACGAACCTTGTTCCTCGACCCGGCTCGGTCACGGTCACCGACGGCTTCTTCCTGCTCGACGCCGCGACGCGGGTGGAGGCGGATCCGAGTCTCGGCGGAGTCGCGTCCTGGCTGCGTGCCACGATCGGCGCGGCCACCGGCTGTTACCTGCCTCCCGGCGACAGCGATGGCGGCGGCGTCCACCTCCGGATCGATCCCGGGCTGCCCGCCGAAGGCTATGTGCTCGACGCCTCCCCGGGCGGGCTCCGGATCGAGGGCGGTTCGGCTGCGGGCGTCTTCTACGGTGCTCAGACGTTGCGGCAGCTGCTGCCACCGGCCTCGCTGCGCCGAGCCCGGATCGCTGACGGCCCCTGGCGTGTGCCGGGGTGCCGGGTCGTGGATGCGCCACGTTTCGCCTGGCGCGGGGTGATGCTCGACGTGGCCCGGCACTTCATGCCGGTCGCCGACGTTCTGCGCCTCGTCGACCTCGCCGCGTTCCACAAGCTCAACGTGCTGCACCTGCACCTCACCGACGATCAGGGCTGGCGGATCGAGGTGCCCGGGCGGCCCCTGCTCACCTCGGTGGGTGCGTGGCGGGAGACGACCATGCTCGGTTCCCGCTCGCACAGCGCCTTCGACGGGCGGCCCCACGGCGGGTTCTACACCGGCGACGACCTGCGCGAGATCGTGGCCTACGCGGCGGATCGGCACGTCACGGTCGTGCCCGAGGTGGACATGCCCGGTCACATGCAGGCCGCCGTCGCCGCCTATCCCGAGTTGGGGCACGGTTATGCCGGGCCGGTGCGTCCGTCCTGGGGCGTCTCGTCGCACGTTCTCAACGTCGGCCCGGAGGCGCTCAACTTCTGCCGGGCCGTGCTCGACCACGTCTGCGACATCTTTCCGAGCGAGCTGATCGGAATCGGTGGCGACGAGTGCCCGGTCACGGAGTGGCAGGAGAGCGCTGTGGCGCGGGAGCGCGCCCGGGCGGAGGGATTGTCAGGACCCGACAAGCTGCAGCCCTGGTTCACCGCCCGGCTGGCCGAGCATCTCGCCGGCCGCGGTCGCCGGCTCTACGGCTGGGACGAGATCCTGGCGGGTGGCGCTCCACCGGGTTCGGTGGTGGCCGCCTGGCGTGGTGTGGCGCCGACCTCCCATGCCGTCCGGGCCGGACACGAGGTGGTCGCCTGTCCGGACACCTCGGTCTATCTGGACTACCGGCAGTCCGACGACCCCGGTGAGCCCACGCCGGTCGGCACCCGGCTCACGCTGGCAGACGTGTATGCCTTCGAGCCGATTCCCGAGGGTCTCACGGCAGCCGAGGCCGCCCTGGTCCTCGGCGGGCAGGCCAACATCTGGACGGAGCATCTGGAGTCCGCCCGGCGCGTCGACTACCAGGCCTTTCCCCGGCTGTGCGCCTTCGCCGAGACGGTCTGGGGCCCGCCGGCCCGGGACTTCGCCGAGTTCTCCAGCCGTCTGCCCGCCCATCTGGCCAGGCTCGATGCGCTCGGCGTCAACTACCGGCCACTGGCGGGGCCCCGACCCTGGGACGCGCGACCGGACGCACCGGGAAGTCCTCGCCGGCTGGACGACCGGCTCGCCCAGTTGCACGAGATGACCGCGGACCTGCGCCGGAGCGCGCCATGAGACCGGCGCTGGAGCGCACCCTGAAGCCTGCGCTGGAGCGCGCCATGAGACCGGCGCTGGAGCGCACCCTGAAGCCTGCGCTGGAGTGCGTCATGAGACCTGCGCCGGAGCAGCTCATGAGATCAGGACAGCAGGGGCAGGAGCCGCTCTGCAAGGCGCAGCGAGCGCATGTTCGCCGTGCCGTTCCCCTCGAAGGTCCACACTTCGGAGAGCACTCCCTGCACGAAACCCCAGGCGGTCACCCGTTCGACGGGGATGCCGAGCCCGTCGGCGAGTTGTTCGATCCGGGCTTCGGCGAGGTCCAGAACCGTGTCGTCGGTGCCCTCGGGATCCGGGTTGTAGAGCAGCGCGCCGGCTTCGTAACCGGGATCGCCGATGACACCGTGCGGGTCGATGGCCAGCCACGGCTCCCGGTCGGCGGTCAGCACATTGTCGTGGTGCAGGTCGCCGTGGAGGACCACCCGCTCGGTGGCGGTGGCGCAGAGGCCGGCGAAAAGCTCCCGGGCCCGCTCCACCAGGTGCCGCGGAACCGGGCCGTCATCGGGAAACCGGCGCAGATGGTCGTCGAACGAGGCGACCCGGCGGTCCAGGTCCGGAAGAGGCAGGCCGGGCGGTGCGGGCCGGTGCAGCCGGCGCATCACGTCGATCAGCGCGGCCGTGGCGTCGACGTCCCGGTGCGGGACGAGCGAGCGGGCCTGCACACCGGGCCGGGCCTCCTCGATCAGCAAGGCACCCTGGATGTCGTCGCGGGCCAGCAGCCTCACCGCACCCTTCCCGCCGAAGAACTCCAGGGCGGTGGCCTCGTCCGCGAGGTGCCCTCCCTCCGGCACGCCGAGTTTCAGGACGGCCGTTGTCCCGTCCGACCGGCGTACCCGGGTCACCCAGTTCATGCTCAACGGAAACGGATCCTCGATGGTCAGATCCCATTTCCCCAGGACCTGTCCCGCGATCTGGGGCAATCCGGCCAGCCACCGCCGCCCGTCGGCTCCCCAGCACTCCTCGACGGTCCGGGTGAAGGTGGCAGGCAGCGCAATGTCGACCATGACAGGAAGTCTCGCAACAGCCGACAAGGGTCCAGCAACAGCCGACAAGGGTCCAGCAGCGGCCGACAAGGGTCTAGCGGCGGCCGGCATGGGTCCAGCATCGGCCGACAAGGGAGGACAACGTGACGATCGACTGGCGGAGCAAGGGGTTCTGGTCGCCGGACGAGTCCCGGAGCCCGGAGCGGATAGCGGCGGATCGACCAAGCATCTTCGCCGGTGATTTCACCTGGCCGTTGCTGGTGGTTCGGCGCTCCGCGGTGGAGGCCAACATCGCCACGATGGCTGACTTCTGCCGGCGGCACAGCCTGGACTTCGCCCCGCACGCCAAGACGACGATGGCGCCCGGGTTGATCGAGGCGCAGCTTCGTGCCGGTGCGTGGGGGATGACGGTGGCGACCCCGAACCAGGCACTCGTGCTGCGGCGGCTCGGCATCGAGCGGGTGCTGATCGCCAACGAGATCCTTGATCCGTCGGCGCTGCGCTGGCTGGCGGAGCAGTGTGCGGCGGGCTGGGAGGTGTACTTCCAGGTTGATTCGATCGCCGGGGTGAACGCGGCGGCCGCGGCCGGCGGGCCGTTCCGGGTGTTCGCCGAGCTCGGGCACGTGGACGGGCGTACCGGGGTGCGGACTCTGGACGAACTCGAGGACGTGGCGCGGGCCGTCGCTGCGGCGCCGGGTGTCGAGTTGGTGGGGGTGACGGGGTACGAGGGACAGCTACCCGATCAGGCCGGCGTCGACGAGTTCCTGGACCGGGTCGTCGAGGGGTTCGAGCGGCTGGAGAAGGCGGGCCTGCTGCCGAAGGATCCGATTCTCACCGCCGGGGGCAGCGCCTGGTTCGATCGGGTCGCCGAGCGCTTCGCCGGGGTCAGCGGGCGGGCGCGGGTGATCCTGCGCAGCGGCGCGTCGGTCACCCACGACGACGGGTTCTACCGGGAGCGGACGCCGTTCGTCCGGGTTCCCGGGGAGGGCACGCTCACCGCGGCGCTGGAGATCTGGGCGCAGGTGATCTCCACGCCGGAGCCGGGGCTGGCGTTCGCGGGGATGGGCAAGCGGGACGCGCCGTTCGACGAAGGGCTGCCGGAACCGCTGGAGATCCGCGGACTCGACGGGTCGCTGCGACCGGCGACCGGGCTGCGGGTTAGCAAGCTGAACGACCACCACACGTATCTCGCTGTCGACGGCGTCACGGTGGAGCCGGGCGAGCTGATCCGGTTCGGGATCTCGCACCCGTGTACTGCCTTCGACAAATGGCGGGACATCCCCTTGGTGGACGAGGACAGAAGGGTGGTGGACGTGCTGCACACCTACCTCTGAACACGGGCGAGAGGAAGAGGTGAGAGGGCGAGGTGAGAAGGCGAGGAAGAGGTGAGAAGGGTGTGCCGACAGGAGGAATCATCACGTGGTGGGTCGCCTCGCTGGGGGATGGTTGATGGAGATCACAGCTGTTTATGGTGATTAGGCGCTGATCAAGCGCTTTCTTCCCCTGCGCCGCTGGAGTCCGTCATGCCCGTTTTCCGTGCAGCTGCCAGCGAACCGACTGCCAACCGGCCGGCTGAGAATGCCGCCACGTATCCCGGGGACCATACGGGTGCTGCGGGGCATCATCCCGCGAACGCGGGAGTTCAGGCTGGGCATCCGCATCAAGGAAGCCAGCATCCTGGGGGTCAGCCGGGAGGCGCGGTTCAGGGAGGCCAGCATCAGGGAGGTCAGTACCAGGGCGGCCAGCACCAAGGCGGCCAGCATCAGGGGGCTCGACGGGACGGCAGTCAGCAGTCCGGAGGTTCGGGCGTTCATCAGGGTGGGACCTACCCGGGGAGTGTTCCTGCGCCACGGCCGAGTAGTCCTGCGCCGTGGACGCCGCCTTCGCAGCGGATGGCTGCGGCGGAACGGACTGGCGGGGCGGAACGGACTGGCGGGGCGGAACGGACTGGCGGGGCGGAGGGGCCGACCGAGCCGTTGCGTGAGTCGAAGGAGCGGGCGGCCAAACCGAAGCGTCGTGCCGGGAATGTTCTGGCGGTGGTGCTGAGTGTGCTTGCGCTGGTCGTCTCGGCGGCGGCCGGGTTCCTGTCGTGGCGGGCGATGGAGGCGGCGCGGGCGGCGCACGAGCAAACGGCACAGGCGTTGGCGGGGGGCGGAAACGCAACCAGGAATCAGGCCGGCAACCGAAACGGCAACCAGGCTGGGAGCCAGGCCGGTAACGGAACCGGCAACCAGGCTGGGAGCCAGGCTGGGAGCCAGGCCGGCAACGGAACCGGCAACCAGGCCGGGAACAGCAACGGAAACCAAGCGGCGAACCGGCCGCCGGAGCCCGAGGAATATCCGGTTTCGTATGCCAAAGAGCCTCTGCGCGTCCAGGTGGGCTGCTCAGCGGTGCTCTTCCTCGACCTTGACGAACCGCGGGCGGATGCCGAGGAGCAGGCTGCGGACTTGCGGTACGACAGTCGGTGCGGTGATGAGCCGCCCCGCCTCAGTCTGGGCGCGGGGGCGGCGGCAGGCAGCCAGCGCACCGGGGCCGACCTTGATGCCGCGGGATGTCTGCGGGCGATTCGGACCAGTCCGCTCGGGCCGGGGGCTGATGTGGAGGTCAAGAAGGGTACGGCGCTGTGCGTGCTGACTTCCGGTAATCCGGCCGAACTTGTGCTTGTGGAGATCATCGACGTCGGCGGAACCGGCACCGCCGGCCTGCGTGCCACCTCGTGGCAGGTACCCCGGTGACCGGTCGGCAGTGCGCCGGCAGCTGGCGCCCCGGTGACCGACCGGCAGGTGCGCGGGTGACCGGGCGGCTGGTGTGACGGTGACCGGCCCGTGGCGCGCGGCGCGGGGGGTGCCTGACAGAATGTCGGGTGCGCCCCGCGAACTCTGTTAGGAGACGTTTCCGTGATCCGTACCCATGACGCCGGCATCCTGCGCGCAAGCGACGCCGGCACGACGGTGACGCTCGCCGGGTGGGTTGCCCGCCGGCGCGACCACGGCGGCGTCATCTTCGTCGACCTGCGGGATGCCTCTGGCGTGGTCCAGGTCGTGTTCCGCGAGGAAGACGCGCACGCGCTGCGCAACGAGTTCTGCGTGAAGGTCGTCGGCGAGGTCAACGCCCGCCCGGCCGGCAACGAGAACCCGGAGCTGGCCACCGGCGCCGTCGAGGTGGTCGCCAGCGAGCTGACCGTGCTCTCCGAGGCGGCCCCGCTGCCGCTGCCGGTGGACGACACGATCACCGCCTCCGACGACCTGCGCCTGAAGTATCGCTACCTCGACCTGCGCCGCTCCGGTCCGGCGAAGGCTCTGCGGTTGCGCAGCCGCGCCAACCAGATCGCCCGCGACATCCTGCACGCGCGGGACTTCAACGAGATCGAGACGCCGACGCTGACGCGGTCGACCCCCGAGGGCGCCCGTGACTTCCTGGTGCCGGTCCGCCTCCAGCCGGGCACCTGGTACGCGCTTCCACAGTCCCCGCAGCTCTTCAAGCAGCTGCTGATGGTCGCCGGCATGGAGCGGTACTACCAGATCGCCCGCTGCTACCGGGACGAGGACTTCCGCGCCGACCGGCAGCCGGAGTTCACCCAGCTCGACATCGAGATGTCGTTCGTCACGCAGGACGACATCATCGCGCTCGGCGAGGAGATCGTCAGCAAGCTGTGGAGCGAGCTCGCCGACTACCAGGTGCAGCTGCCGATCCCGCGGATCACCTGGACCGACGCGATGAACCGCTACGGCTCCGACAAGCCTGACCTGCGCTACGGCGTCGAGCTGGTCGAGTTGACCGAGTACCTGCGCGGTACCGCGTTCCGGGTGTTCGCGGGTGCGATCGACGCCGGTGGCTACGTGGGTGCGGTCGTCATGCCGGGCGGTGCCTCGCAGACCCGCAAGGAGCTGGACGGCTGGCAGGACTGGGCGAAGGCCCGGGGTGCCCGCGGCCTGGCCTACGTGGTTCTCGACGCGGAGACCGGTGAGCCGAAGGGCCCGGTTGCCAAGAACCTGTCGCCCGAGCACCTGTCCGGCCTGGCCGACCAGGTCGGCGCGAAGCCCGGCGACGCCGTCTTCTTCGCCGCCGCGACCGAGCGCCGGGAGGCGCAGGAGTTGCTCGGCGCCGCTCGTATCGAGATCGCCAAGCGGGCCGGCCTCATCGACGAGAGCGCTTGGGCGTTCTGCTGGGTGGTGGACGCTCCCATGTTCGAACGGACGGATGAGGGCGGCTGGACCGCGGTCCACCACCCGTTCACGTCGCCGAACGACGAGTGGATCGACACCTTCGAGACCGCTCCGGATCAGGCGCTGGCCTACGCGTACGACATCGTCGTCAACGGCAACGAGATCGGCGGTGGCTCGGTCCGTATCCACCGGGCCGACGTGCAGAGCCGGGTGTTCGAGCTGCTCGGCATCACGGCGGAGGAGGCCGCGGACAAGTTCGGCTTCCTGCTGGAGGCGTTCAAGTACGGCCCGCCGCCGCACGCCGGTATCGCCCTGGGCTGGGACCGGACCTGCATGCTGCTCTCCGGCAACGAGTCGATCCGCGAGGTCATCGCCTTCCCGAAGACGCGTGGCGGTTTCGACCCGCTGACCACGGCTCCCACCCCGATCACCGCGCAGCAGCGGCTCGAGGCGGGCATCGACGCCAAGCCGAAGGCCGCCGCGGGCACCCCCGGCACCGACGGCCAGGCCGCACCGGTCCAGCACTCCAACTGATCACCCACCGCGGCCGGGGGACAACCCCGGCCGCGGAACAGGTGCGACGGGCGACAGACGAACCCCAGCTCAGGCGTCGCGTTGATGTAGCAGAACACCGGCCAGGACAAGGGCGCCCGCTGCCCACAACACCAGCACACCCAACCCGTGCCACGGCTGCACCGGCAAACCCGCCAGATCCCCCGTCTTCTGGATCGCCAGCCCCGCATCCATCGGCCCGATCTGCTGCAGGCGGCGTTCCCACTTAGGATCCGGAGCCGCCGCCGCCATAATCGGCACCACGTAGATCAGCCCGAGAACCGTGCCGATCGCCCCCGCCGGACTACGCAGCAACGTTCCGGCCCCGAGGCCGAGCAGCCCGATCAGCACCAGGTACAGAACCGACCCGCCCACCGCACGCGCCACCTCACCGTCGGCGAGGGACGGGGCCGCATATCCACGCCCGGGCAGCACGAGCCGGCCGCCGAGCAGCGAACCGAGCACCGCGACAGCCGCCGTGACCGTGAGCACGACAGTGAGCACCCCGGCCTTGGCGGCGAGCACACCCGACCGGTTCGGCACAGCGGCGAACGTGAGCCGGATGAGCCCGGTCCGGTATTCGTCGCTGATCATGAGGACGGCGACGATCGCGATGACGGCCTGCCCGAGCCGGACGCCGGTGAGCATCGCCGCGACACCGCATTCCGGCTCGGGACACGTCTCGGTGGCCACCGCGAGGACCGCCACCGCCACCGTCGTCGCTGCCGCGACAATCAGGAGCAACAGAGTTCCGGGTACGGTCCACAGCTTGGTCCATTCCGCACGCACCACCGCCATCCGCGGACCGGGCATCACGCGTCCCGCCGGCGCAGCACCACGACCGCCGCGGCCAGGGCGACGACCGTCCAGCCGGCCAGGACCGCCAGTCCTCCCCACGGCGGCAGCGGGAAGTAACCGGCCTCGGCCGTGTAGAGGTTGTCCACCTGCGGATATGCCGGGGTGCTCTGTTGCAGGGCGAAGGCGGCGGCCGGCGTCACCCGCAGCACCCACTCGGCCGCCGCGCCGGACAGCGCGCTCAGCGACAGCAGGTAGGGGAGGACGATCAGCGCGATCCCGGTGGTGACCGCGGTGAGACTGCGGCGCACCAGCGTGCCGAGGGCCATCGCGAGCACCGCGGAACAGGCGAGCAGGGCGGCGGTCCCGGCGATGACCCGCGCTTCGGTCTCGGCCGGGGCGGGATGAAGGTAGACGCCGCGGTACACCATCATCCGGCCGCCGAGTTCGACGACCAGGAGCGACGCGATCAGGCCGGCGACGAAGGTGCTGCCACCGAGCACCACGGTCTTCGCGGCGAGCACGCGGCCGCGCCGTGGTGCCGCGGCCAGGGTGGTCCGGATCATCCCTCGCCGGTACTCCGCGGTGACGAAGACGGCGCCGAGGACCACCACCGCGAGGAGTGCGGCGAACGTGCCCACCAGGGTCTGCGTGATGGTGACGCCGAGTCCGGCGAGCCCCGCGGTGGCCGGTGCGATGTCGCCCGAGCCGGTCACCCGGTAGACCGGGCCGGTGAGCTGGGGATCGTCGACGGGTTCGGTGACGACCCCGCCGATGCGGGTGCCGGTCCAGGTCTGCGCCGGCCAGTCGCCCTGCCGGTCCAGGTTGTCGAACTCGCCGGTGGCCCGGCTGGGGCCGCCGAACGCGGAGCTGCCGAGCAGGCTGTCGGTGACCTTGTTGTACTGCGGCGAGGTCGCGAACATGCCGGCCTGCACGGTGGCCGGGAGACCGTCGAGCCGCACTTCCGCGACGGTGGTCCAAGCGCGTCCGTCGGGCGATTCCTGACCGGTGATGCGGTCGCCGGCGCGGGTCAGGCGCAGCCAGCGAGGCGCGGTGCCGGCCGAGCCGGCCTTGTCGTGGGTGAAGTCGTGCTGCATCCGTACGCCGTGAGCGCCGGTCACCATGATCGCCGCGTACGCCGTACCCTCCTCGGTGCCGTTCTTGATCATCAGCCCGGTCTTGGCCCACGGAGCGAGACCAGGCGTCCCAGCCGACGGACTTCCGGCCCGTTGCGGCCCCTTGCCCTCCGCCTGCTTCTCCTCGGCGCCGGGCTCAGCCGGCAGCATCCCGCTCATCCCGGCGACCCGCACGGTGATGCTGCCGTCGCCGTTCAGCGGCTGGTGCACGAAAGAGAAGGAGTCGGTGACCTCCCGGCCGTCCGGGCCGGTCGGCAGCACACAGCTCGTCTTGCCGCACGAGCCCTGGACGCCGGTCAGCGTGCCGAGCGCGATCATCGCCGCCATGCCGCCGAGCAGGGCCACGACCCAGCCTCGGACGGTACGCAATTTGGTCCACTCGGCCCGCAACAGCCGGGCGAACTCACGGAGAGCTGCCGGGTTCATCGAAGCTCCTCCGCCCGGTACTCGACCTCGTCCCGGGTGAGCTCGAGGTACGCCTCCTCCAGCGTGGTCCGCCGGGTGGCCACCTCCGAGAACCTGACGCCGCCCCGGTTGAGCAGCGTGACCACAACCTCGGCGGGCAGCCCGGTGACAGCGAGGATCCCGGCCCCGCCAGCAGTCACGCCGCCCCCGGCCCCCGCGAGCGCCGGCCCGGCCTGCGGATCCACGGTGCGTACGGTGACCAGCCCACCAGCCGTGTCGGCCAGCAACGTCGCGACGCTGGTGTCGGCGACCACCCGGCCTCTGCCGATCACCACCACGTGGTCGGCGACGTCCTCCAGCTCGCCCATCAGATGGCTGGACAGCAGCACCGCCCGCCCCTCGGCGGCCAGGGTCCGCAGGAAGCCGCGCACCCAGATGATCCCCTCGGGATCCATGCCGTTGAACGGCTCGTCGAGCATCAGCACCGGCGGGTCGCCGAGCATGGCGGCGGCGATGCCGAGCCGCTGGCGCATGCCGAGCGAGAACCCACCGGCCCGCCGGCGGGCGGCGGTGGCCAGGCCCGCCTGCTCCAGGACGGTGTCCACCCGGCCGGCCGGAAGGCCCTGTGAGTGGGCCAGCCAGAGCAGGTGGTTGCGGGCTGTCCGGCCGGGCTGCAGCGCTCCGGCGTCCAGCAGCGAACCGACCTGGCAGAGCGGCCGGCTGAGGCTCCGGTACGGCCGGCCGCCCACCAGCGCGGTGCCCGAGTCGGCGTGGTCGAGGCCGAGAATCACCCGCATGGTGGTGGACTTCCCCGCGCCGTTGGGGCCGACGAAGCCGGTGACCTGGCCGGGCTCGACGGCGAAGGACATGCCGTCGAGGGCGACGGCCGGGCCGTAGCGCTTGCGCAAATTCTCCACGGTGACGTTCATGCCGAACGGTCTACGCGGCGGGCGATAACAGGGGCGTGTCGCCGGTTGTCATCCCGCTGTCATCCCAGTATGCACAAATACTTTGCATAAAATCTGTGCATATGTATTGTGGATCCATGGCGGACGATCTGAACCAGGTGCATCTCACGAGCCGGCAGATCCAGGTGCTGGCCCATCCGCTGCGGATCCGGCTGCTGGGGCGGCTCCGCGGCGACGGCCCGGCCACCGCCACCCACCTGGCCGCCGTGCTCAGCACCAACACTGGTGCCACCAGCTATCACCTGCGCCAGCTCGCCGACGCCGGCCTCGTCATTGAGGAGGAGCGGCCCGGCAGCGGGCGGCAGCGCTGGTGGCGGGCCGCGCACGAGATGTCCAGCTGGCGGCGCAGCTACTACCTGGACGACCCCGACGCGACCGCCGCGGCCGAGTGGCTGGAGACGTTCCAGGCCGGCCGGTTCGTCGAGCTGGCCGAGGAGTGGCGCCGTGGTGTGGCCGCCGAACCACCCGAGTGGCGTGACGCGGGCGAGCTCTCCGACTATCTGCTCCACCTGGACGCCGAGCAGGTCCGCGCCCTGATGGAGGAGATCGAGGAGGTGGTCGTGCGGCACGACCGCGCGGCCCAGGCGGACCCCCGGCCGGGCCTGCGGCCGGTCTCGCTCTACCTGGCGGCACTACCGAGAAGCCCGAAACCGGAGGACCCGAGCCCGGAGGAGAAATGATGACGACCCGCTCCCGCTACCTGCTCCTGCTCGGGCTGCGCTGGCTCCCGGTCGGCCTGATGATCCCGGTGATCGTGCTGCTCCCGCTGGAGCGTGGCCTCAGCATCGCCCAGGTCGGCGCGGTCGCCGCCATCCAGGGCTTCACCGTTCTCTTCCTCGAGCTGCCCACCGGTGGCCTCTCCGACGCGGTCGGCAGGCGGCCCGTGCTGCTTATCGCCGGCGTGGTCAACCTGGCCGCAATCGTGCTCTGGACCGTCGCCGACTCGGTGCCGATGTTCGCGCTCGTCTACCTGCTCCAGGGCGTCTACCGGGCACTCGACAGCGGACCGCTGGAAGCCTGGTATGTCGACAGCGCCCTGGCGGAGGATCCGGAAGCCGACATCGAGGCCGGCCTGAGCCACAGCGGGGTGGTCCTCGGGCTGGCCATCGCCGGGGGCGCTCTGCTCTCCGGTGGACTGGTCTGGCTGGGACCGCTCGGATGGGGACCGCTCGGATCGGTGAGTGCGCTGACCGTACCGGTGCTGGTTGCCCTGGTCCTGAGCCTGCTGGGCACGGTGGCGCTGGCGCTGCTGATGAGTGAGGATCGCCCGGCTCGCGGTCTTGCGGGTCTCGCGGCGTCGGTCCGCGGTGTGCCGGCGGCGATCGGCGGCGCCCTCATGCTGGTCCGCCGCTCGCGGGTGGTGTTCGCGCTGATCCTCGTCGAGCTGTTCTGGAGCTTCGGCATGGTGACGTTCGAGAAGTTGATGCCGGTGCGGCTCAGCGAGGTGATGGGCGATCCCGGCGCGGCGGCGGCACTGCTCGGCCCGGTGAACTCGGTGGCGTGGCTGGCCTCCGCGGCGGGCGCGGCGCTCGTGCCGCTGCTGGCCCGGCGGCTCGGACCGGCCTGGACCAGTGTCGCGCTGAAGATCGTCCAGGCGCTGACCATCGTCGCGATGGGGCTGCTCGGCGGGCCGGCCGGGGTGATCGCCGGGTTCCTGCTCTGTTACGCGATGCACGGCGCGGCCAACCCGGTGCACGCCGGTCTGCTGCACCGGCAGGCGGAGGGTGCGTATCGAGCGAGCCTGATCTCGCTGAACTCGATGGTCGGACAGCCCGGGTTCGCGATCGGGGCGATCGTGCTGACCGCCGTCGCCGGGCAGGCCGGCACGCCGGCGGCGATCGTCACCGGTGCGGTGGTACTCGGTCTAGCGGCACCGCTCTATCTGCTGCGGCCCAAAAAGGAGTTTCGAGAGCAGTCCCCATCGGGTATCAGCGGGTCACTGGCTCTCTGACTCCCCCCGGAGGAAACAATGCTCGCCATAGCTGCCGCCATCGTCTTCGGTGTCTGGCTCCTCGCCGACCTCCTCGACACCCAGTTCGGCGCACCGGACCTGTTCAACTTCCCGACGATGGCCTCCCTCGGCCTGCTGCTGCTCTCCCTCTACCTGGCCGGCATCGGCAGCGGCCCGCGTGGCACCGGCTCCGGCTCCGGCTCGGGCCGCCGGTTCTACGGCCGCCGCCCCGGCCGCGGCTGACGCTCCGTAACGGCCCGCCCCACACAGGGGCGGGCCGCGGGAGCGCTTCCATCCCTCGGGCCCCGGCGTTTCGGATCACCACCGCAAGGCCGGTACTGTCGATTGCGATGGAAACGGACGGGCTCTTCTCTCTCGCGTCACCGGGCACACCGCCGGCGGCTCCGGCGGCTGCCGGTGTCCCCGGTTTCGCTGCGCCCCCGGCCGACGCGCCCCTGCCCGTCCGGATGCGTCCCGCGACCATCGACGAGCTCGTCGGCCAGCAGCACCTGCTCGCGCCGGGAGCGCCGCTGCGCCAGCTCGTCACCGGTTCGAGTCCGATGTCGGTCATCCTCTGGGGGCCGCCGGGCACCGGTAAGACCACCATCGCGCACCTCGTGGCGAACGCCACCGACCGTAAGTTCATCGCGATGTCCGCGCTGACCGCCGGCGTGAAGGACGTCCGGGCGGTGATCGAAACCGCCCGCCGCGAGCGCCGTTACGGCGGTCCGCCCACCGTTCTCTTCATCGACGAGGTTCACCGCTTCAGCAAGACTCAGCAGGACTCTCTGCTGGCGGCGGTCGAGGACCGGACGGTCACCCTCCTCGCGGCGACCACCGAGAACCCGTACTTCTCGGTCATCTCCCCGCTGCTCTCCCGCTGCGTGCTGCTCACCCTCCAGGCCCTCGACGAGAGCGACGTCCGCGGCCTGATCCGCCGCGCGATCACCGACGAGCGCGGTCTGGGCGGTGCGATCACCCTCACCACCGAAGCAGAAGATCATTTTGTACGCCTCGCGTCAGGCGACGTCCGGAAAGCCCTGACCGCCCTCGAGGCCGCCGCGAGCTCCGCCATGGCGCAGGACGTCAAGGAGATCGACCTCGCCACCGCCGAGCGCGCCGTCGACGTGGCGGCCGTCCGCTACGACCGGGACGGCGACGCCCACTACGACGTGATCAGCGCGTTCATCAAGAGCATGCGCGGCAGCGACCCCGACGCGGCCCTGCACTACCTGGCCCGGATGCTCGTCGCCGGCGAGGACCCGCGGTTCATCGCCCGCCGCATCGTCATCTTCGCCAGCGAGGACGTCGGCATGGCCGACCCGCAGGCGCTGCTCGTCGCGATCGCCGCCGCCGAGGCGGTGCAGCTCATCGGCCTGCCCGAGGCCCAGCTCAACCTGGCACAGGCCGTCGTGCACATGGCCACCGCGCCGAAATCGAACAGCGTCACCACAGCGCTCGGCGAAGCCCTGGCGGACGTGAAGGCCGGCCGCGGCGCCTCGGTACCGCAGCACCTGCGCGACGCCCACTATCCGGGCGCGCGTGGCCTGGGTCACGGTCGCGGCTACCGATACCCGCACGACGATCCGCGCGGCGTCGTCCGCCAGCAGTACGCACCGGACGATCTCGTCGGCACGGACTATTATCGGCCGACCGACCACGGCGCCGAACGCGCGGTGGGCGAACGGGTGCCCCGGCTGCGCCGGATCGTGCGGGGCTCGGGTGCCTCCGGCCCGGCACCCGTAACCCCGGGTGCGACCAGGTCGGTAACCGCTTCGGCGGGCACACCGGACCACGCGGCGGGTGGTGCTCGCGCCGAGGATGCGTCACAGTCTTCGGCGGACTCTGCAACCGAAGTGATCGCTGAAGGTCCGGGAGCCGTAACTGAAGGTGTGGCGGCCGTCGACAGTGACCTGAAGCGGGAAGACGACAACGGCGAGAGCGCCGGGAAGGAACAGCCGTGAAAGCGCGGGGTGCCGATCGGCCCGACGACGACTCCGGTAAGAAGGGGCGTCGCTTCGGGCGTGGCCGTCCCGAGCAGCCGGTTGTCCCGGAGGAGATCCCGCGCGAGGAGACCGGCTGGCTGGACGACCTCCGTACGGCCAAGGAGGATCGGTCCGCGATCGGACCGGGTTCGCCGGGCGAGGGGCGTGCCAGCAAGTCCGGGCGGATGGCGCCGGGGCCGGATGATGATCCGGACGCGGATGAGCCGCTGCCCGGTGATTTCGGGGCTTTCGAGGGTGCTGGGCCGGTGGCGCCGGTCTCTCCCGGTGCGCGATCGGGGCCGATTCCGGCTGGTCCGCAGGGTGGCCCTCCTGGTCCTCCTCGTCCGCAGGCTGGTCCGGCTGGTCCGCAAGCTGCTCCGCCTGGTCCTCAGGGTGGTCCGCCCGGTCGGCGGCAGTCTGGGCCTGGGCAGATGCCGCGGCAGATGCCGCCCGGGCCTGTGCCGTCCGGCCCGATGCCGCCTGGTCAGATGCCGCCCGGGCAGCTTCCGCCCGGTGTGCGGCGCGGTGGTCCGCCGCCGCAGGGTGCGCGCCCGGCCGGGCCGGTGGAGCCCGGTCAGAACCGGCGGCAGATGGATGCCGATCCGGGGTCGGGGCCGGTCTTCGGTGGGCCGAACCAGGCGGGCATGCCGCCCGCCGGTGCTTCGCCCGTTCCGCTCTCCGGTAACGCTCCCGAGGTACCCGGAGCGCACCAGGTGCAGCCGCCGCCCCGTGGCGCGGCGCCCGGTGTGCGGCCCACCTCGCCCGCTGTCCGGCCGATCTCGCCCGCTGGCCGGCCGACTCCACCTGCTGTCCGGCCCACCTCGCCTGCTGTCCGGCCCACCTCGCCTGCTGTCCGGCCCACCTCGCCCGCGGGGCGGCCCGCTGCGCCGGGGGTACGACCCGTCTCGCCCGGTGTGCGGCCGACCTCCCCGGCGGGCGGTCCGCCCCCCAGGGACCGGTTCCGTCCGGCTGAGCCCACGTCGCCCGGCCGGCCCGGTTTCGATCAGGTTCAGCAGTCCGGGCCGATCCCGCGGATGCAGCCGCCCGGGTACGACGATGTGAACCAGTCCGGCCCCATCCCCGGCTACGAGCAGTCGGGTCCGATTCCGGGCTACGAGCAGGGACGTCCGTCGGGTCCGATCCCGGGCTACGAGCAGGGGCGTCAATCCGGGCGCCAGTCCGGTCCGATTCCCGGCTATGAGCAGGGGCATCAGTCGGGTGTTATTCCGCCGATGCCCGGCTCCGCGGACGACCGCCAGGGACGTGGGCGTGGCCGCCGGTCCCATGCGGACGAGGCCGACGAGCCCACCGGCCGGCACGGGCGTGCGGGAAGCGCCGCTCCCGGCAGCGACACCGGCCACCGCGCCGGACACGCCGCGCCGCCCGCCGGCGGACATGCCGCGCCGCCCGTGG
Source organism: Actinoplanes sp. GCM10030250 (assembly GCF_042666575.1). Lineage (NCBI taxonomy): Bacteria > Bacillati > Actinomycetota > Actinomycetes > Micromonosporales > Micromonosporaceae > Actinoplanes > Actinoplanes sp. GCM10030250. Next base: position 137,048 of record NZ_JBHTDO010000016.1, on the reverse strand, counting down.
GGGGACACGCCGCGCCGCCCGCCGGCGGACATGCCGCGCCGCCCGTGGGGGGACACGCCGCGCCACCCGTGGGGGAGCGCACCGGCCGGCACGGCGGGGGTGACGGCTTCCGGGCCGGTACCGACAGCGGATCGCACAGTTTCGTCCGCCCCGGCGACGAGACCGGCTCGCACGGCCTGGTGCGCCCGGGCTCGGAGACTGGCGCACACGGTGTGGTCCGGCCGGGGAACGAGACCCGGGGCCGGCGCCGGGCTGCCGAGCCTCCTCAGGGCCCGGACGCCGACGGCGGCCCGAACAGAGGCGGATCCCCGAACCAGGGCGGATCCCCGAATCAGCAGCAGGGCGGACCGGGTGTGCCCGGCCCGCGGCGGATCGGTCCCGGCGACGGGCGGCCGGTGCGTGCCTCGGCCGCGGTGATCCCACCGGTCGTTCCCGGGCGTGAGGGTGCGCGCACCCCGGCAGTTCCGGGACGAGCCGGTGCGATGGCGGACAGCACCTCCGGCGTGATCCAGCGGCCGGTTCCCGGCCGCGGTACCCGTGGTGGTGCTCCCCCGCAGGGCGGCGACCGTGGTGCTGCCGGTGTGGCGGTACCCGGACAGCCCGGACCCGGCCGTCGTGGACCGCGCCCGGACGCCGGTGACCCCTATGGGGAGGACGGCCCGGACAGCTACGAGGTGACCGGACGACCCGCCGGCCCCGGCGGTGAGCAGGACATGGGTCCCGGCCGCGGCAAGGGTCGTCCCGGCGCGCCGGGACGAGGCCCCGCAGGCCCGAAGAACGGTCCGGCACCGATGGGCCCCGCCGCAATGGGCCCGTCAGCAGCAGGCCCCGCAGGGATGGGCCCGTCAGCAGGCCCGGCCGCAGCCATGGGCGCGGCCCCCAAGATGCCGCCGGGCGGAGCAAGAAACCCCGGCACAGGCCCGATCGACCGCGGCGGCCGAGGACCCAACGCCCGTGGCGGCGCATCCGTGCCCGGCCAGGGCGGACCCGGCCAGGGCGGACCCGGCCAGGGCGGACCCGGCACCGGTCCGATCGCTTCAGCCCGTGCCGGTGCTGCTGTCCCCGGCCGCGCGACGGTCACCCCCGACGGCGGTCCCTCACAGGCCATCAACACCCTCGACAGCCCGCAGGCAGCCGCCGGACCCGGCCGCGCCTCGGTCGCACCCGCACCGGCGGACGCCACAGCTCCGGGCCGCGCCGCGATCGGCGCCGCAACGCCGGGCCGCCCACCGGCCGCACCCCCCGGACGAGCGACCGCAACCTCAGCGCGAGCAACCGCAGCACCAGGACGGGCGACGGCAGCGCCAGGACGGGCAACCGCGGCGCCGGGACGAGCGGGGATGGGTGCCACGGCGCCGGGTCGCGTATCGGTCGCCCCCGTGTCGCCGGCGGGTGGCCCGGCGGACGGACGAGGTGCTTCGGTCGTACCCCCGCAGTTTGAAGAGAAGGAGGCAGAGGCCGGCGCCGGCGCTGACGAGCGTGAGGGCGGTCTGCTCGGTGCCGGTGCGGAGTTGCGCCGTAAGTTGCGCACCCAGCGGCAGCTGCGCCTGGTCTCGATGTTGTCGCTGGCCGTGCTGGTGCTGCTGGTCCTGCCCGCGTTCTTCGGGATCCGCGCGCTGAGCAACGACCCGGTCTTCGCCTCGCTGGACTCGCTGGAGGTGCCGTCCTGGGCCTCCACCAAGGTCGAGGATCAGGGCAGCAACAGCCGTCTGTGCATCCTGGAGTGCCGGTTCCGGGAGCGGATCGCCGAGTCGGACAAACCGTTCCAGGAGACGGCGGCGGTCTATTCGCGGGCGCTCACCGACGCGGGCTGGAAGCAGTGGAAGGTCGCCGACTGCCCGGAGACGACGATCAAGCAGGAGGAAGGCTCCTACAGCTGCTGGCGGCGCGACGAGTTCACTCTGGACCTCTACGTCGGACTGCCCGCCTGTCAGGTGGACCAGACGCTGGCCGAGACGGTGCCGGAGGCGGGCAGCGAGGAGGCGACCGCCGGTGAGGCCGCTCCTCAGGAGTGCACCGGATCGATGATCAACATCAAGGTGCAGAACACGATCGCCGACCAGCGGGGTAAGACGGACAAGGCGCCCGGCCCGGTCGGCGTGACGCCGGACACGGTGCTGCCGGAGGACGATCCGCTCTTGAGCCCGACACCCCAGGCGTCGTGACGCGCGCGGTGGTCACGGACGGTAGGGTCTGCTAGTTATCCCACCCGTACCTGTGACCACCCGAATAGGAGACGCGCTACATGGAAGCCGGAGAAATCGCAGGTCTGATCGCGGCTGGCGCCTTCCTGATGCTCGTTCTCGTGCTCGCCGTGCCGATCCTCAAGCTGGGGCGCACGGTGGACGCCGCCACCCGGGCGATCAACGACGTGGTGGACCGCACCGGGCCGTTGCTGACCAACGTGAACACCACGGTGGAGAACGTGAACACCGCCCTCGGGCAGGTTCAGGTCTCTTTGGACGGCGTCAACGTGCAGCTCGCCAAGGTCGACACGATGACCGAGCACGCCCAGAACGTCTCGGCGAACATCGCCAACCTCGTCACCGTCGTCTCCGCGGCCGCCGCCAACCCACTGGTCAAGGTGGCCTCGTTCGGGTACGGCCTGCGCAAGGCGTCCGCCGCCCGCCGCCACGCCGAGGACGAGCGCGAGGTTCGTGCCGCCATCAAGCAGCGCCGTAAGGCCGGTCGCTGAAGACAAGGGGAACGCCGTCATGAAACGCCTGCTCTGGCTCGGTGTCGGCCTGGCCGTCGGCGCCATCGTCGTCCGCAAGCTCAACCAGAAGGCCAACGAGTTCAGCCCCAGCGGCATCGCCACCTCGCTCTCGGAATCCGCTGGCGGGCTCGTGGAGTCGCTGCGAAGCTTCGTGGAGGACGTCCGCGACGGCATGGCCGAGCGGGAGCAGCAGATCCACGAGGCGTTCGCCGCGGGGGAGCTGTACGAGGACAAGTTCGCCGATCTCCGCGAGGATGCGGGGCCCGGCTCGCAGGAGGGGATTCGATGAAGACGGCGGAGATCAAGCGGCGCTATCTCGCGCATTTCGAGGCGAACGGGCACACGGTGGTCCCGAGTGCCCCGCTGCCGGCCATCGAGGACCCGAACCTGCTGTTCATCAACGCCGGCATGGTCCAGTTCGTGCCGTTCTTCCTGGGGCAGCAGACCCCGCCGTACTCACGCGCGGTGAGCGTGCAGAAGTGCATCCGGACGCCGGACATCGACGAGGTCGGCAAGACCAGCCGGCACGGCACGTTCTTCCAGATGAACGGCAACTTCTCGTTCGGCGACTACTTCAAGGCGGGCGCGATCCCGCTGGCGTGGGAGCTGTCGACCAAGCCTGTCGAGCAGGGTGGTTTCGGGCTGGACCCGGAGCGGATCTGGGCGACGGTCTACCTCGACGACGAAGAGGCCATCGAGATCTGGAAGCAGACCGGGATGCCGGCGGAACGGATCGTGCGCCGCGGCAAGAAGGACAACTTCTGGTCGATGGGCATCCCGGGTCCGGCGGGCCCGTGCTCCGAGCTGTACTACGACCGTGGTCCCGACTACGGCGCCTCCGGTGGCCCGGAAGTGGACGAGGACCGGTACCTGGAGTACTGGAACCTGGTCTTCATGCAGTACGAGATCAACAATGTGAAGTCGAAGGAGGACTTCACGATCGTCGGTGACCTGCCGAAGCAGAACATCGACACCGGCATGGGCCTGGAGCGCATCGCGTCGATCCTCCAGGGTGTCGACAACCTGTACGAGATCGACGAGGTCCGTCCGATCCTGGCTCGCGCCGCGGAGATGACCGGCAAGGACTACGGGAAGCAGTCCGGTCACGCGGCCAACCAGTCGCACCCGGACGATGTTCGGCTGCGGGTGATCGCCGACCACGTGCGCACCGCGCTGATGCTGATCGGCGACGGTGTGGTGCCGTCCAACGAGGGCCGCGGTTACGTGCTGCGGCGCATCATGCGGCGGGCGATCCGGTCGATCCGGCTGCTCGGCTGGCAGGAGCCGGCGCTGCCGATCCTGCTGCCGATCGCGCGTGACTGCATGTCCCCGTCGTACCCGGAGCTGGCCGAGGAGTTCGGGCGGATCTCCACGTACGCGTACGCGGAGGAGGACGCGTTCCTCTCCACGCTGCGGGCGGGCACGACGATCCTGGACACCGCTCTTGCCGAAACGCGCAAAAAGGGCGACCAAAAGCTGTCTGGCGCCCAGGCGTTCAAGCTGCACGACACCTACGGCTTCCCGATCGACCTGACCCTGGAGATCGCGCAGGAGCAGGGCCTGCAGGTCGACCAGGACGGCTTCCGCCGGCTGATGGCCGAGCAGAAGTCGGCGGCGAAGGCGGACGCGGCGGCGCGCAAGACGGGCCACGCGGACCTCTCGGCGTACCGGTCGGCGCTGGACGCGGGCGGCCCGGTCGAGTTCACCGGCTATCAGGAGGTCAGCCGGGAGTCCCGGGTGCGCGCCCTGATCGGCTCCTCCGGGAGCGTCGAGGTCGCGGGCGAGGGCGAGTTCGTCGAGCTGGTGCTCGACACCACGCCGTTCTACGCCGAGGGCGGTGGCCAGCAGTCGGACACCGGCCTGATCAACGTGGGCGGCGGACGGCTCGAGGTGGTCGACGTGCAGCAGCCGCTGCCGGGCCTGATCGTGCACAAGGCGCGGGTCGTCAGCGGTGAGGTGCGTACCGGCGAGAGCGGCCTCGCGGAGATCGACATCGACCGGCGCAAGGCGATCTCCCGGTCGCACACCGCCACCCACCTGGTGCACCAGACGATGCGCAACTTCCTCGGCGAGTCGGCCACCCAGGCGGGTTCGCTGAACGCGCCGGGCCGGCTGCGGTTCGACTTCCACACGCCGGGCGCGGTCAACCCGTCGGTGCTGTTCGACGTGGAGCAGCAGATCAACGAGGTGCTGCTGCGCGACCTCGAGGTGCATGCGTTCGTCACCTCCCAGGAGGAAGCCCGCCGGCTGGGTGCGATGGCGCTCTTCGGTGAGAAGTACGGCGATGAGGTCCGTGTGGTTGAGGTCGGTGACTACGCGCGTGAACTCTGCGGCGGTACGCACGTCGCCCGCTCCGGTCAGCTCGGTCTCGTGAAAATTCTCACCGAGGCGTCGATCGGCTCCGGCGTACGCCGGGTCGAGGCGCTCGTCGGCATCGACGCGTTCGGCTTCCTGGCCAAGGAGCACCTGCTGGTGTCCCGCCTGGCCGAGCTGTTCCGGGTGCCGGGCGACCAGGTCGCCGACCGGGTCGAGCAGACCGTCACGGCGCTGCGCGACGCGGAGAAGGAGCTGGAGAAGCTGCGGGCGCAGATGGTGCTCGGTGGTGCCGGTGCGCTGGCCGACCAGGCGAAGGATCTGCGCGGCGTGGCGTACGTGGGTACCGAGGCGCCCGAGGGGGCGGCCGGCAACGACGTTCGCACGCTGGCGCAGGAGATCCGCGGCAAGATCGACAGCGCCCGCCCGGCGGTGGTCGCCGTGGTGTCGCGGTCCAACGGCAAGGCGTCGCTGATCGTGGCTCTCAACGGTGCCGCGAAGAGCCGGGGCCTGTCGGCGGCGGACCTGGTCAAGGGCGCGCTGTCCGGCCGGGGTGGCGGCAACGCCGACCTGGCGCAGGGCGGCGGACTGCCAGCCGCGGAGGCGCCGCGGCTGCTGGCGTGGATCGAGCAGGCGGTCGCCGACTCGGCGCAATAGTTATTGATCAGCAGCGGGCTCGTCACTCTCAGTGACGGGCCCGCTTGCTGTCGTCCGCGCTTTTTCAGGTGCGAAAAGCGTGTTCGTTAAGCTCTTGGGCGTAATTCGTGTGCCCCTGGGATAGCGCTTACTCAAGATCGGCAACTACTCTTCGCGTCTGAGGTTCGTCGAATCTGGATCAGAGCAGGATGTGCGGGTGATGGCGTGACGCAGGGCTTCGCTCGGGGCGTGCGCCTCGGCGTGGACGTGGGCCAGGTCCGGATCGGTGTGGCGAAATGCGACCCCGACGGCATCCTGGCCAGTCCGGTGGTGACGGTGGCGCGGGATCGGGAGACCGGCCCGGACGGCACTCCGAAGGACATGACGGAGCTGGCGCGGCTGGCGGCCGAGCACGAGGCGATCGAGCTCGTGGTCGGGCTGCCGGTGGACCTCAGCGGGCGTGAGGGTGTGGCGGCCGGCCACATCCGGGCGTACGTGCAGCGGCTGGCCCCGGTGATCGCGCCGTTGCCGATCGTGCTCACCGACGAGCGTATGTCCACCGTCGTCGCCAGCCGGAGGTTGTCCGAGCGGGGTGTGCGCGGCAAGCGTCAGCGCGCGGTCGTCGATCAGGCGGCCGCCGTCGAGATCCTGCAGGGCTGGTTGAACGCGCGGCGGAGGCAGGGCTGATTTGTCCGACAACATAGGACAGGCGTTCGGTGAGGGAGTGGACCGGGGGCGGTGGCGCCATCGCAAGAAGGACAGCCCCGGCAGGTCCGCCTTCATCTTCCTTATGGTGCTGCTGCTCGTCGGCGGGCTCGGCGGAGCGGCGTGGGTCGGCTACGACCGGGTGAAGGGCTTCCTCTCGGCGGAGGACTACGACGGTCCCGGCACCGGCGAGGCGGTCGTCGAGGTCCAGAAGGGTGACACCGCCACCGACATCGCCAACAACCTGCAGTCCGCGGGGGTGGTGAAGAGCGCCGCGGCCTTCATCAACGCCGCCGAGGACAATTCCGACAGCAAGAACATTCAAGTCGGATCGTACGTTCTGCGTAAGGGGATGAAGGCCAGCGACGCGCTGGTCATGCTCCTCGACCTGAAGAACAAGAACATCAACAAGGTCACGCTGCCCGAGGGCCTCACCTACCTCCAGGTGTACGACAGGCTCTCCAAGGCCAGCGGCATCCCGGTGGACGAGTTCAAGAAGGCCGGCAAGGACCCGCAGAAGCTCGGTGTGCCCGCGCTGTGGTTCAAGCGCGACGACGACAAGAAGGTCGACAAGACCAACATCGAGGGCTTCCTGTACCCGGCGACCTACGAACTGCCCAAGGACGCGGCGGCGGCCGACATCCTCAAGCTGCTCATCAAGAACTTCAACACCGAGATGACCGAACTGGACTTCGCGAACACGGCGCGGGCCAAACTCAACATCTCGCCCTACGAGGCTCTGGTGGCGGCGTCCATCGCCCAGGTCGAGGCGCTGCTCGACGAGGACATGGGCCCGGTGGCCCGGGTGCTCTACAACCGTGCCTACACCGGCAACTTCCCCTGCGGCTGCCTGCAGTTGGACAGTACGGTCAACTACTGGCTGCGTCTCAGCGGCAAGGACGCCAAATCGTCCGAGAAGCTGCTCGAGTCGGAGCTGCACGACCCGAAGAACCCGTACAACTACGACGTCAAGGGGATGGCGGTCGGTCCGATCAGCAACCCGGGCGATGTGGCGCTCCGCGGTGCGATGGCCCCGGCGAAGAGCAAATACTACTTCTTCGTGACAGTGGACCAGAAAGGCGCCATGGCGTACGGCGTGACCTATGACGACCACAAGGCCAACATTCAGACGGCTTGCAAGAATGGCATTCCGATCTGCTGACCGGCGTTGCGCGGGTACCCCCGGAGCGTTGGACACTGGTGTTCCTTCTGTTCCGGGGGTTTCGACAGAGCAATTTTCAACGGAGTGTGACCGCCGAATGAGCGCATTGTCGCCGGGGTGGGCGATGAGGCATCGATATGGGTATGGTGCCCGTCAGTGCCGGGTCACGCGGTCACTGCTCGCAGGTTTCGCTGAGACACCAACAATCCTGCGGAGCCGGCTGGACGGGCAGCGGAGGCAGACATGATCGACGAACTGGATGTGGCGTTCGACGAGGACGCCGAGAAAAGCAGACCGCGCAGGCATCGTGCGAACAAGAGCGGCGGCCGTTCGGCGGCCGCGTTCGTGATGACCTTCGTCCTGCTGGCGGTTCTCGGCGGGGGTGTCTACTTCGGCTACACGAAGGTGCGCGGCTTCTTCGTCGCCGCCGACTACGCCGGCGCCGGGACCGAGACGGTCCAGATCACGGTGGCGAAGGACTCGTCGCTCACCGAGATCGGCAACGAGCTGGTCAAGGCCGACGTCGTGAAGAGCACCAAGGCCTTCACCAACGCGGCCGAGGCCGAGCCGAAGAGCAAGAACATCCAGTCGGGGACGTACAACCTGCGCAAGCAGATGGAAGCCGAATCCGCGCTGGCCCTGATGCTCGACCCGAAGTCGCGGGTCAGCAGGGGCGTGACCATCCCCGAGGGCAAGACCGCCAAGCAGACCTACGAGCTGCTCGCCAAGGCCACCGGCATCCCGGCGAAAGACTTCGAGACCGCCGCCAAGGACCCGGAGACGCTCGGCATCCCGGACTGGTGGTTCAAGCGCACCGACGGCAAGAAGGTCTCCAAGACCGCCGAGGGCTTCCTCTTCCCCGACACCTACGAGTTCGACCCGAAAGCCACCGCCCCGCAGATCCTCCAGGTCATGGTCGACCACTTCCTCACCGTCACCGGCGAGCTCACCTTCGCCGACGACGTGCAGAAGAACCTCTCCGTGTCGCCCTACGAGGCACTCATCGTCGCCTCCCTGACGCAGGCCGAATCCGGCACCGCCGAGGACATGCCCAAGATCGCCCGGGTCGCCTACAACCGCGCCTACAAGGAGAAGATCCCGCTCCAGTTCGACGTCACCACGAACTACTGGCTGGAACTCAACGGCAAGGACCCCAAACACTCCGGCTCGCTGCTGACCAAGGAGATGGAGGACCCGAAAAACCCGTACAACACGGAGATCGTCAAGGGCCTCCCCATCGGCCCCATCAACAGCCCCGGCCGCGCAGCCCTCAGCGGCGCGGTAAAGCCGCCGGCCGGCCCGTGGATCTTCTTCGTCGCCGTCGACCCGAAGACCAAGAAGAGCAAGTTCGCGGTCACCAACGAGGAACACGACCGCAACATCCAAGAGGCGTGCCGCAACGGCATCCCGCTCTGCAACAAATAAGGCGCGTTGTGGCGCGTTTGTGGTGCGTTGTGGTTCCTCTTTGCGTGTCTGTCCTTCCTTAGGGCAACACCTGTGTCTGTCCTTCCCTAGGGCAACACCTATTTGGTACGACCCACGGGGCTCTCAGAACCAACTACGGGGTACCCGAGCTACACCGCGACGCGCTGCAACTCCAGGCCGTCCGGCGCCCGCCGGGCTGTGACTGGGTGGTCACCCTCACCCCACCCGTCCCGCCTCTCCCCGCGCCGCCGTCCCGCCTCTCCCCGCGCCCCGCGCCGCCGTCCCGCCGCCCCGCGCCGCCGTCCCGCCGCCCCGCGCCGCCGTCCCGCCGCCCCGCGCCGCCGCGCCCCCGCCGTGTTGCTGTGTTAGTGGGTGCACACGTTGGGGGTGTGTGTGCGTTTACCCACGTCATAGGCCTTGTCGGCGCACACGCAACCCCAATGTGTGCAGCTGTTGACGTCAACGCGCCGCTTGACTGGTCCGAGGACGCTCAGCGCGGCGGTCAAGGGCGTCGCAACCGTGATCAATGTGGACTCGGGTGGCGGATGAGGGTGGAGCGGGGGGTGCGGGACTCGAATGGGTGGACTTGGGGGGAGTGCGGGTGGGATGGCACACGCGGTTGCGGGCGGGGTGTGGGGGCCGGGGTCGGGTGGAGGCTTGGGCGTACTGATGGAAAAGCGTGATCGGAACGCCTGCCGCGCCCCGCGTGGGGGTGTGACCGGGAGCCGTAGAGTGGGCGCGTGCAGAGCCAACACGAGACCCCGGCTGTCGGCCGGAAGGCCGCTGTGTGCGGGAAGCCGATTGCTCACTCGCTGTCCCCGGTGATCCACAATGCTGGGTTCGCCGCGAGTGGGCTGACCGGCTGGACGTACGAGGCTATCGAGTGTGCCGAGTCGGAGCTGCCCGACCTGGTGGCCGGTCTGGGTCCGGAGTGGGCCGGCCTGTCGTTGACCATGCCGCTCAAGGAGACCGCGCTGCGGATCGCCGACGTTGCTACGCCGGTGGCGATCGCGGCGGGGGTGGCGAACACGCTGGTTCGGCAGGCGGACGGTGCCTGGCACGCGGACAACACGGACATCGGTGGCATGGTGCGGGTGCTGCGTGAGGCGGGGCTCGGTGTGAGCCGGGGCCGGCACGCGGTGAAGGAGGCGCCGCCGCGGATCACCGTGCTCGGTGGTGGCGGGACGGCGCGGGCTGCCCTCGCGGCGGCGGCTGAGCTGGGTGCCGAGTCGGTGGTGGTGGTGACCCGCCGGCCGGAGGCGCGCGAGGAGCTGGAGCCGGTCGCGGTGGCGCTGGGTGTCAAGCTGGAGACCGTCGCCTGGTCGGACGCGCCGGGTGCGTTCGACGCCGACGCGATCATCTCGACGGTGCCGAAAGGTGCCGCCGACGAGCTGACGGATCAGGTGAAGTGGCGGGTCGGGAGTGTGTACTTCGACGCCCTCTACGACCCGTGGCCAACGCCGCTCGCTGCCGGTGCCACGGCGGCGGAGGTGCCCGTCTTCTCCGGGCTGGATCTGCTGCTCGCCCAGGCGCTCAGCCAGTTCGAACAGTTCACCGCAGTGGACGCGGCGCCCGAAGAAGCGATGCGGGCCGCACTCGACGAAGCCATCAAGAACCGCTGACGGCCAGCCGCGGCGAAGCCATCAAGAACCGCTGGCGGGCGAGCGGCGCGCGAAGAACCGCTGGCGGACGGCCGGCGCGTCAAGAGCCGTCGGCGGCACTCTCAAGAGCCGGTGGCGGCGGGGCGGTGGGTGGCGCCTCGGGTCAGGATCAGGGTGGAGAGCAGCGCGGCGGCGGCAAACGAAATGATCACTATGCTCATCGGGACGCCCTGGCCCGGGTCGCCGAGGCCGGCGAGTGGGGCCGCCGCTGAGGCGATCACCGACTGGACGCCGCCGAGCAGGGCGGCCGCCGCGCCGGCGTTGGCCGGGTAGCGGTCGAGGGCCAGCGCGGCCGTGTTCGGCTGGATGACGGCGATTGCTCCGACCAGCAGGAACAGGCCGGCGGCGAGGACCGCGAGGTTGCCGAGGACGGCGCCGAGCAGGGACAGCACGCCGGCCACCGACTGGACGCCGAGACCCAGGAACATCAGGCGGGTCAGGCTCCACCGGTTGAGCAGCCAGTTGTTGGCCTGGCTCAGGATGATCAGGCCGACCGCGTTCGCCCCGAACAGCAGGCTGTAGGCGGTGGGTGACAGTCCATAACCCTCCTGCAGGACGAACGAGGAACCGGAGATGTAGGCGAAGAGCGCAGCGAACGTGAAGGACTGAGCTAACGCGTACCCCAGGAAGGTTTTGTCCTTGAAGAGCGTGCGCGCGGTGCGCCCGATCGTGGAGAGGCCGCCGGGACTGCGCCGCTCGGGTGGCAGCGTCTCCGGAAGCGCGATCGCGACGAGCAGGGTGAGCAGCACCGCGATGATGCCGAGCGCCACGAAAACGCCGTGCCACGACGTCAGCCGCAGGACCAGGCTGCCCAGGCTCGGTGCCGCGATCGGCGCCAGCCCGAAGACCAGCGTGAGGCTGGAGAACAGTTTCGCCGCCGCCGCGCCCGAGCTGACGTCGCGCACCACCGCGCGGGCGATGACCACGCCGACTCCGCCGGCAAGACCCTGCAGCAGGCGCAAGCCGGTCAGGGCCGGCGCTGTCGGGGCGAGGGCGATCAGGAAGGAAAACATCGCGTACGCCGAGAGGCCAACCACGACCGGACGCCTGCGCCCCCACCTGTCGCTCAGCGGCCCGAAGATCAGCTGGCCGAGCGCCATCCCCACCAGGCACGAGGTGAGCGACAGCTGCACCTCGCTCGGGGTGACCCCCAGATCGCGGGCGAGCTCGGGCAGCGCCGGCAGATACATATCCAGCGAGAGCGGCCCGATCGTCGTGATCAGCCCGAGGATGACCACGAGCAGCCAGCGGCTCGTCTTCTTCTCCTCGGCGACTGTGGTCACGGCCGCGAACTTACGTCGGGGGTACGACGTTTTTCCGCCGGTGTGACGAGGGACTCCGCCGTTCGGGTGTCCGGCAGGCGGGATGACGCCGACCGCATGCCACCCGGTGCGCGTGCCGTGCCAGACTGTCACCCGTGTTGCGCTGGCTTACCGCAGGTGAATCGCACGGACCGGCGCTCGTCGCGCTGATGGAGGGTGTTCCCGCCGGGGTGGAGGTGACGAGCGCGGACATCACCCGTGACCTCGTGCGCCGCCGCCTGGGTTACGGGCGCGGCGCCCGGATGAAGTTCGAGCGGGACGAGATCGAGGTCATCGGCGGCCTCCGGCACGGTGTCACGCTGGGCAGCCCGGTGGCGATCCGCGTGGGCAACACCGAGTGGCCCAAGTGGGAGACCGTCATGGCGGCCGACCCGGTCGACCCGGCGGAGCTGGCCGCGCAGGCCCGCAACGCGCCGCTGACCCGGCCGCGCCCCGGTCACGCCGACCTGGCCGGCATGCAGAAGTACGGGCACACCGACGCCCGCCCGATTCTCGAGCGCGCCAGCGCCCGGGAGACCGCGGCCCGCGTCGCCGTCGGTGTGGTCGCGAAGCACCTGATCAAGCAGGCGCTCGGCATCGACATCGTCTCGCACGTGATCGAGCTCGGCTCGGTCGCCGCGAAACCGGGCCTGATCCCGACCCCCGACGACTTCGAGCGCATCGACGCGGACCCGCTGCGCTGCCTCGACCCGGAGGCCAGCGCCCGCATGGTCGCCGAGGTCGACGCCGCCAAGCAGGACGCGGACACGCTCGGCGGCATCGTCGAGGTCCTGGCGTACAACGTGCCGCCCGGCCTCGGCTCCCACGTCCAGTGGGACCGCAAGCTGGACGCCCGCCTGGCCACCGCCCTCATGTCGATCCAGTCCGTCAAGGGCGTCGAGATCGGCGACGGCTTCACCCAGGCACGCTCCCGCGGCTCGGTCGCCCACGACGAGATCATCCCGACCGCGGACGGCGTCCGGCGTGTCACCGACCGCGCCGGCGGCCTCGAGGGCGGCATCACCAACGGCGAGCCGCTGCGGGTCCGCGCCGCCCTGAAGCCGATCTCCTCGCTCAACCGGGCGCTGCAGACCGTCGACATCGTCACCGGCGAGGCCACCACGGCGATCAACCAGCGCTCCGACGTCTGCGCGGTCCCGGCCGGCGCCGTCGTCGCCGAGGCGATGGTCGCCCTGGTTCTCGCCGAGGCCGCCACCGAGAAGTTCGGCGGCGACTCGGTCGCTGAGATCCGGCGCAACCTGACGTCGTACCTCGACGCGCTGGTGATCCGCTGATGGCTCCGGTCGCGGTCGTGGTCGGCGTGATGGGCGCCGGCAAGACCACCGTCGGCGCCGCGGTCGCCGCCCGCCTGGGCGTGCCCTTCGCCGACACCGACACGATCATCGAGGAGCGCGCCGGCAAGCCGATCCCGGAGCTGTTCGTCGACGACGGCGAGGCCGCGTTCCGCGCCCTGGAACGCACCGTCGTGGCCGAGACCCTGGAGACCTTCCCGGGCGTGCTCGCGCTGGGCGGCGGCGCCATCCTGGACGACGGTACGAGGAAGCTGCTCGCCGAACACACCGTCGTCTTCCTGTCCGTGGAACTGACCGACGCGATCAAGCGGGTCGGCATGGGCGCCGGCCGCCCGCTGCTGGCCATCAACCCCCGCGCGACGCTGAAGTACCTGATGGACCAGCGCAAGCCCCTCTACCTGGAGGTGGCGAACCACACGATCGCGACGGACGGGCGCGAGCCCGGTGACATCGCGACCGAAGTGGTCACTCTGCTCGGGGCCTAGCCCGCGGCCCGGCACGGACCCAGCCTTCAGTCGAGGCGGGTTTCCAGTCGCTCGATGCGCTGGATCAGCGGTGCCAGTTCGGCACGGACGGCCTGAAGCAGGGCCGAGGGCTCGGCGCTGGGGGTGGTGGCGCGCAGGTGGGCGTATCCGGCGACAGCGGCAGCGACGGTACGCCTCGCTGCTTTGCCGTCGACGGCGCGGGAGCGGAGCAGGGTGCCGGCGGTGCCGTCGGGTTCGGTGGCCAGGCCGATGAGCAGGTGCTCGCAGCCGACGTAGTTGTGACCGAAACCGATCGCCTCGCCGACGCTGAGTTCGAGGGCGACAGCCGCGGCGGAGCTGAACCGCAGGGAGCCGGCGGTGGACGGCGGTTCCGGTGTGGACGGGGCGGTCAGCGACTCGGGGGCGACGTCCATCGCGGTGAGGATCTGGAGGGCGAGGTTCTGGCCCTCGGTGAGGACGCCGTGCAGCAGGTCGCCGGTGGTGACCGCGGCGGCGCCGGTCTCCTGGGCGCGGCGGACAGCGAGGGTCAGTGCCGTCACCAGGCGTGGGGTGAAGCTGGGCAGGCGCTCGGCCAGCCAGGCCGGGTCGAGTTCGTCGAGGACGGCCTGGCGGATCGTGGTGATCCGGCGGACCGCGTGCTCGAGGGCTCGCTGGCAGATCGGGGAGACGGGCAGGCCGGTCTCGCGCACGGCGTCGGCGAGATCGTCGGGCAGGTAGACGTTGATTTTCGGCATACGACGTTTGTAACCCGCTCGGGGTTACCTGTATATAACCCCATCCGAGGGGTGGAATGCGGGTGGTGGGGGCTGGCGGTCCGTCGCCGCGCCGATAGGGTGACCGCCGTGGTGAGGAGCAATCCGCCGACGCGGATCCCGGTGACTGGTGACCGTCCGTACGACGTGATCGTCGGGCGGAACCTGGAGGGCGAGCTGCCCGGCCTGATCGACGGCGCGACCCGGGTCGCGGTGCTCTATCCGCCACCGCTGCGGGAGCGCGCCGAGGCGATCGTGAAGGCCGCGGGCGTCGGTACGGTGGTGCCGATCGAGGTGCCGGACGCCGAGCGCGGCAAGTCGATCGAGGTGGCCGCTCGCTGCTGGGACGAGCTCGGAGCGGCGGGGTTCACCCGTACGGATGCGGTGGTCGGTGTTGGTGGCGGAGCGACCACCGACCTGGCCGGCTATGTCGCGGCGGCCTGGTTGCGCGGAGTTCGCTGGGTGCCGGTGGCCACGTCGGTGGCCGGCATGGTCGACGCCGCTGTCGGCGGCAAGACGGCGGTTAACATCGCGGCCGGCAAGAACCTGGTCGGCGCCTTCCACCCGCCGGCCGGCGTGATCTGCGACCTGGACGCCCTGGACACGCTGCCCGCCGAGGACGTCTCGGCCGGCCTGGCCGAGGTGGTCAAGGGCGGGTTCATCGCCGACCCGCGAATCCTGGAGCTGATCGAGGACGATCCGCGCAAGGCCCTTGACCCGCGCAGCGACGTGCTGCGTGAGCTGGTCGAACGCAAGATCACGCTGAAGGCGCACGTGGTGAGCGTCGACCTCAAGGAGTCTGGTCTGCGGGAGATCCTCAACTACGGGCACACGCTGGGGCACGCGATCGAGCGGCGCGAGAAGTACACGTGGAAGCACGGGGACGCGATCGCGGTGGGCCTGGTCTTCGCGGCCGAGCTCGGGCGGCTCACCGGGCGACTGGACGAGGCGACGGCAGCGCGGCACCGAGTGGTACTCGAAAGTTTGAACCTGCCCACGTCGTACCCCGAAGAGGCCTGGATCGACCTCCTGCCCGCCATGCGCGTCGACAAGAAGGCGCGGGCGGCGACCCTGCGGTTCGTCGTCCTCGACGGCCTGGCGAAACCGGGCATCCTGGCCGGCCCCGACGACGATCTGCTGCGCCGGGCCTACGCGGCGGTGGCCCGATGATCTACGTGCTGAACGGCCCCAACCTGGGCCGGCTCGGTCTGCGCGAGCCCGGTGTGTACGGTTCTGCCACCTATGACGACCTTGTCGGACTGTGCCAGAACGTGTCCAAGGACCTGGACGTGACCGTCGAGGTACGGCAGACGAACGCCGAGCATGAGATGTTGGAGTGGCTCTACCAGGCCGCCGACGAGGGCGCTGACGTGGTGCTCAATCCGGGCGCCTGGACGCACTACAACTACGCCGTCCGTGACGCGTGCTCGATGCTGCGCGGCAAGCTCATCGAGGTGCACATCTCGAACATTCACACCCGAGAGGAATTTCGCCACCATTCGGTGATTTCGGCGGTCGCGACCGGAGTGATAGCAGGGCTCGGTTTCGACGGCTACCGTCTGGCGCTGGAACACATCGCGCGGTAAGCCCGATTCGCTGGGAACGGGCCCGCGCCGCTAGACTCGTTCGGTCACCGATTCGCGTCAAGATCAAGGTAGGACATGGCTTCCACCAACGACCTGAAGAACGGCCTGGTGCTCAACCTCGATGGCGAGCTGTGGGCCGTCGTGGAGTTCCAGCACGTCAAGCCGGGCAAGGGTCCCGCGTTCGTGCGGACCACGCTGAAGCACGTCCTCTCCGGCAAGGTCGTCGACAAGACCTTCAACGCCGGCACCAAGGTCGAGACGGCGACCGTGGACAAGCGCACCATGCAGTACCTGTACCAGGACGGCGAAGACTACGTCTTCATGGACCTCGACACGTTCGACCAGATCACCGTCTCCGGCGGCACGGTCGGCGAGAACGCCAACTACCTGCTGCCCGAGGCCGAGGCCACGGTCGCCACGCACGAGGGTGTGCCGCTCTACATCGAGCTGCCGACCAGCGTGTTCCTCGAGGTCACCTACACCGAGCCCGGCCTGCAGGGCGACCGCTCCACCGGCGGCACCAAACCGGCGACTGTCGAAACCGGCGCCACCGTCAACGTTCCGCTCTTCATCACCACCGGTGAGAAGATCAAGGTCGACACCCGCGACGGCCGCTACCTCGGCCGCAGCTGATGGCCGAAGGGCCCAAGAAGGAACGGCTCGCGCGTCGCAAGGCCCGCAAGCGAGCGCTGGACGTCCTCTTCGAGGCTGACCTGCGTAACCTGCCGCCGAGCCAGGTGCTTGTCACCTACCTGGACCGGATCGCCAAGCCGCACCCCGAGCACCTCGGATATGCGATCAGCCTGATCGAGGGCGTCGGCAAGCACCTCGACCGGATCGACGAGCTGATCGCCAGTTACGCCGAGGGCTGGACCATCGACCGCATGCCCGCCGTCGACCGCAATCTGGCTCGGATCGCGGTCTACGAACTTCTCTACGAACCCGACATCGACGACCCGGTGGCTATCACCGAGGCTGTGGAGCTGGCTCGGGAGATGTCGACGGACGACAGTCCCCGGTTCTTGAACGGGTTGCTTGACCGGATTGCGGCTTTCGCAACTCGGTGATTCCACCCCTTGCGGGCTGCGTCGAGACGGTCCGGGCCGATTCGGGTCCGGGCCGTTTCGCGTTTTCCGTACGGCGCTCCCGCGCCGCGTTCCGCGATCTTGTGGAGCTGTGGTGCACCGTTGCCGGGGAAGTCCACAAGATCGCGGGACTGGTCGCCGGTCGCCGGTCGCTGGTCGCCGGTCGCCGGTCGCTGGTCGCAACCCGCGATCTTGAGACGTTGCGGCATACCGTTGGCGGTCAACTTCCCAAGATCTGCCGAGCGGCCGAGCGGCCGAGCTGCCGAGCGGCCGAGCTGCCGAGCGGCCGAGCTGCCGAGCGGCGGGGCGGGAGGGCGGCGGGTGCGGGGCGATGCGGCGCGGGCTTGGTGCTTGTTGGGCGGCGGGGAGTCGGCGCGGGGTGGTCAGGGCGGTGCGGCGTTGGGCTGCCGGCCGGGCGTGTCTGTGCGTACGGCGGTGGTGGTGCGGAGTTGCGCTGGTGGTGAGGTGGATGCTTCGGGGCCGGCGGCGGCTATGGCTTGGCGGATTTGTGCTGCTACCAGGGCCGGCTCGGTGCGGATCAGGCCGGCGGGGAACCTGAGGATGCGGTCGCCTCGGATCCACAGTTGGTTCTGGCGGAGCATGTCGGCGGCCCAGTGTTCGACGGTCATGTGATGGGCGCCGTCGACTTCGACCTGTAGTCGGTAGGCGGGCCAGTAGGCGTCGATGTACCGGATTCGACCGTCGGCGTCGGGTCGGCGCTGCTGCAGAACGGGCGGCGGGAGTCGGTGACGACGACAGAGAGCGACCAGATTGACCTCGGACAGGGCCAGGGCGCCTCCCGCCAGGTTGTTGATCGTTTCGGCGATCAATCGATGGCGGTGGAGCCGGGGAAGGACGGCGAGGGTTTCGGCGAGACCGGTGACGGTTACACGGCGTTGCTGGCAGGCAATCATGATCACGGTTTGTGCTGCGTTGTCGCTGCGGGCCCAAGCGGCCGTGTCGATGACGGACCGTGGCAGGCTGGTGCGGGGTGGGCGGCCGATCTGGCGGTGTTCCGGGGGTAGCACGGTCGTTCTGTGTACGCGAATTCGTGACATGTCGGGCGGCAGCTGCTTGATCAGGGTGCTGGGTGTCCTCCTCGCCGGGATGATCACGTCGATCGGCTGAGCTTGGAGTCCGGCCACCCCACTGGCGATTGCGGCGTTGAGGCCGGTCGCGCTGGCGGTTGCGGCGTTGGGGCCGGTCGCGCCGGCGGTTGCGGCGTTGAGGCCGGTCACGCCGCCGGCGATCATGGCGGTGTGGCCGGCCAGGTGGGCGCCTTCACCGGCTGCCAGGACGGCGGTCCAGAGCTGCTGGTCGTGGTCGAGCCGGCTGTTGTGGGTCAGCAGCAAGCCGCGGCTGAGTGATCGCCAGCGGCCCTGTTTGAGGTGTCGGCGGACCGCAGCTCGGCCGAGTAGTTCGACGGCCTGGTGCGTGGTCAGCACGCCTGCCTGTTCGAAGATCAACCATTCGAAATCACCCGCATCCCATCCTGGAGGCTCTCGCTGCACGCCTCCACCCTGGTCCGGACCGCCCGCCTCCGCTCGGCTTCCTTCGCGCCCTGTGGACAGCGGCCGATCTTGTGGAGTTGTACGAGCCTGTTGAGCCCGAGGTTCACAAGATCGCGGCAGAGAACCGCGGCAGAGAGATGGCCCGGCAGAAAGGTCGCGCGGCGAAGCGGCGGGCGGCGAAGCGGCGGGCGGCGAAGCGGCGGGCGGCGAAGCGGCGGGCGGCGAAGCGGCGGGCGGCGAAGCGGCGGGGCGGCCGAGCGGCGGGGCGGCCGAGCGGCGGGGCGGCCGAGCGGCGGGGCGGCCGAGCGGCGGGGCGGTGGCGCGGCGGGAAGGGCCGGAAAGGCGAAAGCCCGCGTCGGGGGGCGACGCGGGCTTACGGGGGGCGTTACGGGTGGTGCGAAAAATCAGCTGGCGAAGAACGCGCGCGGGTCGGCGACGAGGACACCCTGCTCGGTCAGGCGCTCGATGAGGCCGGACGGCGAGATGTCGTAGACGATGGCGAGCGCGCGCAGGTCGTCGGCGCGGATGGAGAGGACGCGGCCGTTGTAGTCGCCGCGCTGCTGCTGGATGGCCCGGGCGTACCGCGCCACGTAGGCGAGGTCCTCGCCGGTGGTGTCGTACAGCTTCTCCAGGTCCAGCACGATCTTGTTGGTCGCCTCGAGGCGGATACCACTGCCGTCGGGCAGCAGTTCGGAGACGGGCACACGGTAGAAGTCGGCCAGTTCGGCAAGGCGCGACACGGTGACGGCGCGGTCACCCCGCTCGTAGGAGCCGACCACTACCGCCTTCCAGCGGCCGTTGGACTTCTCTTCGACACCCTGCAGGGACAGGCCCTGCTGCTGGCGGATGGAGCGCAGGCGAGCGCCCAGCGACTTCGCGTACTCAGACGGCATACGGACACTCCCGGTACTGTGCTGGCCCGCGAGGGTTCTTTCCTCACGGATCGCTACGCTGCGTGACGGTACGGAGTTTGCGCCTGCCGGTCAAGTGCTGGTTACCGATGAGTCCTCGCGCCCGCGTCGATCCGGGGCCGATTCGGGTCAGGCACGTCACCATGGTCAACGCTGCGTGCACTGGTAACGTAGCGTCAGCCATACGGTCGGAAGATCCGGGGTCCAGCGAGCAGACGGTCCGGCAGTCAAACGGTCCAGAAGCGCAGTCAAACGGTCCAGAAGCGCAGTCAAACGGTCCAGAAGCGCAGCCCGGGATGTGTTCGACCACACCGACGTCCTTTAACGACCCGTCCAGTGAGGCGGGGAAGGAGGTCCGCCGTGGCACAACCACGCGCAGACACCCCAAGCAAGATCATTTTGGCGGAGTCCGACCTGCACCGGGTCGTCGACCGGATCGCCCATCAGATTCTCGAGAAGACTTCGGGCGCGACCGGCACCGTGCTGCTGGGAATTCCGACCCGCGGTGTCCCGCTCGCTCACCGCCTCGCCGCCCGCATCCACGCCTTCGAAGGCGTCGACGTCCCGGTGGGCTCGCTCGACATCACGCTCTACCGCGACGACCTGCGGATGCGGGCCACCCGTGCGCTCGGTAAGACCGAGATGCCCGGCGGCGGCATCGACGGACTGCGGGTGATCATCGTCGACGACGTGCTGTTCTCCGGCCGGTCGGTGCGGGCCGCGCTGGACGCGCTGAACGATGTCGGCCGGCCCAGTTCGGTGCAGCTCGCGGTGCTTGTCGACAGGGGTCACCGGCAGTTGCCGATCCGCGCCGACTACGTGGGTAAGAACATCCCCACCGCGCTCAGCGAGAGCGTCAAGGTCTCGCTCACCGAGATCGACGGCACCGACGAGGTCAAACTGCTGGGAGGCCTCAGTTGATCGAGCATGGACACGTGGCCACCGGCACGCTGCTGGGAGGCCTCAGTTGATCGAGCATGGACGCGTGGCCACCGGCACGCTGCCGGGAGGCCTCAGTTGATCGAGCATGGACGCGTGGCCACCGGCACGCTGCCGGGAGGCCTCAGTTGATCAAGCATTTGCGCTCGGCCGCCGACCTGGACGCGGCCACCGCCACGCTGATCCTGGACACCGCCGGCGAGATGGCGGCGCTCTCCGGCCGCGAGGTGAAGAAGCTGCCCGCGCTGCGAGGCCGCACCGTGGTCAACCTCTTCTACGAGGACTCCACGCGGACCCGGATCTCGTTCGAGGCGGCCGCCAAGCGGCTCTCCGCCGACGTCATCAACTTCTCGGCCAAGGGTTCCAGCGTCTCGAAGGGCGAGAGCCTCAAGGACACCGCGCTGACCCTGCAGGCCATGGGCGCCGACGCGGTGGTGATCCGGCACGGCGCCAGCGGGGCTCCGCACCGGCTGGCCGAGTGGGTCGACGGTTCGGTGGTCAACGCCGGTGACGGCACTCACGAGCATCCGACACAGGCGCTGCTGGACGCGTACACGATGAGGTCTCGTCTTGGTCGTCTTGACGGCCTGCGCGTCGCGATCGTGGGTGACGTCCTGCACAGCCGGGTGGCACGCTCGAACGTCCTGCTGCTGACCACGCTCGGTGCGCACGTCACGCTCGTCGGCCCGCCGACGCTGATCCCGGTGGACATCGCCGCGGCGCTGGCGGAGAAGACCCAGGTCTCCTACGACCTGGACACGGTGCTGCCGGACAGCGACGTGGTGATGATGCTGCGCGTGCAGACCGAGCGCATGCAGGACTCCTACTTCCCGTCCGCCCGCGAGTACAGCCGCCGTTACGGGCTGGACGTGGCCCGCATGGGCAAGCTCCCGGAGCACGCGATCGTCATGCACCCGGGTCCGATGAACCGCGGCATGGAGATCGCGCCCGAGGTGGCCGACTCGCCCCGCTCCACGATCGTCGAACAGGTCGCCAACGGCGTCAGCGTCCGGATGGCAGTCCTCTACCTGCTTTTGGGAGGCAAGTGATGGCGTACCTGCTCAAGGACGTCTCGATCCTCGGCGCCGAGCCGACCGACTTGTTCATCGAAAATGGCGAAATAACGGACAAGTCCGATAGTGCCGCCGAAGTCATCAACGCCGCCGGGCTCGTCGCCCTGCCGGGCCTGGTGGACGTACACACCCACCTGCGTGAACCCGGCCGCGAGGACGCCGAGACCGTCGAGAGCGGCTCCCGGGCAGCAGCCCTCGGCGGCTACACAGCGGTCTGTGCGATGGCGAACACCTCGCCGGTCGCCGACACCGCGGGCGTCGTCGAGCAGGTCTGGCGGCTGGGCCGCGAGGCGGGCCTGGTGGACGTGCAGCCGATCGGCGCCGTCACCGTCGGGCTGGCCGGCAAGCAGCTGGCCGAGCTGGGCGCGATGGCCACCTCCGCCGCGAACGTGCGGATCTTCTCCGACGACGGGTTCTGCGTCGCCGACCCGAAGCTGATGCGCCGGGCCCTGGAGTACGTGAAGGCGTTCGACGGCGTGATCGCCCAGCACGCCGAGGAGCACCGCCTCACCGAGGGCGCGCAGATGCACGAGGGTGAGGTCAGCACGCGGCTCGGCCTGACCGGCTGGCCCGCTGTGGCCGAGGAGGCGATCATCGCCCGCGACGTGCTCCTGGCCGAGCACGTCGGCAGCCGCCTGCACGTCTGCCACGTCTCGACGGCCGGGTCGGTCGAGGTGCTGCGCCAGGCCAAGGCACGCGGTGTGCGGGTGACGGCTGAGGTCACACCCCACCATCTCCTGCTCACCGACGAGCTCGCGGCGGGTTACGACCCGGTCTTCAAGGTCAACCCCCCGTTGCGTACGCGGAAAGACGTCGAAGCCCTCCGGCAGGCTCTGCTGGACGGCATCATCGACGTGGTCGCCACCGATCACGCTCCGCACGCCGTGCAGGACAAGGAGTGCGAGTGGGCGTACGCGCGCCCCGGCATGCTGGGCCTGCAGACCGCTCTGCCGATCGTGCTCAGCATCTACGGCGAGCAGTGGGACCTGATCGCCGACCGGATGTCGATCGCGCCGGCCCGCATCGCCGGTCTGACCGGGCACGGCGGTGACCTGACGGCCGGTACGCCGGCCAACCTCACGCTGGTGGACCCGTCCGCCCGCTGGGTCGTCGACCCGGCGGAGCTGGCGAGCCGCAGCCGCAACACGCCGTACGCGGGCCACACCCTGCCCGGTCGCATCGTCGCGACCTTCCTGCGGGGCGAGCCGACGGTTCTGGACGGGAAGGCAGTCAAGTAATGGCCAAGGCGATTCTTGTTCTGGAGGACGGGCGTACCTTCGCCGGTACCTCGTACGGTGCCGTGGGTGAGACGTTCGGCGAGGCCGTGTTCACCACCGGCATGACGGGCTATCAGGAGACGCTCACCGACCCGTCGTACCACCGGCAGGTCGTGGTGCAGACCGCGCCGCAGATCGGCAACACCGGCGTCAACGACGAGGACGACGAGTCGGATCGGATCTGGGTGGCCGGTTACGTCGTACGCGATCCGGCCCGCCGCCCCTCGAACTGGCGCTCCCAGGGTGACCTCGGCGAGCGCCTGGCCGCCGAGGGTGTGGTCGGCATCAGCGGCGTCGACACCCGCGCGCTCACCCGGCACCTGCGCGAGCGGGGCGCCATGCGGGTCGGCATCTCCACCCTGGACCTGGACCCGGAGTCGGTACGCCAGCGGGTGCTCGCCCAGCCGCAGATGCTCGGCGCCGACCTGTCCGCCCAGGTGACCACGTCGGAGATCTACACGGTCAAGGCCGAGGGGGAGCACCGCTACACGGTCGCCGCCCTCGACCTGGGCATCAAGCGCAACGTGGCACGCCGGCTCGCCGCCCGCGGTGTCACCACGCACATCTTCCCGGCCTCCTCGTCGATCGACGACCTGCTGACGGTCGGACCGGACGCGGTCTTCTTCTCGCCCGGCCCGGGCGACCCGGCGACCGCCGACGGCCCGGTGAGCCTGGCCCGCGAGGTGCTGCGCCGGGAGGTGCCGCTGTTCGGCATCTGCTTCGGCAGCCAGATCCTCGGCCGCGCGCTCGGCTTCGGCACCTACAAGCTGGGGTACGGCCACCGCGGCATCAACCAGCCGGTGCTCGACCGGACCACCGGCAAGGTCGAGGTGACCAGCCACAACCACGGTTTCGCCGTGGACGCGCCGCTGAACACCGTGATCGACACCGACTTCGGTGGTGTCGAGGTCTCGCACGTCTGCCTCAACGACAACGTGGTCGAGGGCCTGCGGGGCATCGACGTGCCCGCCTTCACCGTCCAGTACCACCCCGAGGCCGCCGCCGGCCCGCACGACGCGGACTACCTGTTCGACAGGTTCGTGGAGCTCGTGGAAAAGAAGGGCTGACCACCATGCCGAAACGTGAAGATCTCAAGCACATCATGGTGATCGGGTCCGGCCCGATCGTCATCGGCCAGGCCTGCGAGTTCGACTACTCCGGCACCCAGGCGTGCCGGGTGCTGCGGGCCGAGGGCATCCGCGTCTCGCTGGTCAACTCGAACCCGGCCACGATCATGACCGACCCGGAGTTCGCCGACGCCACCTACGTCGAGCCGATCACGCCGGAGTTCGTCGAGCTGATCATCGCCAAGGAGCGCCCGGACGCGATCCTGCCGACCCTCGGCGGTCAGACCGCGCTGAACACCGCGATCGCGCTGCACGAGAGCGGTGTCCTGGAGAAGTACGGCGTCGAGCTGATCGGCGCCAACGTCGACGCGATCCGCAAGGGCGAGGACCGCCAGCTCTTCAAGGACATCGTCGCGCAAGCCGGTGGCGAGACGCCCCGCTCGCGGGTCTGTCACTCGATGGACGAGGTACGCGAGACGGTCGCCGACATCGGTCTGCCGGTCGTCATCCGCCCGTCGTTCACGATGGGCGGCCTGGGGTCCGGCATGGCGCACACCGACGAGGACCTGGAGCGGATCGCCGGTGCCGGCCTGGCCGCCTCCCCGGTGCACGAGGTGCTCATCGAGGAGAGCGTGCTCGGCTGGAAGGAGTACGAGCTCGAGCTGATGCGCGACAAGAACGACAACGTCGTGGTGGTCTGCTCGATCGAGAACATCGACCCGATGGGCGTGCACACCGGCGACAGCGTCACCGTCGCGCCGGCCATGACGCTCACCGACCGGGAGTACCAGAAGCTGCGTGACCTGGGCATCGCCGTGCTGCGCGAGGTCGGCGTGGAGACCGGCGGCTGCAACATCCAGTTCGCGATCAACCCGGACGACGGCCGGATGATCGTGATCGAGATGAACCCGCGCGTCTCCCGCTCCTCGGCGCTGGCCTCGAAGGCCACCGGCTTCCCGATCGCCAAGATCGCCGCGAAGCTGGCCATCGGCTACACGCTCGACGAGATCCCGAACGACATCACGCTGAAGACGCCGGCCGCCTTCGAGCCCGCCCTGGACTACGTGGTCGTCAAGATTCCGCGGTTCGCGTTCGAGAAGTTCCCGGGCGCCGACAAGGAGCTCACCACCACGATGAAGTCGGTGGGCGAGGCGATGAGCCTGGGCCGCAACTTCGCCGAGGCGCTGAACAAGGCGATGCGGTCGATGGAGACCAAGGCCATCGGCTTCTGGACCGCGCCGACCTTCGACGACGTCGACGAGGCGCTGGAGGCACTGCGCACGCCGCACGACGGTCGTCTCTACACGGTGGAGGCGGCGCTGCGGCTGGGTGCGAGCGTCGAGCAGGTGCACGAGGCGAGCGGCCGGATCGACCCCTGGTTCCTCGACGAGATCCAGGCGCTTGTCGACCTGCGCGCCGAGATCCTCGAAGCGCCGGTCCTCGACGACGAACTGCTGCGCCGGGCGAAGCGGTCCGGGCTCTCCGACCTGCAGCTTGCGGCGCTGCGCCCCGAGCTTTCGGGCGAGGACGGGGTACGGGCATTGCGGCACCGCCTCGGGATCCGCCCGGTCTACAAGACTGTGGACACCTGTGCCGCCGAGTTCCAGGCGAACACCCCGTACCACTACTCGTCGTACGACGAGGAGACCGAGGTGGCGCCGAGCGACCGGCCCAAGGTCCTGATCCTCGGGTCCGGTCCGAACCGGATCGGGCAGGGCATCGAGTTCGACTACTCCTGTGTGCACGCTGTCCAGGCGCTGCGTGGCGCGGACTTCGAGACCGTGATGGTCAACTGCAACCCGGAGACGGTGTCCACCGACTACGACACCGCGGACCGGCTCTACTTCGAACCGCTGACGTTCGAGGACGTCCTCGAGGTGTTCCACGCCGAGGACAGTTCCGGCAAGGCGGCCGGTGGGCCGGGTGTCGTCGGTGTGATCGTGCAGCTCGGCGGGCAGACGCCGCTCGGCCTGGCGAACCGGTTGAAGGCGGCCGGCGTACCGATCGTCGGCACCTCGCCCGAGTCGATCGACCTGGCCGAGGACCGTGGCCTGTTCGGCGAGGTGCTGAACAAGGCCGAACTGCGCTCGCCGGATCACGGCACCGCCGTCAGCTTCGACGGCGCGAAGGCGATCGCCGACACGATCGGCTACCCGGTGCTGGTGCGACCGTCGTACGTACTGGGCGGCCGGGGCATGGAGATCGTCTACGACGAGCCCACGCTGAAGGGCTACATCGAGCGGGCCACCGAGATCTCGCCGGACCACCCGGTGCTGGTGGACCGGTTCCTCGACGACGCCATCGAGATCGACGTGGACGCGCTCTGCGACGCCACCGGCGAGGTCTACATGGGCGGCGTGATGGAGCACATCGAGGAGGCCGGTATCCACTCCGGCGACTCGGCCTGCTCGCTGCCGCCGATCAACCTTGCCGCCACGCACCTGGCCGAGGTGCGCCGCTACACCGAGGCGATCGCCCGCGGTGTCGGGGTGCGCGGCCTGCTCAACGTCCAGTACGCGCTCAAGGACGAGACCCTCTACGTGCTGGAGGCGAACCCGCGGGCGTCGCGGACGGTGCCGTTCGTGTCGAAGGCGACGGCGGTGCCGCTGGCCAAGGCGGCGGCCCGGATCATGCTCGGCGCGACCATCGCCGAGCTGCGCGCCGAGGGCATCCTGCTGCCGACCGGCGACGGCGGGATCACGCCGCCGAACGCGCCGATCGCCATCAAGGAGGCGGTGCTGCCGTTCAAGCGGTTCCGCACGCCGGCCGGCAAGAGCGTGGACAACCTGCTCAGCCCGGAGATGAAGTCGACCGGCGAGGTGATGGGCATCGACGCCGGCTACGGGCAGGCGTTCGCCAAGTCGCAGGCGGCCGCGTACGGCTCGCTGCCGACGAGCGGCAAGGTGTTCGTCTCGGTGGCCAACCGCGACAAGCGTTCGATGATCTTCCCGGTGAAGCGGCTCGCCGACCTGGGCTTCACGATCGTCACCACCGCGGGCACCGGCGAGGTGCTGCGCCGGTACGGCATCGACTGCGAGATCGTGCCGAAGCACTACGAGAGCCCGGGGAAGAACGCGGTCGAGCTGATCCTGGCCGGCGAGATCTCGCTGATCATCAACACCCCGCAGGGCTCGGGCGCGAGTGCCCGCCTGGACGGGTACGAGATTCGCAGCGCCGCGGTCACCGCGGACGTCCCGAGCATCACCACGGTGCCCGGCGCGGCCGCCGCTGTGATGGGCATCGAGGCGCTCATGCGCGGCGACATGACGGTTCGCCCGCTTCAAGATCTCCACAAGGCACTTCGGGGCAACGAGTGAACCTGTTCTCGGACGCCGTCCGGCCGGTTCTGTTCCGGCTGGGCGGCGGTGACGCCGAGCACGCCCACGAGTGGACGCTGAAGCGCCTCGCCGCGCTCCCGGCGCCCGCTCTGGCAGCCCTGCGCAGCCGGTACGCGTTCTCCGCGCCGGTGGACGTGTTCGGCGTCCGGTTCCCGAACCGGGTGGGCCTGGCCGCCGGGATGGACAAGAACGGGGTCGCGCTGCCCGCGTGGCCCGCGCTCGGGTTCGGCTTCGTCGAGGTCGGGACGGTCACCGCGAAGGCGCAGCCCGGCAACGACCGGCCGCGGCTGTTCCGGGCCATCCAGAGCCAGGCGATCATCAACCGGATGGGCTTCAACAACGAGGGGGCGGCGGCCCTGGCCGAGCGCCTGGCCGCCCTCGGCCCGCTGCCGGTGCCGCTGGGCGTCTCGCTCGGCAAGTCCAAGGTCACCCCGCTCGACGAGGCCGTCGACGACTACCTCACCTCGTACCGGCTGCTGCACCCGTACGCCGACTACATCGCGGTGAACGTCTCCTCGCCGAACACACCGGGCCTGCGCACCCTGCAGGACAAGGACTCGATCGCCGCCCTGCTGAAGGCGCTGAACGGGCCGGTGCCGGTGCTGGTGAAGATCGCCCCGGACCTGACCGAGTCAGCCATCGCCGACCTGCTGGAGGTCTGCCTCGAGCATGACGCGGCCGGCCTGATCGCCACCAACACCACCCTGGCGCGGGACGGGCTGGCCGAGTCCGACAAGCACCTGGCCGGCGAGGCCGGTGGGCTCTCCGGCAAACCGCTCACCGAGCGGTCCCGGGCGGTGGTCAAGTTCGTCCACGACGAGACCGGCGGGCGACTGCCGATCATCGGGGTGGGCGGCGTCATGTCCGCCGACGACGCGTCCCGCCTGCTCGACGCGGGTGCCTCGCTGGTGCAGCTCTACAGCGGCTTCATCTACCAGGGGCCGGACCTGGTCCGGGCGGTCGCCCGGAGCGCCCGGCCCCGCTCACACCGGGCCCGATGAGGGCCGGGACGACCATGAGGGCCGGTGCGACCATGAGGGCCGGGGCCGCTATGAGGACCGGGGCACGATGAGCGCGGTCGAGCGCGACCTGCTTGCGCTCGACCGGGCGCACGTCTGGCATCCGTACGGTCCGATGCCCGGCCGCAGCGATCCCTACCTGGTGGAAAGCGCCGAAGGGGTGCGGCTGCGGCTGGCGGACGGCCGGGAGCTCGTCGACGGGATGTCGTCGTGGTGGGCGGCGATCCACGGATACCGGCACCCGGTGCTGGACGCCGCCCTCGCCGAGCAGGCCGGCCGGATGAGCCACGTGATGTTCGGCGGGCTGACCCACGAACCCGCGATCCGCCTGGCCAACACGCTCGTCGAGTTGGCGCCCGCCGGGCTGGAGCACGTGTTCCTCTGCGACTCCGGCTCGGTCGGTGTCGAAGTGGCGATCAAGATGGCGCTGCAGGCGCAGCGGGCGCTGGGGCGGCCGGGCCGGCAGCGGCTGGGCACCTGGCGCGGCGGGTACCACGGCGACACGTTCCATCCGATGAGCGTCTGCGACCCGGTCGGCGGGATGCACGCGCTCTGGACCGGTGTGCTGCCCGTCCAGGTCTTCGCCGGGCCACCACCGGCCGAGTTCGACCAGGCCTACGCCGGCGAGCTGACGTCGATGATCGAGCGGCACGCGGGCGAGCTGGCCGCCGTGATCGTCGAGCCGGTGGTGCAGGGTGCCGGCGGGATGCGGTTCCACCATCCGGAGTACCTCAGGGTGCTGCGGGAGGCGACGGCCGCGCACGGGATCTTCCTGATCCTCGACGAGATCGCGACCGGCTTCGGGCGGACCGGGCGGTTCTTCGGCGCCGATCACGCCGGGGTGAGCCCGGACATCATGTGTCTCGGCAAGGCACTGACCGGGGGGTATCTGACCCTGGCCGCCACGCTGTGCACGGCGGAGGTGGCGTCGGCCATCTCGGCGGGCGAGGGTGGCGGCCTGGCGCACGGGCCGACCTTCATGGGTAACCCGCTGGCGTGTGCCGTGGCCGGTGCCTCTCTGGGGCTTCTCCGGGACGGCGGGTGGGCTTCGGCCGTACCCCGGATCGAAAGACTGTTGAAAGACGGCCTGGAACCGCTTCGCGGCGCGCCAGGGGTCGCGGACGTGCGTGTCCTGGGCGCGATCGGCGTCGTGCAGCTCGACCACGACGTGGATGTGCCGAGGGCGGCGGCGGCCGCGGTGGCCGAGGGAGTCTGGCTGCGGCCGTTCCGGGACCTGATCTACACCATGCCGCCCTACGTGGCGGACGACGCGGACGTGGCCCGCATTACCGCGGGAATGATCGCCGCGGTGGCAGCTGGCTGACACTGGAGAGGGAAATCTTCATGGAGACCTTCGGGGAACGACTTCACGCGGCTGTCACGGAGCGGGGCCCGCTGTGCGTCGGCATCGATCCGCATGCGGCTCTGCTGACTCGGTGGGGCCTTACCGACGACATCGCCGGCCTGGAACGCTTCGCCCATACGGTCGTCGAGGCGCTGGCCGATCGGGTGGCCGTTCTGAAGCCGCAGTCCGCGTTTTTTGAGAGATTTGGGTCACGTGGCGTCGCGATTCTTGAGTCAACTATCCGACAGTCTCGGGAGGCCGGAGCCCTTGTCCTGCTCGATGTGAAACGTGGCGACATCGGCTCGACGATGGCCGCGTACGCGGCCGCATATCTGGATCCGGCGAGTTCTCTCCGTGCTGACGCGATTACTGTGAGTCCCTATTTGGGAGTCGGCTCATTGCAGCCGGCATTCGATGTGGCGGCCGCTCACGGCGGCGGAGTCTTCGTCCTGGCACTGACCTCGAACCCCGAGGGCCCGGTCTTCCAGCACGCCGTCACGGCCGCCGGGAAAACCGTCGCGCAGACCGTCGTCGACGAGATTGCGCAGGTCAACGAGGGTGCGCGGCCGCTAGGGAGCCTCGGTCTGGTGGTCGGCGCGACGATCGGCGAGACCGGTCACGACCTCTCCAAGATCAACGGTCCGCTGCTCTCGCCGGGCCTCGGCGCGCAGGGTGCGACCCCCGCCGACCTGCGCGCGGTCTTCGGCGAAAGCCTGCGGAACGTGTTGCCGTCGTACTCACGCGAGGTCCTGGCCGCGGGTCCGGAGATCGCCGCTCTGCGGGCCGCCACGAACCGTGTTCTGGACGACTGTCGCGCCGCGCTCGGGTGAAACGGGCCGTCGACCTGGGCAAGTTCCGGGGGACCCCCACGTTGCCGAAACCGTCGTTGACCGCTAGTTTTCCGGTCGCCGGGAACCACATGCCCCTTTGGTTCCCTGGCACACCACGTTTCACAGAAGCGCCGGTATTGCTACCGCCGCGATAGGGACCTGAGGAGAACTGGTGCCGCTCCCGTCACTGAGCCCCGAACAGCGCCAAGCTGCGCTGGAGAAGGCCGCGGAAGTTCGCAAGGCTCGGGCTGAGCTCAAGGAACAGCTCAAGTCCGGGAAGACCACCCTGGCCGCCGTGCTCGATCGCGCGGAAGGCGACGAGGTCGTCGGCAAGCTGAAGGTCTCGGCCGTGCTTCAGGCGCTGCCGGGCATCGGCAAGATCCGCGCGACGCAGATCATGGAGAAGCTGAAGATCGCCGAGAGCCGCCGGCTCCGGGGTCTCGGCGACCAGCAGCGCAAGGCCCTCCTGGGGGAGTTCGCTGCGAACTGACTCACCGGCTCGTGTAGGAATGAGCCGTGAGCATGGATGACGACGCGCGCCCGGCAGCACGACTCACCGTTCTGTCCGGCCCCTCCGGGGTCGGGAAGGACAGCGTGATCGAGCTGATCCGGGCGCGCTCGCCTTGGATCAGACTGTCCGTGTCGGTGACGACCCGTAAGAAACGGGACTACGAAACCGACGGAGAGCATTACCACTTCGCGACCAGGTCGGAGTTCCAGCGCCTGATCGACGGCGACCAACTGCTGGAGTGGGCGGAATTCGCGGGCAACCTTTACGGAACACCCCGCTCGCAGGTCGAGGGCTGGCTCCAACAGGGCCGGCCCGTTTTGTTGAAGATCGACCTACAGGGCGCCCGGCAGGTCCGTGCGGCGATGCCGGAGGCCCGCCTGGTCTTCCTCGCCCCGCCGAGCGTCGAGGAGCTCAAGCGCCGCCTGATCGGCCGGGGCACCGACGACGAGGAGACCATCGCCCGCCGCCTGCACCACGCGGACGAGGAATTGGCTGCTGAGGCCGAGTTCGACGTCACCGTTGTGAACGACTTCGTCGAGCGTGCGGCCGATGAGCTGGTAAGCTTGCTCGGTTCGTCATTTTTGACGCCAACCTCAGCTGTCGAGCATTAACTGCTCGAACATCAGCTGCTCCGGGTGCCAGCAGCTTCGGCCCAGCAGCTTTGGGCGTCAGCAGCTCTGGGTATCAACAGTTTGGCGAGCACCAACAGTTGTCGAGCACCAACAGTCGAGCATTAAGGAATTCACCACAGTGGGAACCATCGCGAACCCCGAAGGAATCACCAACCCGCCTATCGACGAGCTGCTCGACAAGACCTCGTCGAAGTACTCGCTGGTGATCTTCGCGGCCAAGCGCGCCCGCCAGGTCAACGCCTACTACAGCCAGCTCGGTGAGGGCCTCCTCGAGTATGTCGGCCCGCTGGTCGAGACCACGCCGCAGGAGAAGCCGCTCTCCATCGCCATGCGTGAGATCAACGCCGGCCTGCTGACCGCCGAGGCCACCGACAACCCGTGATTTCCCGGTTGCGGGCTGTGTTCGCGGCGACGTGAGCCGGTACCGCCTCCTTGGGGAAATCGCACTTCGCACGGCCGTTTCGTCGTCGATCTGAGTTCCGAAATCGTCACGTTGCGTAGTAAGCCTTGATCCCGTGTCCCACATCGTGGGCGCGGGATCAATTGTTATCTGAGGTGATTCTGTGACGGAGGGTGATCCTGTGGCCGAAGTGGTCCTGGGCGTCTGTGGCGGGATCGCCGCCTACAAGGCCTGCGAGTTGCTGCGCCTGTTCACCGAGTCGGGTCATGGCGTACGGGTGGTGCCGACGGCGTCCGCGCTGAAGTTCGTGGGCGAGCCGACCTGGGCGGCGCTCTCCGGGCGCCCGGTCGCCACCGAGGTCTGGGATGACGCCCACGAGGTGCCGCACGTGCGGATCGGGCGTGCGGCGGAACTGGTCGTGGTCGCTCCCGCCACCGCTGACCTGCTCGCGAAGGCGGCACACGGCATCGCCGACGACCTGCTCACCAACACGCTGCTGACGGCGACCTGCCCGATCGTGTACGCGCCGGCCATGCACACCGAGATGTGGGAGAACCCGGCGACGCGGGCGAACGTGGCGACGCTGCGGGAGCGCGGGGCGATCGTGATCGAGCCCGCGGTGGGGCGGCTCACCGGTAAGGACACCGGGAAGGGGCGGCTGCCGGATCCGGCTGCGATCTTCGAGTACGCGATGCGCGTACACCGAAGGGGTGTTGACCTTGATCGTGATCTTGCCGGCCGGCACGTGGTGGTGACTGCCGGTGGCACTCGGGAGCCGCTGGACCCGGTGCGTTTCCTGGGGAACCGGAGCTCGGGCAAGCAGGGTTACGCGCTCGCCCGGTCGGCGCTGGCTCGCGGTGCGCGCGTGACGTTGATCGCCGCCAACGTCGGCCTGCCCGATCCGGCCGGTGCCGATCTGGTGCGGGTGGGCACGACCGAGGAGCTGCGTAAGGCCACCGTCGAGGCCGCGGCGTCGGCGGACGTCGTGGTGATGGCGGCCGCGCCCGCCGACTTCCGCCCGGAGACGGTCGCGGTCCAGAAGATCAAGAAAACCGACGACGGTACGCCGGCCGCGATCGTCCTCACCACCAACCCGGACATCGCCGCCGAATTGGGCGCGGCGAAACGTCCCGGGCAGGTTCTCGTGGCGTTCGCTGCGGAGACTCACGACGCGCTCGAGCACGCGCGTGCCAAGCTGGTGAAGAAACGTGCAGACCTGATCGTCGTTAACGAGGTAGGTCCGGACCTGGTGTTCGGCCAAGATCGGAACACGGTCACCCTGCTGGGCGCCGACGGTGCCACCACGGCACTCGGTGAACTCCCTAAAGACGATGTGGCCGATAGGATTTTTGACCACGTCGTGGCACGCCTGGATGCCCAGGTCCGAGACGCCCAGCGGAGCTGACTACACTTCCGCGTTACGTTGTATTCGACAAATCTGAGGAGCACCGTGGCACGCCGCCTGTTCACCTCCGAGTCGGTCACGGAAGGCCACCCGGACAAGATCGCTGACCAGATCAGCGACGGCATTCTCGACGCCCTGCTCGCGCAGGACCCGCGCAGCCGTGTCGCGGTGGAGACCCTCATCACCACCGGCCAGGTGCACGTCGCGGGTGAGGTCACCACGCAGGCCTACGCCGACATCCCCAAGATCGTGCGCGACACGATCCTGGGCATCGGCTACGACTCGTCGAAGAAGGGCTTCGACGGCGCCTCCTGCGGCGTCAGCGTCTCCATCGGCTCCCAGTCGCCGGACATCGCCCAGGGTGTCGACAGCGCCATCGAGCTGCGCTCCGGTGACAGCGAGCACGTTCTGGACTCGCAGGGTGCCGGCGACCAGGGCATGATGTTCGGCTTCGCCTGCTCCGAGACCCCCGAGCTGATGCCGCTGCCGATCGCGCTCGCTCACCGCCTGGCCCGCCGGCTCTCCGCCGCGCGCAAGGACGGCACCATCCCCTACCTGCGTCCCGACGGCAAGACCCAGGTCACCATCGAGTACGACGGTCTGCGCCCGGTCCGCCTCGACACCGTCGTCGTCTCCTCGCAGCACGCCGCGGACATCTCGCTCGAGTCGCTGCTGACCCCGGACGTGCGCGAGCACGTGATCGGCCCCGAGCTGGAAGGCCTCGACCTCGACACCGATGGCTACCGCCTGCTGGTCAACCCGACCGGCCGCTTCGAGATCGGCGGCCCGATGGGCGACGCCGGCCTGACCGGTCGCAAGATCATTGTCGACACGTACGGCGGCTACGCCCGGCACGGCGGCGGCGCGTTCTCCGGCAAGGACCCGTCCAAGGTGGACCGCTCCGCGGCGTACGCGATGCGCTGGGTCGCCAAGAACGTGGTGGCGGCCGGCCTCGCCGAGCGCTGCGAGACCCAGGTGGCGTACGCGATCGGCAAGGCCCACCCGGTCTCGCTGTTCGTCGAGACGTTCGGCACCGAGAACGTGCCGGTCGAGCGGATCGAGGCGGCGATCAAGGAGGTCTTCGACCTGCGCCCCGCCGCGATCATCCGCGACCTGGATCTGCTGCGCCCGATCTACCAGCAGACGGCTGCGTACGGCCACTTCGGCCGGGAACTCCCGGACCTGCGGTGGGAGAGCACGGATCGTGCTCAGGACCTGAAGAACGCCGCTTCCTGAGGTTTTCGGGGCCGGTGTCGCGGATTCTCGCGGCGCCGGCCCTTTGCTTGATCCCGTCGTGCTTGATCCCGTCGTGCTTGATCTCGCCGTCCTTGATCTCGCCGTCCTTGATCTCGCCGTCCTTGATCTCCTTGGGTGTCGTTTGCGTGTTTGTTCGCATGAGACTCTCGGGTGGTTCCGGCGGCTACTCTTCGGCGATGACGGCTGTTCAGGGCGAGCGGGTGATCATCGTCCGCCACGCGATGCCGACGGTCGATCCCGACGTCCCCGCGGACCGATGGCCCCTGGCCTGGGGCAGCCGCGTCGCCTCCCGGTTGCTGCGGCTGCACGTGAGCCACCCGGCCTACTACGTCTCCAGCACCGAGCCCAAGGCCGCCCAGACGATGCAGGAGATCGCCGGCGCCCAGCGCGTGGTCACCGACGCCGACCTCGCCGAGGTGCACCGGCCGCACGTCTGGTTCAGCAACGAGCAGGAGTACCACGCGGCGGCCCTCGCGTACGCCGGCGGCACCTGCCCCGACGGCTGGGAACCCCAGGCCTCGGTGGTCGCCCGCTTCGACGCGGCTGTGGTCCGGCATGCGGCCGATGCGGCGTCGCGGGGGTGCACGCTGGTTCTCGGCACCCACGGGCTGGCTCCGACGGTGTGGATGGCCAGTCGCTATCAGCTGGACCCGGATCCGGCGGGGTTCTGGTCGGAGTTGCGCTTCCCGGATGTGGTGGAGATCGACCTGGTGAATGAGCGGGTCAGCTGCCTGGCTCACTGAAGTGGCCGGCCCGCTCGCCGGCTCGCGCTGCCATGGCGTCAGCGACCTACGGCGGCGCCGGCGGCTCGACCCCGGGATCTTGGGTGATCTGCCACGTCATCGGGTGGTTGATCGCCCAAGATCCGGTTCGGGGCGGCGCGCGGGCGGGAAGTGTCGGAGGGGGCGGGCAGAATGTTCGGCGATGGGAACCAAGGGAACGCGCAGCGAACGGGAGCCGGCGGAGCGGCTGCCCGTCGCCCGGGTGTGCGTGGATGTGTCGCTGGCGCACCTGGACCGGCCGTTCGACTATCTGGTCTCCACGACTGATGACGAGGCTGCGCAGGCCGGGGTCCGGGTGAAGGTCCGGTTCGCCGGGCAGTTGGTGAGCGGGTTCCTGCTGGAGCGGGTGGAGAGTTCGGAGCACGTCGGCAAGCTGGCGTTCCTGGAGAAGGTCGTGTCGCCGGAGCGGGTGCTCGATCCGGAGGTGGCCCGGCTGGCGAGAGCGATCGCCGACCGTTACGCGGGCAACCTGTCCGACGTGCTGCGACTGGCGGTGCCGCCCCGGCACGCCCGCGTGGAGTCCCAGAGCGCCAAGACGACCAGCCCTGCGGCCGCCGATCCGAGCCCGCCTGAGGTTGCCGAGCCGGGTCCGCCTGAGGTTGCCGAGCCGGGTCCGCCTGAGGTTGCCGAGCCGGGTCTGCCTGAGGTTGCCGAGCCGGGTCTGCCTGAGGTTGCCGAGCCGGGTCCGCCGCCGCCCGCGCCCGGTGGGTGGGACTCGTATGAGACCGGGCCCGGATATCTGCGGGCGCTGGAGGACGGCCGCCCAGCCCGGGCCGTCTGGTCGGCGCTCCCGGGGGAGGACTGGGCCGCCCGGATCGCCGAGGCCGCGGCAGCCACCGTGCGGGGCGGGCGCGGTGTGGTCATCGTGGTCGCCGACGCGCGGGATCTGGACCGGGTGGACCGGGCGCTGGGTACCGTGCTCGGAGAGGGACGGCACGTCGCGCTGAATGCGGCACTCGGGCCCGCCGAGCGCTACCGGCGGTTCCTGGCGGCCAGCCGGCACCACGTGCCGGTGGTCGTCGGGACCCGGGCGGCGATGTGGGCGCCCGCGCCGAAACTGGGGCTCGTGGTGATCTGGGACGACGGGGACGACCTGCATTCCGAGCCGCGGTCGCCCTACCCGCACGCGCGGGATGTCCTGCTGACCAGGGCTCAGCTGGGGGAGTGCGGGGCTCTGGTGTGCGGGTTCGCGCGTACCGGTGAGGGGCAGTTGCTTCTGGAGACCGGCTGGGCGAAGGAGATCGTCGCGGCCCGGGCGGTGTTGCGGCGGCGATCGCCGGCCATCGCGCCGACCGGGGACGACCCGCAACTGGCTCGTGACCCCGGTGCGGTCAGCGCCCGGCTGCCCAGCCTGGCGTGGCAGACGGCGCGGCAGGCGTTGCAGGCCGGGCACCCGGTGCTGGTGCAGGTGCCGCGGCGGGGTTATCTGCCGTCGGTGGCGTGTGCCGAGTGCCGTACGCCGGCGCGGTGCCCGCACTGTTCGGGGCCGCTGGGGTTGCAGGGTGCGCGGGATGTGCCGATGTGTCATTGGTGTGGGCGGGCGGCGGCGGCGTACGCGTGTCCCGCCTGCGGGGAACGACGGCTGCGCGCGTCGGTGACCGGTGCCAAACGCACGGCGGAGGAACTGGGCCGGGCTTTTCCCGGTGTGCCGGTGCGCACATCGGGCCGGGACGAGATTTTGGACACGGTGCCGGGTGAGGCGAGCGTGGTGGTCGCGACGCCGGGGGCCGAGCCGGTCGCCGAGCGGGGGTACGGCGCGGTGCTGCTCCTGGACTCGTGGGCACTGCTGAGCCGGGCCGATCTGCGGGCCGCCGAGGAGACCATGCGGCGCTGGCTGAACGCGGCGGCGCTGGCCCGGTCCGCGCCGGACGGTGGGCGGGTGGTCGTGGTGGCCGATGGTGGCCTGGCGCCCGTGCAGGCGTTGCTGCGCTGGGATCCGGGCTGGTTCGCCGCTCGTGAGCTGGCCGAACGTCGGGAGCTCGGCTTTCCGCCGGCGTCTCGGATGGCGAGTGTCACGGGGCAGGCGGAGGCCGTCGCCGAGTTGTTGTCGCTGGCGCGGCTGCCGGACGGGGTGGAGGTGCTGGGGCCGGTTCCGGCCGCTGACGAGCAGGAGCGGATGCTGTTGCGGGTGTCCCGGTCCGGTGCGGCCGCCCTGGCGCACGCGTTGCACGAGGCGGCCGGGGTGCGCAGTGCTCGTAAGGCGGCGTCGTCGGTGCGTGTGCAGGTGGACCCGGCCGACCTGTTCTGACGGATCGCGGCTTCGTGGCGACGCTGGCGGCTCCTTGCCACTCCGTGGCGGGGATGACGACTCCGTAGACTGGGCGGGTGCCGTTTCCGAGAATCAGGAGTATTGCCGAGTGACCGTCCAGCCCATCCGCCTCTTCGGTGATCCGGTGCTGCGCACGCCGGCCGATACTGTCGTCGACTTCGACAAGGAACTGCGCAACCTGGTCAAGGACCTGATCGAGACCATGCAGGACGAGGGCGGCGCGGGCCTGGCCGCACCGCAGCTCGGTGTTGGCCTGCGGGTGTTCACGTTCGACGTGGACGACGTGGTCGGGCACATCGTCAACCCGGTGCTCTCCTTCCCGGACGAGGAGGAGCAGGACGGTCCTGAGGGCTGCCTCTCCATCCCGGGCATCTACATCGACACCAAGCGCCGGCAGAACGTCGTGGCGAACGGCTTCAACGAGCACGGTGACCCGGTCCAGCTGGTCGGGACCGGTTTGATGGCTCGTTGTGTGCAGCACGAGACCGACCACCTCGACGGGGTGCTCTTCCTGGACCGGCTGGACGCCGCGGCCCGCAAGGACGCGATGAAGCAGATCCGTACGGCCGAGTGGTACGACGCGGCCAAGCCGCCAACGGTCAAGGAGAGCCCGCACGGCCGGGGCATCTTCGGTCTGGGCCGGTGATCGGGTGCGCCTGATCTTCGCCGGGACGCCCGCCGTGGCGTTGCCCAGCCTGGACGCGATCGCCGCCTCCGGACACGAGTTGCTCGCCGTCGTCACCCGGCCCGACGCGCCCGCCGGCCGGGGCCGCAAACTGGTCCGCTCGCCGGCCGGTGCGTGGGCCGACGAGCGTGGCATCGAGGTGCTCACGCCGGAGAAGCCGCGCGACCCCGAGTTCCAGGAGCGTCTGCGTGCGCTGGCGCCCGACTGTGTGCCGGTGGTGGCGTACGGCGCTCTGGTCCCGCCGTCCGCCCTGGAGATCCCGAAGCGCGGCTGGGTGAACCTGCACTTCTCGCTGCTGCCCGCCTGGCGCGGTGCGGCGCCCGTGCAGCACGCCGTTCTGCACGGTGACGAGGTGACCGGCGCCAGCGTCTTCGAGCTGGAGGCCGGCCTCGACACCGGTCCGGTCTACGGGACGCTGACCGACCAGATCCGGTTCAACGACACCTCCGGTGACCTGCTCGACCGGCTGGCCGTGGAGGGTGCGGGCTTGCTCGTCGCGGTGCTCGACGCCATCGAAGCGGGTACCGCCCGGGCACATCCGCAGCCGGCCGACGGGATCTCGTTCGCGCCGAAGCTGACCGCCGACGACGCCCGGGTCCGCTGGGACGATCCGGCGTTCGCGGTGGACCGGCGGATCCGCGCGTGCACGCCGGCGCCGGGCGCCTGGACGACGCTGCGCGACGAGCGGCTCAAGCTGGGTCCGGTGCGGCCGGTTGCCAACGCCCCGCACCTGAAGCCGGGCGAGCTGCTGGTGGAGCGCAAGCAGGTATTGGCTGGTACGGCCACCACCCCGGTGATGCTGGGTGAGGTGCGTGCCGCCGGGAAGAAACCGATGTCCGCCACCGACTGGGCGCGCGGCATGCGAATCGAAGCAGGGGAGAAACTGGCGTGACCGAGCACAGGGCTTCGCGGCCACACGGCAGCGGCCGCCCGAGCCGGCCGGGCGGACCGGGGTACTCCCGGGACGATCGCAGTGGCCGGGCCCCGCGCGCCGGTCGCCCGCCGTCGGATCCGGCGCGGCAGGCGGCGTACGAGGCCATCGCTGCCGTGCACCGCGACGACGCGTACGCGAACCTGGTCCTCTCCGAGATCCTCGACGGGATGGGCCTGCACGGGCGGGATGCGGCGTTCGCGACCGAGCTGACGTACGGGACTCTGCGTGCCCTCGGCACCCTGGACCTGATCGTCGCCGCGGCCGCCGGGCGTGAGGTCGCCCGGATCGACCCGCCGGCCCGGGACGCGCTGCGGCTCGGCGCGTACCAGCTGCTCTACAC
The DNA here is from genome assembly GCF_042666575.1 of Actinoplanes sp. GCM10030250. Lineage (NCBI taxonomy): Bacteria > Bacillati > Actinomycetota > Actinomycetes > Micromonosporales > Micromonosporaceae > Actinoplanes > Actinoplanes sp. GCM10030250. Next base: position 97,383 of record NZ_JBHTDO010000016.1, on the reverse strand, counting down.
CCGGGTTCCGGCGCACGCCGCGGTGAACCAGACGGTCGACCTGGTGCGTTCGGTGGCGCCGGGCGCGGCCGGGTTCGCCAACGCGGTGATGCGCACGATCTCCGAGACGACGCTCGACGCCTGGCTGGAGCAGGTCGCCCCGGACTACGAGAACGACCCGATCGCGAACCTCTCGGTGATGCACCACCACCCTGAGTGGATCATCCGGTCGTTCTCGGAGGCGCTCGGCGGCGACCTGGAGGAGACCGCGCGGCTGCTCATCGAGGACAACCAGCCGCCCACCGTGCACCTGTGCGCCCGTCCGGGCCGGGTCGACGCGGTCGACCTGGCGGACGAGGCGGACGGCGTTCCCGGGGCGTTCTCGCCGTACGCGGTCTATCTGAACGGCGGCGCGCCCCGCAACCTGGCGTCGATCCGGCAGGGCCGGGCGCACGTGCAGGACGAGGGTTCGCAGCTGGTGGCGGCCGCGCTGCTGGCCGCGCCGATCGAGGGCCGGGACACCCGCTGGCTCGACCTGTGCGCGGGCCCGGGCGGCAAGACCGGCCTGATGGGCGCGATCGCCGCGGGCCGGGGTGCGGAGGTCACCGCTGTCGAGGTGGCGGAGCACCGGGCCCGGCTGGTGGAGCAGGCGACCGAGGGGATGCCGGTGACGGTGTTCCCGATGGACGGGCGTTCCGTCGGGCGCGACCCCGACCTGCCGGAGGAGGCGTTCGACCGGGTGCTGGTTGACGCGCCGTGCACCGGGCTGGGTTCGCTGCGCCGCCGGCCGGAGTCGCGCTGGCGGCGGACGCCGGCCGACCTGCCGCCGCTGACGAAGTTGCAGCGGGAGCTGCTAGTGGCAGCGTTGCGAGCGGTCCGCCCGGGTGGCGTGGTGGCTTATGTGACGTGCTCCCCGCACATGGTGGAGACCCAGGTGACGGTCAGCGAGGGTGCCCGGCGCAGCGGCGTCGAGGTCGACTTCGTGGACGCCCGGCCGCTGCTGCCGCCGGGGATGCCGGGGCTGGGCGCGGGGCCGACGGTGCAGTTGTGGCCGCACCGGCACGGCACTGACGCGATGTTCCTGGCGGTACTGCGCCGCACAAGCTGAGCAAAGCCGCGAGCTGACGAAAAAGGCCGGGCCCGAATGGGGCCCGGCCTTCGGCGTCAAGGCGTGGGCGCAGCCTGCGCAGGGATCGGCGCCGAAGCTGGAGGGGCCGGGGAAGCCGGAGGGGCCGGGGAAGCCGGGGAAGCCGGAGGAGCCGAGGGATCACCGCGACGGAGATCAACAGACGCCTGCTCCAGCTTCCGCCGCAACACCCGCGCCACCGGCTTCTCGATCACCCGATGCAGCAGATAAGCCGCCACCAGCATGAACGCCGTAACCGCCACCAGCACCACCGGCCGCGGCGCCATGTCCCGAACGCCGTGAACAACCGTCCACCCGACGTACTCGTGCAGCAGATAGAACGGATAGGTCAACAGCCCAGCCGTGGTCAGCCACCGCCACTGGATCCGATCCGTCCACCCCAGCGCGATCACCAGCAACACCAAGAAGAACCCGGTCACAAGAACCGCACCCACCTTGGGCAACAGCTCCGCGTCGATCTTCGACCCGACGTGCAGCACCCTCCGGGCGGTCCAGTACTGCGCGAGCACGAACGACGCCCCGAGCAGCCCCCACAGCAGGATGTCCGACCCGAACCGGTGGATCAGGTAGAGGGCGATACCCGCCACGAAGAACGGGGCGTACTCCGGCTGGAGGAGCACCTTGAGCAGCGGGATCTCCGCTTCCGCGGCGAGCATCGAGGTGAACAGCCAGGCGTACCCGAAGATGATCGTGCTGCGCAGCGTGAGCCCGCGCCAGACCACCACCGAGAACAGCGTGTAGAAGAGCGCCTCGCTCCACAGGGTCCAGTAGACGGCGTCCACCCGGGGGGCGTCGATCGCGCCCTGGAGCATGGTGAAGTTGAGCAGGATCTCGTACCAGCGGGGGTGGTCGCGGACCGTCGGCCAGACGGTCAGGACCGCCGTGGTGATCAGGATGGCGGCCCAGTAGGCGGGGAAGAGCCGGACGATGCGGGACCGGAAGAACGCCCCTGTCGTGCGGCCCCAGCTGCTCATGCAGATGACGAAGCCACTGATCATGAAGAACAGCTCGACGCCCAGCCAGCCGTACTGGCTGGCCTGGTGCAGCACCGGGAAGGCGGTCTCCGGGCGGACTCCCCAGGTGTCCTCGACCCCGGGCACGTATCCGGTGAAGTGATACATCGCCACGGCCAGGGCGGCGATCAGGCGCAGGCCGTCGATGAGCGCGAGTCGCCCACCGGTACGCGGGACGGAGTTGCTGGGCATGGCGGGTGATCCTAGTCAGGGCGGGACCGGCGCACAGACCGCAGGTCATACACTTCAGCCGTGGAACCGACGCCGATCATCGCGCCCAGCATCCTCGCCTCGGACTTCTCCCGTCTGGGTGACGAGGTCCGCGCCATCGAGGGTGCCGCCGACTGGGTGCACGTGGATGTCATGGACAACCATTTCGTTCCGAACCTCACGATCGGCCTGCCGGTGGTGCAGAGCCTGCGCAAGGCGACGAACATCCCGTTCGACGTGCACCTGATGATCACCGACCCGCAGCGGTGGGCCCCGAGTTATGCCGAGGCGGGCGCCTACAACGTCACGTTCCACGCCGAGGCCTGTGACGACCCGGTGGAGCTGGCCAGGACGCTGCGTGCGGCGGGTGCCAAGGCGGGCCTGGCGATCGACCGGGACACGCCTGTCGAGCCGTACCTGGAGTTGCTTCCGTACCTCGACACCGTCCTGATCATGACGATCAAGGCCGGCTTCGGTGGTCAGGCGTTCATGCCGGAGATGCTGCAGAAGGTGCGTGACGTGCGCCGCCGGATCGCGGTGAACGACCTGCAGGTCCGCATCGAGGTGGACGGCGGCATCGCGGCCGACACCATCGAACAGGCTGCTGAGGCGGGTGCCGACGCGTTCGTCGCGGGCACCGCGGTCTACGGCGCCGAGGACCCGGCGAAGGCCGTACAGAAGCTTCGGGCTCTTGCCGCCGCCAAAATGGGGGTGGCGTGACCACCGGGTTCGGGCCCATCATCGGAATTCATGCCCCGGCGTAGTCCAGGAAGGTGCGATGAGCACGGCTGAGCCGCAACCCGATGTGGACCCTCTGGAGCTGGAGCCCGAACCGGGTCCCGACTTGATCATGGTGGTCGACGACGACAAGGACATCGCCAGCTTCGTCGAGTTCAACCTCCAGATGCAGGGTTACGAGGTGATCCGGGCCAAGGACGGCCAGGAGGCGCTCGAGCTGATGGAGACGCTGACGCGCCGGCCCGACCTGGCGATCGTCGACTGGATGATGCCGCGGATGGACGGCGTGAAGCTGATCCAGCAGTTGCGGGCCGACCCGCTGCTGTCGGCACTGCCGGTGATCATGCTGACCGCCAAGTCGATGACCGTGGACAAGGTTCTCGGTTTCAAGGCGGGCGCCGACGACTACCTGGTCAAGCCGTTCGACACCGAGGAGCTGATGGCCCGGGTCGACACCACACTGCGGCGCAACAAGGAGTTCCGCGAGGTGTCGCCGCTGACCGGGCTGCCGGGTAACGCCCGGGTCCGGCGGGAGATCAGCGACCGGATGCGGGCCGGCGGCGACTACTCGGTGGGCTACATCGACGTCGACCGGTTCAAGAGCGTGAACGACGTCTACGGGTTCGACCGCGGTGACGAGTTCATCACGGCGCTGGCCCGTAGCCTGCAGCGAGCGGCGGGCAAGACCGGGAAGCCGTCGATCTTCCTCGGTCACATCGGTGGCGACGACTTCGTTTTCATCTGTGCGCCGGACCAGGTCCTGCCGCTGACCAAGCGCACCGTCACCGACTTCGAGCAGGCAGCCGACCGGCTCTACGAGCCTCAGGACGCGCAGCGCGGTTACATCGAGGTTCCCGATCGGCGGGGCAACAAGCAGAAGGCCGCCCTGGTCACGTTGTCGATCGGTGTCGCGCAGGCCACGGCCGACGGGCGCCGGTTCACCGACCCCCGTGTGGTGATCGCCGTCGCGTCCGAGATGAAGAAGGTCGCCAAGTCCCAGCCGGGGTCGTACGTGGCTATCGATCGTCGCCGGAGTGAGGCGGAGTAGACGGCGTAGGCGGAGTAGACGGCCGGGCGTAGGCGGGAACGTATTCCTGCCCGCTCAGCGACTGGATCCGGGCGACCAGGTCGTCGGTCATGGCACGGACGTCGGCGGGGCTGATGTCCGGGTCGGGTGTCGGCAGGGCCTCGCCGAAGGTGATGGAGATCGGGCGGATCAGCGGTCCGCCGGGGCGGGTGCCGCGGATGCCGACCGGGATCAGCGGCACGCCGGCCTGGGCCGCGAGGCGTACGGCTCCGGTGCGGCCGCGGTAGAGGCGGCCGTCGGGGGAGCGGGTGCCCTCCGGGAAGACGGCGACCAGGCCGCCGGAGCGCAGGATCGGTTCGGCGGCGGCGAAGGCGGTGAGGACCGCGCGGCCGCCGCCCCGCTCGACGGGGATGGCGCCCATCCCGGTGACCACCCGGCGGGTGAGCCCGCCGCGCACGCCGGTGGCCTTGAAGTACTCCGCCTTGGCCCAGAAGGCGATGTGGCGCGGTGTCGTGATGCCCAGGAAGAACTGGTCGCCGATCGAGAGATGGTTGGGGCAGATGATGGCGCCGGTGCCGGCCGGGATGTTCTCCAGGCCGGTGACGGCTGGGCGCCACACCGTGCGGGCCAGTGCGCCGAGGGTGCGGTCGGTCAGCGCGTACAGCGGCGGTTTCATGCGGTGTCTCCCAGGTGGGCGGTGAGGATGGCATCGAGGAACGGGGCCGGGTCGGTGGCGCCGGTGGCGAGTTGCAGGCTGCCCCAGTTGCGCAGCTGCGCCATGCCGTGCAGGGCGGACCACAGTGCGCCGGCGGTGATCTCGGGTGGCTGTTCGGAGCGTGGGCGGGCCTCGGCGATCAGGTCGACGAGCAGCCGGAACAGGGGCAGGCCGGCCTGGCGCAGGCCGAGGTAGCCGCTCTGCAGCAGGTCGTGGCGGAACATCAGCTCGAACATGCTCCGGTTCGTCTCGGCGAAGCTGACGTAGGCGTGAGCGAGCGCGGTGATCCGGGACCGGGGGTCGGCCGGCGTGCGCGCGATGGCGCCGGCGATGTCGCGGGACAGGTCGCCGAAGCCGGAGCGGGCGATGGCCGAGAGCAGCGACAGGTGGGTGGGGAAGTAGCGGCGGGGTGCGCCGTGGGAGACCCCGGCGCGCCGGGCGATCTCGCGCAACGACAGAGCATCAGGGCTTTCGGTACGCAGAAGCTCCGCACCCACCCGGACGAGCCTCGCCTGCAAGTCGTCGTCAGCGGGCATGGACAGTGTCTACCAGTCGGCGTAGACACTGTCTACTACCGCTGCGAATCCGCGCCGGGCGTGGCAGGGTGCGGTGATGGATGTTGCCGCACTGCGCGCGATCACGCCCGGCTGCAAGCACCGCAACCACCTGAACAACGCGGGCGCGGCCCTGATGTCGCAGCCCACGATCGAGGCGATGCTCCGGCAGCTGCGGGCCGAGGCCGAGATCGGCGGCTACGAGGCCGCGGGCGCCGCCCAGGAGCAGATCGACGACGCGTACGCCGCACTGGCCGAACTGCTCGGCGGGCGCCCCGGCGAGATCGCCCTGTTCGACAACGCCACCCACGCGTGGCAGGCCGCGTTCTACTCGCTGCGGCTCGGTCCCGGCGACCGGATCCTCACCAGCCGCTCGGAGTACGGCAGCAACGTCCTGGCCTACCTCCAGGTGGCCCGCCGCACCGGCGCCGAGGTCGTGGTGGTGCCGAACGACGAGTACGGGCAGGTGGACACGGTCGCGCTGGCCGGCCTGATCGACGACCGGACCCGGCTGGTCGGGCTCTCCCACGTGCCGACCTCCGGTGGGCTGGTGAACCCGGCGGCCGAGGTGGGCCGGGTCGCCCGGGCGGCGGGCGTGCCCTATCTGCTGGACGCCACCCAGTCGGCGGGCCAGTTCCCGGTCGACGTGCGGGCGATCGGCTGCGACATGCTCTGCGGCACCGGCCGCAAGTTCCTGCGCGGACCGCGGGGCACCGGCTTCCTCTGGGTACGCGACTCGTTCCTGGACAACCTGGATCCGCACGTGGCCGAGATCCGCTCGGCGGAGTGGGACGGCGCGCGCGGCTTCACCTGGGTGCCGGGAGCCCGCCGGTTCGAGACCTGGGAGAACAGTTACGTCAACACGATCGGGCTGGCGGTGGCCGTACGCCAAGCCCTGGATCTCGGTCTGGAAGAGATCGGCGAGCGCACCGTCGAACTCGGTGCCCGGATGCGCGGCCTGCTCGACGACATCCCGGGCGTGACCACTTACGACCTCGGCGAAGTGCGCTGCGCGATCGTGACCGCGAAGGTCCAGGGGGTCCCGGCGGACGAGGTGGTGACCCGCCTGGCGGCTGCCGGTGTCAACGTCACCGCCACCGAGCCGTTGGACAACCAGTTCGACAACGAGTTCCGCGATGTGCACCCGATGGTGCGATTCTCTCCGCACTACTACAACACTGTTAACGAGCTGGAGAATGCTGCCGCCCTGGTCGCAGCCATGGTCAGACAGCCGGATGTGAAGTAGCTCGCCCTCCTGGTGGCAAATCCGCCGGCGCGTGCAAGACTCGGGGTTGACCCACCACGCGCTGGCGGGACTCGGTGAAATTCCGAACCGGCGGTGATCCGACGCGCAAGCATCGGTAAGCCCGCGACCCGGACGTCGATACCCTTCGGCGGACGGTGGACCTGGTGAGAATCCGGGGCCGACGGTTGATCAGGCGGCGAGCCGCTCGATCAGACAGTCCGGATGGGAGACAGCGCGCGGAATCGGACGGTCGTGCCCTCGTGGCCCGATCATCTCCGGGGTGCGCGAAGCGTACCCTTGTGCCCGGTTCCCGGCGTTATCTCCCAACCCCTCCGCGCGTGACCGTGCCGCGCGAGAGGACCACGATGGTGACCGAGGACGAGGCGATGCGCCGCGCGATTGCGCTGGCCGGCCGGGGCCTCGGCACGACCAGCCCGAACCCGGTCGTCGGCTGCCTGCTGCTCGGGCCCGACGGCGAGGTGGTGGGCGAGGGCTTCCACGCCTACGCGGGCGGCCCGCACGCCGAGATCGTCGCCCTGGCGCAGGCCGGTGAGCTGGCGCGGGGCGGCACCTGCGTCGTCACCCTCGAACCGTGCAACCACACCGGCCGGACCGGCCCGTGCTCGGAGGCGCTGATCGCCGCCGGGGTGCGCCGGGTGGTGATCGCCGTCGACGACCCGACACCGGTGGCGGCCGGCGGGGCGGCCACGATGCGGGCCGCGGGCCTGCAGGTGGCGACCGGGGTGCGCCGTCAGGAGGCCGAGCTCGGCAACGTCGCCTGGCTGACCGCGGTGCGCCGGGGCCGGCCGTTCGTGACCTGGAAGTTCGCCGCCACCCTGGACGGGCGTTCGGCCGCGGCGGACAAGACCAGCCAGTGGATCTCCTCGGCCGAGTCGCGTACCGACGTGCACGTGCTGCGCAGCACGGTGGACGCGATCGTCGTCGGCGTCGGGACGGTGCTCGCCGACGACCCACAGCTGACCGTCCGTGACCTTCGGGACGGCACGCTGGCGATCAAGCAACCACTCCGGGTCGTTGTCGACTCGTCCGGCCGTACCCCCGAAAACGCCCGGGTGCGAGACGCGGCCGCACCCACCTGGATCGTCACCGCGGCCGCCGCCGGCGCCGGGCCGGAAGGCCGGGTCGACCTGATCGCCCTGCTCACCGGCCTGTATGCCCGCGGCATCCGCAACGTGCTCCTGGAGGGCGGCCCCACGCTGGCCGGCGCGTTCCTGGCGGCCGGGCTGATCGATCGCGTGGTCGGCTATGTGGCACCGAAACTGCTCGGCTCGGGGCGCGCCGCCCTCGTCGACGCGGGTGTGGAAACGATCGCCGACGCGATCGAGCTGGACTTCACCGACATCGCGCAGATCGGCGGCGACCTGCGTTTCACCGCAAACCTGCGGCCCAAGCCTTCCGACCACCCCGCCCACCACCCATAAGCGGAAGAAGGATTCCCGAAATGTTCACAGGCATCGTCGAGGAACTCGGTGAAATCGTCCGCCTGACGGAGGGCGCCGCCGACTCCGCGGTCATCGCGGTACGCGGCCCGCTCGTCACGTCGGACGCCCGCGACGGCGACTCGATCTCGGTCAACGGCGTCTGTCTCACCGTGATCGACAACGTCGACGGCGTGTTCACCGCCGACGTGATGGGTGAGACGCTGCGCCGCTCCTCGCTCGGAGCGCTCCGGACCGGCAGCAACGTCAACCTGGAGCGGGCCGCCACCGTCGGCAGCCGCCTCGGCGGTCACCTGGTCCAGGGCCATGTCGACGGCGTCGCGACGATCGTCGCGCGCGAGCCGGCCGACCAGTGGGAGGTGGTGCGCTTCTCGCTCCCCGCCGACCTCGCGAAATACGTGGTGGAGAAGGGTTCGATCACCGTTGACGGTGTGTCGCTGACCGTCATGGAGGTCACCGAGGACACCTTCTCGGTCGGGATGATCCCGGCCACCTCCAAGCACACCGTGCTGGGGAGCAAGGGCATCGGCGAACCGGTCAACCTCGAGGTCGACGTGATCGCCAAGTACGTCGAGAAGATGCTGGGGAGCCGAAATGTCTGAGAGCATCGAGCGTGCCATCGCCGCGATCAAGGCCGGCCGGCCGGTCATCGTGGTGGACGACGAGGACCGCGAGAACGAGGGCGACCTCATCTTCGCGGCCGAGCACGCCACCCAGGAACTGGTCGCCTTCATGGTCCGCTACACGTCCGGCTACATCTGCGTGGCGATCCCGGAGGCCGAGGCCGACCGCCTCGAACTGCCACCGATGTACCACACGAACCAGGACGCCAGGGGTACCGCCTACGCCGTCACCGTCGACGCCCGCACCGGCGTGAGCACCGGCATCTCGGCCGCCGACCGGGCACGGACCATCAGCCTGCTCGCCTCCGCGGAGACCCAGCCGAGCGACCTGTCCCGCCCCGGGCACATCGTGCCGCTGCGGGCCCGTTCCGGCGGGGTGCTGCGCCGCCCCGGGCACACCGAGGCGTCGGTCGACCTGGCGGTCCTCGCCGGCGGCCGGGCCGCCGGTGTCCTCTGCGAGATGGTCAACGACGACGGCACCATGCAGCGCCGCCCCGACCTGGAGAAGTTCGCCGCCGAGCACGACCTGGTGCTGATCACCATCGCCGACCTGGTCACCTACCTGCGCGAGCGGGAGGACAGCAGCCGGATCGAGCGGGTCGTCGAGACGAAGATGCCCACCGAGCACGGCGTCTTCACCGCTGTCGGCTACCGCACCGCGGCGGACGAGGGCGAGCACGTCGCGCTGGTCTTCGGTGACCTCGGCGACGGCGCGGACGTGCTGGTCCGGGTGCACTCCGAGTGCCTCACCGGTGACGTCTTCGGCTCCAAGCGCTGCGACTGCGGCCCACAGCTCGACGCGGCCCTGGAACGGGTCGCCGAGGCGGGGCGCGGTGTGGTGCTCTACATGCGCGGGCATGAGGGGCGCGGTATCGGGCTGTTGCACAAGTTGCAGGCGTACCAGCTGCAGGACCGCGGTTTCGACACGGTGGACGCGAACCTCGAACTGGGCCTGCCGGCCGACGCCCGCGACTACGGAACCGGCGCGCAGATCCTCTACGACCTGGGCGTGCGCTCGATGCGGCTGCTCACGAACAACCCGGCCAAGCGGGCCGGCCTGGAGGGGTACGGGCTGACCGTCACCGGCCGTGAGTCGCTGCCGGTGCGGCTGCACCCCGAGAACGTGCGGTACCTGCGGACCAAGCGCGACAGAATGGGCCACCTGTTCGAGGCGTTGGGCTGACTCTTCCCTCCCGAGAGGGAACAATGACGAAAAAGGGGGACTTACATGGCCGGCTTCGGTGATCCGCACATGCAGACCGTCGACGCTGCCGGGCTCAGGCTCGGCATCGTCGGCTCCCGCTGGCACAGCGACCTCGTCGACCACATGATCGAGCGGGCGAGAGCCGCAGCCGAGGCGTGCGGCGTCCGCGAGGTCTTCGTCACCCGGGTGGCCGGCTCCGTCGAACTCCCGGTGGTCGCCCAGGCGATGGCCCGCAAATACGACGCCGTGGTCGCCCTCGGCGTCGTGATCAAGGGCGAGACGCAGCACTTCGAATACGTCTGCGAGGCGGTCACCACCGGCCTCACCCGGGTCGCCCTCGACGAGGGCACACCAGTCGCACACGGCGTGCTCACCGTCGGGAGCCTCGGCCAGGCGCGCGATCGCGCCGGCCTGGAGGACTCCATCGAAGACAAGGGCTGGCAAAGCACAGTAGCCGTCCTAGACGCCGCCCTCTCCATCCGCGAAGTCCAAAAAGCCTAGTTCAGCAGCAAACTCAAGACCGTCTTCCGTCGCATTCCGTCGCGTTCCGTCGCATCCGTCGCGTTCCGTCGCGTCTTCAAATCGCAAGATCGAAACCCACAGTCAAGATCTTTTTCTCGTACGGTCGACGCAAAGCTCTCCACCGTCCACGCGAGCCGGCTGCCCACTCCAGGCTCTGCCGCGCCCGCCGGGCTGACCTGCCGCGAGACCTCACCCCACCCCCAGCTGGCTCTCAGCGGGGCTTTTCGGGCGCGGGGGCCCCGCTCACGGCCAGCCGGTCAGCTCGGCTGGCTCTCAGCGGGGCTTTTCGGGCGTGGGGGCCCCGCTCACGCCCAGCCGGTCAACTCGGCTGGCTCTCAGCGGGGCTTTTCGGGCGTGGGGGCCCCGCTCACGCCCAGCCGGTCAACTCGGCTGGCGCTCGGCGGGGCTTTTCGGGCGCGGGGGCCCGCTTAAGGCCAGCTGGTCGGGTTTGGGGTGGGTTAGAGGCGGCCGGCTTCGATTATTCGGGAGAGGAATTGGCGGGTTCGGGGTTCGGTGGGGTCGCCGAGGACCTGGGCTGGCGGGCCCTGCTCGAGGACCCGGCCGCCGTCGAGGAAGGCGACCCGGTCGGCCACCTGCTTGGCGAAGCCCATCTCGTGGGTGGCCAGCACCATCGTCATGCCCTCGCCCTTGAGGTCGCGGATCATGGTGAGCACCTCGCCGACCAGTTCCGGGTCGAGCGCCGACGTGACCTCGTCGAGCAGTAGCAGCCGCGGGTTGTTCACCAGGGCGCGGACGATGGCGACCCGCTGCTGCTGGCCACCGGAGAGCCGGTCCGGGTAGGCGTCGGCCTTGCCGGCCAGCCCGACCCGGTCCAGCCAGGTCAGCGCCTGCTCCTTCGCCTGTGCGGCGGGCCGCTTGTGGACGCGGGTCGGGGCGAGCGTGATGTTGTCCAGCACGGTCATGTGCGGGAACAGGTTGTACGCCTGGAAGACCAGCCCGATCTTCTGGCGTACCCGATCCGGGTCTGCCCTGGGGTCGGTGATCTCGTCACCGTCGAGCGTGATGGTGCCGTCGTCGATCTGTTCGAGCAGGTTGACGCAGCGCAGCAGGGTGGATTTGCCCGAGCCGGAGGCGCCGATCAGGGCGACCACCTCGTGCTCGTCGACGTCCAGGTCCAGGCCGTCGAGGATCGCGTGGTCGCCGAACGACTTGTGGACGCCGTCGCAGGACAGCAGCATCAGGACCCCGCGTTCTGGCGGCGGGCCGCGCGCAGGGTCACCCAGTCGGTGACCGCGATGAGCGGCAGGGCGAGCAGGACGAAGAGCACACCGGCCACCACGTACGGGGTGAAGTTGCCGGTCTCGGCGACACCGATCTGGGCGGCCCGGATGGCGTCGATCGGGCCGGCCAGGGAGATCAGGCCGACGTCCTTCTGCAGCGCCACGGTGTCGTTGAGCAGCGGGGGAGCGACCCGGCGTACCGCCTGGGGCAGCACCACGTGGCGCATCGCCTGCCGATAGCTGAGTCCGAGCGAGCGGGCGGCGGCGATCTGGCTGGGGTGCACCGACTCGATGCCGGCCCGGAACACCTCGGCGAGGTAGGCGCCGTACGTGATGATGATCGCCGCCGCACCGAGGACCAGCACGTCAGGGGTGCCCTGCAGGCGGAGGCCGGGAATGCCGAAGGCGAACAGGTAGATCACGATGATCAGCGGGAGTCCGCGGAACGAGTACGTGTAGCCGGTGGCGATAGCCCGTACCGGAAAAAAGACCGGACCGCGCAACGTGCGCAGCACCGCGACCAGAAGCCCCAGCGCGAGCGCCAGCGATGCGCACACCACCAGCAGCCGCACGTTGAGCCAGAGGCCGTCCAGAATGTCCGGCAGGTATTTGCGGGCGACATCCGGGTCGAAGAACGAGGTCTTGACCCGTTCCCACCCGGGCGCGCCGGTGATCGCGACGGTGAGCAGCGTCCCCACGACGGCGGTCGAGAGCGCCGCGAGGAGGACGGAGCGGATCGCCTGCCGGCGGCGGTAGGCGACCCGCTCCTGTTGCCTGGCGGAGGCAACGTGGTGCTTTGCGGATGGAACGCGGCTCACTGGAGTTCGGGTGCTCCGGCGGTGTCGGCGAGCCAGGTCTTCTCCAGCACGGCCAGGGTGCCGTCCTGACGGAGCTGGTCGACCGCCTTGCTGACGCAGCCGGTCAGCGGCGAGCCCTTGTCGAGCACGATGCCGAACTGCTCGGGCACGCCGACCTGCGGCAGCTGGCCGATGATGACGCCGTTCTCCAGCTCGGCCCCGGTCATGTAGAAGGCGGTCGGCAGGTCCACGACGATGCCGTCGACGGTCCCGTTCTCCAGGGCCTTCTTGGCGTCGTCGTTGTTGTTGAACACCGACGGCTTGCCGGTCGGCTTGATCAGGTCGGTGATCGCCTGGTAGCTGGTGGTGCCGACCTGGGCGCCGAGCTTGGCGCCGCGCAGGTCGGCGATCGACTTCGCGCCGGCGATCTTCGAGCCCTTGGTGGTGATCACCGTCTGGCGCACCAGGTAGTACGGCGAGGAGAAGTCCACCGCCGCCTTGCGCTCGTCGGTGATCGAGAACTGGTTGACGTCGATGTCGAACGCCTTGGGGCCGGGGGCGATCGCGTTGTTGAAGGTCACCGTGGTCCAGACCACGTTGGCGGTCTGGTAGCCGAGGCGCTCGGCGACCTCGTAGGCGACGGCAGACTCGTACCCCTTGCCGTTGTCCGGCTTGTTGTCACTGAACCATGGCTCGTACGCGGGGTTGTCGGTGCCGATGGTGAGCTTGCCCGGTGCCTTGGTGTGGAGCTGGCCGGGCGCGCAGGCGTCGGCGGAGGCCGAGGCGGGGGCTCCGGCGGTGGTGTCTTCCTCAACGGGAGAGCAGGCGGTGACGGCGGCGAACAGGACCGCGACGCCGCCCAGTGTCACGGGGGTGAATCGGCTGACCATGCCGGGCAGCTTAGAAGACGTCCCAACCGCTGGGGGCGTTCGTCGTCAAGACGTGATGAGCTGCCACAATCGTTGCTCGTGAAGACGTTCGAAGAACTGTTCGCCGAGCTGCAACGCAAGGCGGCGGAGCAGACCCCCGGTTCGGGCACCGTCGAGGCGCTCGAACGCGGAGTCCACTTCATCGGCAAGAAGGTCGTCGAGGAGGCGGCCGAGTCGTGGATGGCGGCCGAGCACGAGGGCCCCGAGCGCGCCGCCGAGGAGATCTCCCAGCTGCTCTACCAGGCTCAGGTCCTGATGATCGCCACCGGACTCGAGCTGAAGGACGTGTACCGACATCTGTGACGGGCGCCCCTGACCGTTACCTCGATCGAAGGAGCACGTCCGATGCTGCGCATCGCCATTCCCAACAAAGGCACCCTGTCCGGCCCGGCCTCGCAGATGTTGCGGGACGCCGGCTACCGCCAGCGCACCGACCCCAAAGACCTGATCTGCCGTGACGAAGCCAACAACGTCGAGTTCTTCTACCTGCGGCCGCGTGACATCGCCACCTACGTCGGCTCCGGTGACCTGGATCTCGGCATCACCGGCCGGGACCTGCTCGTCGACTCCGGTGTTCCGGCGACCGAGCTGCTCGACCTGAACTTCGGCGGCGCGACGTTCCGCTGGGCCGCCCCGGCGGGTGGCCTGACGAGCGCCGGCGAGATCGGCGGCCGGCGGATCGCGACCGCGTACCCCGGTGTGGTCAATCGGTACCTGACCGACAACGATCTCAAGGCCGACGTCGTGCGCCTGGACGGAGCGGTGGAGAACGCGGTCCGGCTCGGTGTGGCCGACCTGATCGCCGACGTGGTGGAGACCGGCGCGACGCTGCGCCAGGCGGGGCTCGTCACGATCGGCGAGCCGATCATGCGGTCCTCGGCGATCCTGATCGGGCGCGGCGAGCAGACGCCGAACGGCGCCTCGCAGCTGCTGCGGCGCCTCCAGGGCGTGCTCGTCGCGCGAAACTTCGTGATGCTGGCGTACGACGTCCGCGCCGACCTGCTCGACCAGGCCACCAGCCTGACCCCCGGCATCGAGTCGCCGACTGTCTCACCGCTGCACCGGGAGGGCTGGGTCGCCGTGCAGGCGATGGTCCAGCGCAGCAGCGTGCACCGGGTGATGGACGAGCTCTACGAGCTCGGCGCCCGGGCCATCCTCGTCACCGACATCGCCAACTGCAGGCTGTGATGACCGCTGTGACTTTCCGGCCCAAGAGGATCCGCGTCGTGGCGATCCCGGCGGCGGCGGCCGTCGCGATCCTGTTCATCGTTCTCAGCTTCGGGCTGAAGGGCAACGCCGGGTTCGAGGACGCGCGGATGAGCTTCCAGCGCGGTGACCAGGCCGCCATGATTGGGCTGGGCCTGCTGCTCGGCCTGGGCATCCTGACGTTCTGCCGGCCGCGGGTCGTCGCCGACGACGAGGGTGTGCACATCCGCAACGTGGTGGGCGGCTACGACCTGCCCTGGTCGGTGGTCCGCGCGGTCCGGTTCGACCGGAATTCGGCGTGGGCGCATCTGGAGCTGCACGACGACGAGCAGGTGGCGATCCACGCGTTGCAGGCGGTCGACAAGGACTACGCGGTGGACGGAGTCCGTACGCTCCGGGCCTTGCATTCTGCCGCTTCGGACGCCTGATAGACTGGCCGCTAGTCGACCACGCCCTGCGGTTTTAGCGGGGCGCGAAAGAGGAGCCCGCTAGGTTCCCACCCGAGTCACTTCAGTGGCCGGGTCCGGTCTCCCCGGCAGGGGCTGCGCTCTACGGAGCGCATCCTGTGCCGGGCGCGCGTCCTTCTCGGACGCCGATGACCGGTCCAGCGGGCCCCGCCATTGGCGGGGCCTTCTGCTTTCCCGGCGTCCCGCTCCGGCGGGGCACTCGGGGCCGACCGACATTGGCATCACCGGCCACGCATCGTGGCGGGTGAGAGAACAACGTTCTGAGGAGGCCCCATCAGCGTCGAACCACGCGTGAACGAACAGATCCGGGCTCGTGAGGTCCGTCTGGTCGGTCCGGAGGGTGAGCAGGTCGGCATCGTGCCGCTCGAGCGCGCTCTTCAGCTGGCTGCGGATGTCGACCTGGACCTGGTCGAGGTTGCTCCGATGGCGCGGCCGCCGGTGTGCAAGCTCATGGACTTCGGAAAGTTCAAGTACGAGAGCGCACTCAAGGCCCGCGAAGCACGGCGCAACCAGCAGC
Source organism: Actinoplanes sp. GCM10030250 (assembly GCF_042666575.1). NCBI lineage: Bacteria > Bacillati > Actinomycetota > Actinomycetes > Micromonosporales > Micromonosporaceae > Actinoplanes > Actinoplanes sp. GCM10030250. The sequence goes on along the minus strand of NZ_JBHTDO010000016.1, from coordinate 81,788 downwards.
AGACCGTCATCAAGGAAATGAAGCTGCGGCCGAAGATCGACCCGCACGACTACGAGACCAAAAAGGGTCACGTGGTGCGGTTCCTCAAGGCGGGCGACAAGGTCAAGGTGACGATCATGTTCCGCGGGCGTGAGCAGAGCCGCCCCGAGCTGGGCTTCCGGCTTCTCCGCCGGCTCAGCGAGGAGATCTCCGAGCTCGGTTTCGTGGAGGCCAGTCCGAAGCAGGACGGCCGGAACATGATCATGGTGCTGGCACCTCACCGGGCCACCAAGGCCGCCGCAGCGGCAGCCGTCGCAGCGGGCGCCAAGCCTGCCCGTGAGCCGCGCGAGGGCGACCCCGCCGACATCGAGTCGGCCGCTCCTGCCGACACCATCGCAGAGTGAGGTTCGTTCCCGACCTGCCGTCGTGAGCGGAGCTCGACAGTCAGCTTTTCCCCGTGTCCCCCCGGTCGCGGGGAAAGATCAGAAAGAGGCGTCAAGTGCCGAAGATGAAGAGCCACACCGGCATGGGTAAGCGGGTGAAGGTCACCGGCAAGGGAAAGATCGTGCGCGAGCAGGCCGGCAAGCGTCACCTGCTGGAGCACAAGAGCTCCCACGTCACCCGCCGGATGACCGGCACGGTCACCGTGGCCAAGGCCGACACCCCGCGAGTGAAGAAGCTTCTGGGCCGCTGACGCGAGCCTGACCAGTTCCCCAAAGGAGTAACTAGAAATGGCACGCGTCAAGCGGGCGGTAAACGCCCAGAAGAAGCGCCGCACTCTGCTCGAGACCGCGAGCGGCTACCGCGGTCAGCGCTCCCGCCTGTACCGCAAGGCCAAGGAGCAGGTGCTGCACTCGATGCAGTACGCGTACCGCGACCGCCGTGACCGCAAGGGCGACTTCCGCCAGCTGTGGATCACGCGCATCAACGCGGCCGCTCGCGCCAACGGCATGACCTACAACCGCCTCATCCAGGGCCTGAAGCTGGCTGAGGTGGAGGTCGACCGCAAGATCCTGGCCGACCTCGCGGTCCACGACGCCGTCGCGTTCGCCGGCATCGTCGAGATCGCTCGTGCGGCCGTCGCGGCCGAGGGCACCGGCGGCGCCGCCGCGCAGGCTGCCTGATTTCGCGTAGCACTTTTTGTGCCGAGCGCCTCCCGAGAAGTCGGGAGGCGCTCGGCCGTTATGGATCGGTGCAGATGTTCACACCCCGTACCCCCAGAATCGTCGCGGCCCGGCGCTTGCAGCGCCGTAAGGATCGCGACCAGAGTGGCCGCTTCCTCGCCGAAGGGCCGCAGGCTGTGCGCGAGGCGCTGGCCGCCGGTGCCGTGCTGGAGCTGTTCGGCACCCCCGGCGCGCTGGAGCGGTACGCCGACCTGGCCGCGCAGGCGCCGGAGGTTTCCGCGGCCACCGACGAGGCACTCGCCGCGATCGCCGAGACCGTGCACCCGCAGGGCCTGGTCGCGGTCTGCGAGCGGGTCGACGTGCCGATCGGTGAGGCCCTCGCGAAGCGCCCGCGCCTGGTCGCGGTGGTCGCCGAGATCCGCGACCCCGGCAACGCCGGAACGGTGCTGCGTACGGCGGACGCGGCGGGTGCGAGCGCGGTGATCTTCGCCGGCGACGCCGTGGACCCCTACAACGGCAAATGTGTACGGGCCTCGGCCGGCTCGCTGTTCCATGTGGACGTCGTCCGCGCCCCGCTGTCCGTGATCGATCTTTTGCAGGACACCGGGTTGCAGGTGCTCGCCACCAGCGGCACCGGCGACGACGACGTGGATTCGCTGCTGGACGGCGGCCTGCTGGGGTCACCGACCGCCTGGCTCTTCGGCTCCGAGGCGCACGGGCTGCCGGAACCTCTTCTCGCGGCCGCCGACCGGCGCGTACGGGTACCGATCTACGGGGGTGCGGAGAGCCTGAACCTGGCCGCCGCGGCCGCCGTCTGCCTATATGCGTCGGCTCGTGCGCAGCGCTGACGGTATGCTGGCCCGCATGTCAGGTCTTCTGTTTAGCCGGCCCGCTGGTCGCGGGCGCCGGGTCTGACACTCTCCTGCGCGAACTTCGCTGACCGGCGGGCTGCGGCCACGCCGCGCCTCCGTACACTGCCGATGGCCCTGTCCTGGATGACACTGCCGGTGTGAGGGAGTTCGCTCTAACATGTCCTACCGCAACGATCCGTACGATCCCAAGCAGGCCGCCCTGCTTGCGCCCGAGGCGCTCGAGGCCGCGGTGACCGACGCCGAGAAGGCGTTCGCCACGGCCACCGACCTCGACGCGCTCGCCGCGCTGAAGCCCGCGCACCTCGGCGACCGCTCGCCGGTGTCGCTCGCCCGCCGGGAGATCGGCTCGCTGCCGCCGGCCGCGAAATCCGACGCCGGCAAGCGGGTGAACGTCGCCCGGCAGGCCGTGCAGGCCGCCTACGACGCCCGCCTCACCGAGCTGGAGGCCGACCGCGCCGCCCGGGTGCTGGTCGAGGAGCGTGTCGACGTCACCCTGCCGTGGACCCGGCGCCCGCGCGGCGCACGGCACCCGCTGACCACGCTCATGGAGCACATGGGTGACGTCTTCATCGGTATGGGCTACGACATCGTCGACGGTCCCCAGCTGGAGCTGGAGTGGGCCAACTTCGACGCGCTCAACATCGGGCCGGACAACCCGGTGCGCGGGTCCTCCGACACGTTCTTCGTGGACGTTCCGGGGCTGGTCATGCGTACGCACACGTCGCCGGGTCAGGTGCGCACGATGCTCGACCGGCAGCCGCCGATCTACGTGGTGAGCCCCGGCCGGGCGTACCGGACCGACGAGCTCGACGCCACGCACAGCCCGGTCTTCCACCAGATCGAGGGCCTGGTCATCGACGAGGGCATCACGATGGCGCACCTGCGGGGCACCCTGGACCACTTCGCGAAGGCGATGTTCGGGCCGGACGCGCGTACCCGCTGGCGGCCGCACTACTTCCCGTTCACCGAGCCGTCCGCCGAGTTCGACGTCTGGTTCGCCCAGCACCGTGACGGCCCGCGCTGGGTCGAGTGGGGCGGCTGCGGCATGGTCAACCCGCGGGTGCTGACCGCCTGCGGCATCGACCCGACGCGCTACTCGGGCTTCGCCTTCGGCATGGGTGTCGAGCGGACCCTGATGTTCCGCAACGGCGTCAGCGACATGCGCGACATGGTCGAGGGCGACGTACGGTTCACCACGAACTTCGGAATGGAGTCCTGAAGCGATGAAGACGTCACTGTCGTGGCTGCGCGAGTATGTCGAGCTGCCCGCGGGGATCACCGCTTCGGAGCTGGACACGGCGCTGACCAACCTCGGCATGGAGGTCGAGGGCATCGTCGACCAGGCCGGCACGATCCTCGGTGACCTGGTGGTCGGCCGGGTGCTGACCATCGAGGAGCTGACCGGCTTCAAGAAGCCGATCCGGTTCTGCACGGTGGACGTCGGCCGCTCGGCTCCGCAGGAGATCGTCTGCGGTGCGCGCAACTTCGCCGAGGGCGACCTCGTGGTGGTCATCCTGCCCGGGGGCGAGCTGCCGGGCGGGTTCAAGATCGGTGCGCGCAAGACGTACGGGCGGAACTCGAACGGCATGATCTGCTCGGCCGCCGAGCTGGGCCTGTCCGGGGATCACTCCGGGATCATCGTGCTGCCCGCGGGCTCGGCTGAGGTCGGTGTGGACGCCCGGCCGGTGGTCGGGCTCGACGACGTGCTGGTCGAGGTCGAGATCACCCCGGACCGGGGTTACGAGATGAGCGTCCGCGGTATCGCGCGGGAGCTGGCCACGTACTACTCGGTGGCTTTCACCGACCCGGTCGGCGCCTCTCCCGCCGGGACCGCTGAGAAGCCGTATCCCCTCGTGGTGGAAGACACCGTCGGCTGTGACCGGTTCGCGGCGCGCGTGGTCCGCGGCATCGACCCGGCGGCCCAGTCGCCGGAGTGGATGCAGCGGCGGCTGATCCAGGCCGGGATCCGGGCCATCTCGCTGCCGGTCGACATCACCAACTACCTGATGCTCGAGTACGGCCAGCCGATGCACGTCTTCGACCTGGACCTGCTCCGCGGCGCCCTGCTCGTGCGCCGTGCCCGCCCCGGCGAGAAGCTCACCACGCTGGACGGTGTCGTCCGCGTCCTCGACGCCGAGGACATGGTGATCTGCGACGAGACCGGGCCGATCTCGCTCGCCGCGGTGATGGGCGGCGAGACCAGCGAGTGGCAGCCGGGCACTGTCAACGTGCTGCTCGAAGCCGCACACTGGGACCCGATCATGGTCGGGCGTACCGCGCGGCGGCACAAACTGTTCAGCGAGGCCGCCAAGCGCTGGGAGCGGGGCGTCGACCCGCAGGCCGCCCTGCCGGCACTGCGGCGAGCCGTCGAGATCCTGACATCGCACGCGGGTGGGACGGTGGACGAGCGGGTGCTCGACATCGACCACATCGTCGCGCCCGCGCCGATCACGCTGCCGGCTGAGCTGCCGTCGCGGATCATCGGGCTGCCCTACTCGGCGTCCCGGGTGGCGGAGCTGCTGACCACGATCGGCTGCGAGGTGAACGGCGACACGGTCGTCCCGCCGAGCTGGCGGCCCGACCTGCTCGCCCCGATCGACCTGGTCGAGGAGGTGGCGCGGCTCGGCGGCTACAACGACATCCCGAGCGTGCTGCCGCCGGCCGGCAGCAGCAACGGGCTGACCACGGCCCAGAAACGGCGCCGCTCGGTAGGCCGGGCGCTCGCCGAGAACGGGTACGTCGAAGTGCTGTCCTACCCGTTCGTCGCCCCCGGCACGGCCGACGCCCTCGGCCTGCCGCCGTCGGATCCCCGGCGCAGCGCGGTCCGGCTCACCAACCCGCTGTCGGAGGAGGAACCGCTGCTGCGGACCAGCCTCCTCGCCCCGCTGCTCGGCACCCTCAAGCGCAACCTCGGCCGCGGCCGGCGCGACGTGGCGCTCTTCGAGACCGGAACGGTGTTCCTGCCGCACCTGACCGAGACGGCGCCGCCGTCGCTCGGCGTGGACCGCCGCCCCACCGACGAGGAGTGGGCGGCTGCCAACACGATCGTGCCGTCGCAGCCGTGGCACCTCGCCGTCGTGCTGGCCGGCGACGTCGAACCCGCCGGCTGGTGGGGTCCGGGCCGGGCCGCGACCTGGGCGGACGCCATCGAGGCCGCGCGCGTCACCCTGAGTGCCGCGGGCATTGCGGAAAACCGGGTCACCGTACGGTCAACCGAGCGCGCACCGTGGCACCCCGGCCGCTGCGCAGAGATCCTCGTCGACGATCAGGTCACCGGCCACGCGGGCGAACTCCACCCGGCCGTGATCGCCGCCTTCGACCTGCCCAAGCGCACCGCGGCGGCCGAACTGAACCTGGACGCCCTGCCCGACGTCCCGGTCGTCGACGCACCGCGGATCTCCACCTTCCCGCCGGCGCTGATCGACGTGGCGCTGGTCCTGGACGCCGCGGTCCCCGCGGCCGAGGTCCAGGCCGCCCTCACCGAGGGCGCGGGCTCGCTGCTGGAGTCGGTGTCGCTGTTCGACGTCTACGAGTCGCCGCAGCTGGGCGAGGGGAAGCGGTCGCTGGCCTACAAGCTGACGTTCCGCGCCCCGGACCGGACCCTCACCTCCGAGGAGACGATCGCCGCCCGCGACGCCGCGGTGGCACTCACCGCCTCCCGCCACAACGCCACCCTCCGAGGCGCCTGACCGGGATTGCGCGCGACCGAGTCTCAATGCTCGTGATCGAGTCTCGGTCGCGCGTGATCAGCGCTTTCCCGCCCTCGACGACAGCGCCGGCACACCGTGTTCCCCGGCGCTCCGTTCCGGCGCTCTGGTCTCAGCGCTGTTGGAGCAGGCGCCGGGCGTGCGGGCGTTCGTCCTGCTCGACGCGGGCGCAGCCGGATTCGAGGAGCTGCCAATCACCGGCGGCAAGTGCCGCGTCGATCCGCTCCCGCACCTCGTCGACACGGTGCGGCTCCGTGGCGAAGAGGATCCGCAGCCGCAACTGATCACCGTCGGGATGCGCGGCGGTGTGGTGCGGAGCGAGCTAGTCGATCGTGTGGCCGCCGTTCACCGTGATCCGCTCACCGGTGATGAAGCGGGAAGCGTCCGACGCCACGAACGCCACCACGTCGGCGATGTCCGCGGGAGTCCCGATCCGGCCCAGCGGCACCTCCGCCACATATCCGGCCGTGTCCGCCTCGCCGTGCCGTTCGACCGGGATCCAGCCGGGCGCCACCACGTTCACCGTTACGCCGTACGCGCCCAGCTCCCGAGCCCACGTCCGGGCCAGCCCGATCTGCGCCCCCTTGGCGGCGTTGTAGGCCGACGCGCCGGGGAGGGCCCGCTCGAACGAGTCGGACCCGATGTGGATGAACCGCCCGCCGCCCAGCTCCTTCATGCCCGGCAGCGTCGCCGCGAGCAGCAGCGTCGGGCTCTTCACGAAGAACTCCAACTGGTCGAGGTGGTCCTGCCAGGTCACCTGCTCGGCCGGGCCGGTCGGCTGCGGCCCGGTGGCGTTGGCGACGACGACCCGCACCGGGCCGAGCTGTCCGGTGGCGGCCGCGACGAGTTCCCGTACGGAAGACTCGTCAGTGACGTCTCCCCGCAGCGCCGCAGCCCGGCCGCCCGCCGCGATGATCTCCTCGGCGATCTTCTCGGCGCCGTCGGCGTCACTGCGGTAGTTGATCGCAATCGGCCATCCGTCGGCGGCGAGGCGGCGGGCGATGTGCGCGCCGAGGCCACGCGAGGCTCCTGTCACGAGGGCACTTCCCAAGATTGTCACCTGGGTAGAAGTAGCACGTCCGCGATCACGGCGCCGTCGGTGGTCAGGCGGACCGGGGCCGGGCTGTCGTAGACGACGAGCACCCGGTCCTCACCGAGCAGCGTCAAGCCCTCGGCGTGGTCGTCGCCCTCGCCGTAGGTCAGCTCCATCTCGCGGCTGATCATTTTGTCCCGCACGATCGACGGCTGCTCGGTGCGGCAGGCGTCGTGCCAGCGGTAGATGCGCACCGGCCCGTCCAGGTCCATCGTCGGACCGGCCAGGACGAGCAGATCGTCACCGTGCGGGCAGAGATCGCGGATGCCCAGGCCGTTCAGATCCAGCACGTGCTTGCGATAGGTCCGCCCGTCGGGGAACGGCCGCAGCCGCAGGCGCCCCGGTTCGTCGTCGGTCACGTACGGCCGCAGCTCCAGCACGAACGCCCACCCGCGCAGCACCGGCCCGCGCAACCCGAGGTAGACCCGGTCCTGGTAGACGGCGATGCCCTCGATGTCGAGGCCGTTGTCCTTGCCGGGGATCGGCAGGAACGGGCCCAGGTGCTCGTCGTCGCGCAGCAGCCGGCGCAGGTCGTCACGGCCGGTCAGGACGGCGGCGCGGTGGCGGACCCCGTCGGCGACCACTTCCCGGACTGGTGTGGGTACGCCGTCCACGTCGGTGATCGGCAGGCGTACCAGGATCTGCCGGTTGGCCTGTCCCTCGACCCGGGCGAGCCGCCGCAGTGCCTTGGGCCCCTCGTGCCGGTCCTTGATCTGCTTGCGGCGCAGGCTGTGCGAGCCGACCGCCCAGAGGAACTGCTCGCTGCGGGCCAGCCCCTCCACGTCCGCCTCCTCGTCGGCGTCGAGCCCGGGTAGGTCGACGAAATCGCCCAGCCGGAAACGCGCCTCGGCACCGAACTCGGTGGGCCGGGCCGGATCGCCGGTATCGGTGGCCATGAGGCGCTCGATGGTGGCAGTCTCGTCGCCGGCGATCCAGAGGGCGCGTCCGTCGATCCGGATCGCGGAGAGGTTGGTGTGGGTGGCCGCCGCCTGCGAGTCGTCGGAGAACCGCAGCCGCACCGTGTAGTCGACCGTCATAGTGGTCATGGTTTCACCGGCGGGCCACCCACGGTTCCGGATTGCCGGACGATCCGGTCACCCGATCATCCGGCAGCCCGATCCGTTCCGCTGATGCTCTACTGCTCCAGGGAGATGTAGAGGCGGTGCCCGGCAGGGGCGTAGCCGACCCGCTCGTACACCCTCCACGAGTCGTCACCGCCCGCTTCCAGCCAGGCGACCTCCACACCGCTGCCGAAGAGCCGCCGGGTGATCTCCGAGGTGATCGCGCCGGCCAGCCCGCGCCGCCGGAACGTTTCGCGCACCCCGATACCACCCACCTCGCTCACCCCACCGGACGGCGGCATCGCCTGAGCACCGCCGGCGCACACCGTGTTCGCCAGTGCGGTGAGCGCGACACCACCACGCTCCTCATTGCGGCGCATGCGGGCGACATCCGCCTCGGTCGCCTGCGGCGCCTCACCGAACGCCTCGTTCAACGCCGCGATCAGGGCGGCCCGGTCCAGGTCCGTTGCCGGTTCCTCAAGGACAAAGCCATCGGGTACGGCGGAAGCGTTCCAAGTTTCCGACGTGCAGATCAGGTATTGATGCCGTGCCTCGACGGTGAAACCGGCCGTGAGCAGCAGGTTTTCCAGCTCGGGGTCGCTGCTGGTGACGTATTCGAGGCGTGGCTTACGGCCGGCCTCGGCGAACGCGCTGATCAGCCCGGCGACGTCTGCGGCGGTGATGGCGGCACCGGGCAGCGGCGACGCGTAGTTGATGAACGGGCTGTCGGTCTCCGGATCGAGGCCCGCCACGAAGGGGCCGATCTCGATTGCCTTGGGGCGGTTGCGGAGGTTGGACACGACATAGCGCTGAATGCGCAGATCCATGGTGAGTTAAGCCTTTTCAGCAAAGAGGAAAGTTCCGCGGGCATGACGGCACCGCGCCACGGGGACGCGGTGGTGCAGAGCCGCCGCAGGGCGGGAACGCTCAGCGGCGGCCGGAGGGCCGGGCGGCGATCACAGGCTTCACTCTTTCGAAAAGTTGGCATCGTGCACTCGTCGCACGATCGCCCGGGCAGATTGCCACGGACCCGCCGGCCCGTGCAAGCAATTTCCCCTCAGTCGCAGCTCGGACCCAGCCCGCCGGTGCCACGCCACACGGTGTCCTGTGGCCGTCAGCGGTGCTTTTGGCGGCTCGGGACACCGCTCAGCGCCAGCTGGGTTCGTGGGCTGGCGGTGAGGGGTGCTTTTGGCGGCTCGGGACACCGCTCAGGGCCAGCTGGGTTCGTGGGCTGGCGGTGAGGGGTGCTTTGGGCGGCTGGGGGCGCCGCTCAGGGCCAGCTGGGCGGGATCGGGGACTCGTCGGTCGTACCCCTGCATTGGGATCTTGATTGTGGGGCTTCAGCTGGGTTGGGGAGCGGCGGCGGGGCTGCGGAGGCCTGTGGTGCCGACCGCGCGGACGCCGAAGAGGACGTTGTCCTTGGAGAGGTCGATGGTGACCGTGGTGACGTTGCCGACGGCCAGGGTGTGCTCCCAGTCGGGTGCGGTGGTCTCGCGCCAGACCACCTCGTATCCGGCGATGCCGGGTTCGGTGCCGGGCTGCCAGCGCAGGGTGGTCTCGTTGGTGAGCTGGGTGGTGTCGATGACGACGCCGCGCGGTGTGCCGGGGGCCTGCGCCAGCGACCAGAGGGTGGCGGCGTTGACGCGGGCGACCCGGGCGATGTAGCCGAAGTCGCAGAATTCGACGAGGTCGCCGTATTGGACGCCGTCGACGACGCGGACGTCCTGGTGTTCGTGGGCGAAGTTCTCGCGGGGCTCGGTGAAGCGGGCGGCGGGGTATCCGCGCAGCAGGAACGAGATGTGGTCGCTGCCGCGCAGGTAGCGGTCGCGGCGCCAGATGACACGCACGTTCATGCCGGTCTGCGGGTTCTCGGCGACGTCCTGGGCGAAGCGGCCGAGCTGGCGGGAGGCGCCGTCGTTCTCGCCGCCGACGCTGCGGCGGGTGTTGGCCTGTGCGGCGGTCTCCGAGGTGGGCACGCCCTCGACGAAGAGCCGCACGGTGCGCGGGTCGGGGCGGGTGCCGTCGCCGGGGTTGCCGGTGCCGACGATGTCGTTGCTGAACATGGCCTGGATGTCGGCGCCGGCGTCTTTGTAGGCCTGGGCCATGTGGTCGGAGCCGTAGAGGCCCTGCTCCTCGGCGGCGACGGCGGCGAAGACGATGGTGGCGCCCGGTTTGCGGGTGGACAGCACACGGGCCAGTTCCATGATCACGGCGACGCCTGACGCGTCGTCGTCGGCGCCCGGTGCGTCGCTTGTCGCGTCGAGGACGTCGGAGGCGCGGGAGTCGTAGTGGCCGGTGACCACGTAGATCCGGTCCGGCGCGGTGCTGCCGCGCAGGGTGGCGATCACGTTGGTGATGGTGGTGGGCACCGGGACCCGGGGTGAGACCGGCTGCACGAACGACTGGAGCTCGACGGTCATCCGGCCCTCGGAGCGCGCGGCGTATCCCTGCAGCTCCCGGTGGATCCAGTCGCGGGCGGCGCCGATGCCGCGGACCGGGTCGTCCTGCGACGACAGCGTGTGCCGGGTGCCGAACGAGGCCAGCTTGCGCACGGTGGCCTCGATCCGGCCCGGGTCGATCTCCCGGAGGATCGCGCGCAGGTCGGCGCCGGGCGGGCGCCGGCGCGGGCCGGCCGCCTGCGCGGCCCGCGCCGACGCGCTCAAGGGTGCCGCGGCAGCAGCCGCAGCCGCCGTGGTCAGGGGTGCCGCAACAGCGGCAGCAGCGGAAGCCGTGAGGAACAGACGCCGTCGAGCCATGGACGGCAGTCTATGTCAGATGGTGCCGGTGAGATACCGCTGAACGGTCGGGCCGAGCCAGGCGATCGCCGCGTCGGTGTCCAGGGCGACGACCGGCGGTATGCGCAGCACGAAGCGGCACAGCGCGAACCCGAGCATCTGGGTCGCGAGCAGGCCGGCCCGGGTGCCGGTCTCGGCGGGATCGGGTGCCAGGCGGCCGACGACCGGGGCGAGTTGACCGGCGAGGATGCCGCGCATCCGCTCGGCCGCCGACTCCTGGGTGACCGCGGCGCGCAGCAGGGCGACCAGCGTCTCGTCGTGCTCCCAGCGGCTCAGGAAGTGGTTGACCAGGGTGGCGCCGATGGCATCGGTGGGCACGCCGGTCAGGTCGGGCAGGCGCAGGTCGAACTCGGCCGCGGCGGCGAAGAGCTTCTCCTTGTTGCCGTAGTAGCGCATGACCATCGACGGGTCGATGCGCGCGTCGGCGGCAATCGCCCGGATGGTGGCGCGTTCGAATCCGTCGGCGGCGAAACGCTCGCGGGCGGCGGTCAGAATCGCGGCCCGGGTCGTGTCGGAGCGGCGCGGTGCAGTCATGCCAACAAGTGTAGGCCAACAGGTGTTGACTTCCTAGCGCATCGAGTTCTACCGTTGCCAACAAGTGTTGGCATTCAGCTCTGGAGGACTCCATGCACAGCTCGATCGCAATCATCGGTGCCGGCCCGACCGGTCTGCTTCTCGCCGGCGACCTGGCCCAGGCCGGCGTCTCCGTCACGCTTTACGAGCGTCGCGACTCCACCTCGAACCTCACACGCGCCTTCGGTGTGCATGCCCGCACGCTGGAGCTGCTCGACGCCCGTGGTCTCGCCGACGAGATCGCCACCACCGGCGCCCACATCGAGGCGCTCCGCCTCTTCGACCGGATCCGCGTCGACCTCTCCCGGTTGCCGTCCCGCTTCCCCTACCTGTTGATCACGCCGCAGTACCACGTGGAGCAGGCGCTGGAGGAGCGCGCCGTGAAGGCCGGCGCCACCGTCGTACGCGGCGCGCGCTTCACCGGCCTGCGGCAGGACGACGAGCGGGTGACGCTCGACTTCGACGACGGCAGCACCGCCACGGCCGACTACGTCGTGGGCACCGACGGCGTGCACAGCGCGGTCCGCTCCGCCCTCGGCCTGCCCTTCCCCGGCAAGGCCGTGCTCACGTCGATCATGCTGGCCGACGTGCGCCTGGCGAACCCGCCGGCGTCGGCGCTGGCCGTCAACGCGGTCGGCGACGCGTTCGCCATGGTCGCCCCGTTCGGCGACGGGTGGTTCCGGATCTTCGCCTGGGACCGGCGCAACCAGGTGAACGACCAGACCCCGGTGACGCTCGACGAGATGCGTGCGGTCACCAGCCGGGTGCACGGCACCGACTTCGGCATCACCGAGGCGCGCTGGCTCTCCCGGTTCCACAGCGACGAGCGGCAGGCCCCGCGGTACCGGGTGGGTCGCGTCTTCCTCGCCGGCGACGCGGCCCACGTGCACTCGCCGGCCGGCGGGCAGGGAATGAACACCGGCCTTCAGGACGCGGCGAACCTCTCCTGGAAACTCGCCGCCACCGTCCAGGGCTGGGCGCCGGAGGGGCTGCTGGACACGTACGAGGCGGAGCGGCACCCGGTCGGCAAACTGGTCCTGCGCAGCAGTGGCACGCTGATCCGGCTGGCCATGGTTCGCTCCCGGCCGGCGCGTTGGCTGCGCAACACGGTGGGATCCGGGCTCCTGGCGGTGCCCCCGGTGGTCCGCCGGGCAGCGGGCGTGATCTCCGGCGTGGGCATCACCTATCCGGGCGCGCCGCGGGCCGCCGATCTGCCGCTGCGCGGCGGGGAACGCCTCTACGAGGCACTGCGTGAGGGCAAGCATGTGCTGGTCACGGCCACTTCCATGCAGGGGTACGGTGACCGCCTGCGCATCGCCGCTCCGGACGTGGATTCGGGTGTGGCAGTGCTGGTCCGGCCGGACGGATATGTGGCGTGGCAGGGTCCCGCCGGTGACGCGGCGAAAGTTCTTCCGCGCTTCCTGTCGTAGTCCTCGCGGTTTTGTCGGGGGCCCTGGTTAGGGTCGCTGCCGTGACTGTTCTGTCTGATCTTCCTGTTCAGCGGCCACCCGCGGAGGTGCGCTACGCCGGGGAGCTGGTCCGGCTCCGGGCCGCCGACGACGCACCGAGACCGCCGGGCTGGGCGCTGAGCCTGCGGGCGGCCCGCGCGTTCATCGTCGGCGACGAGCAGCTGGGCGTGACCCGCAAGTTCGTCGGCGACCCCTCCCTGATCGACCGGGCCCTGGTCAGCCTCGCCACCAGCCGGGGCCTGCTGTTGGTCGGCGAGCCGGGCACGGCCAAGTCGCTGCTCTCCGAGCTGCTCGCGGCGGCGGTCAGCGGCGACTCCACGCTGACCATTCAGGGTGGTGCGGCCACCACCGAGGACCAGATCAAGTACTCGTGGAACTACGCGCTGCTCGTGGCCGAGGGGCCCAGCGAGCGGTCGCTGGTCCCGGCGCCGCTGCTGCGCGGCATGTCCCAGGGGCGGACCGTGCGGTTCGAGGAGATCACCAGGTGTCCTCTGGAGGTGCAGGACTGCCTGCTCTCCCCGCTCTCCGACCGGGTCATGGCGGTGCCGGAGCTTCCCGGTGACGCGGGCATGGTGTTCGCCCGGGACGGCTTCAACATCATCGCCACGGCCAACACCCGTGACCGCGGCGTCAACGACATGAGCTCGGCGCTGAAGCGGCGGTTCAACTTCGAGACGGTCTTCCCGATCGCCGACTTCGACACCGAGCTGGCGCTTGTCGAGTCCGAGGCCGCCGCGCTGCTGCGCCGTTCCGGAGTGACCGCGCCGCCCCGCCGGGACGTGCTGGAGGTGCTGGTCACGACGTTCCGGGAGCTGCGGAACGGGCGTACCTCACGCGGTGACGAGATGGAACGGCTGTCCGCGGTGATGAGCACGGCCGAGGCGGTGGCGGTGGCCCACGCGGTCGGGCTGCGGGGCTGGTTCCTGCGCGGGACCGCCGGGGATGCCGCCGACCTGGTGTCGTGCCTGGCCGGGACGGCGGCCAAGGACAACGCGGACGACCTGGCCAAACTGCGGCGCTACCTGGAACAGCAGACGTCGTGGCGTAGCGGTGAGCAGTGGCGCGAACTGCACGACGCGCGGCGGGAACTACCGGGCTGATGAACCTCACGGTCATCGGGGTCCGGCATCACAGCCCCGCCTGCGCGCGCCTGGTCGCCTCCACCATAACGGCGGTGCGGCCGGCGTTCGTGCTGGTCGAGGGTCCGGCCGAGATGAACGACCGGATCGGCGAGCTGCTGCTCGGGCACGAGCTGCCGGTGGCGGTGTTCACCAGCTACGCGGACGAGCAGCGGCGGCACGGGTCGTGGGCGCCGTTCTGCGCGTACTCGCCGGAGTGGGTGGCGCTGCACGAGGGGCGGGCGGCCGGTGCGGAGCTGCGCTTCATCGACCTGCCGGCGTGGCACGAGGCGTTCGCGGACCGGAGCAACAGGTACGCCGACGCGGAAGTCCGCTATGCCGAAGCGGTGGAGCGGCTGTGTGTGGCGTTCGGTGTGGACAACACGGATGCGCTCTGGGACCACGTGATCGAGATGGAGCCGTCGGAGGAGCGGCTCGTGGCGTACTTCGACCTGATCCGGGGTGAGGCGCGGGCCGGGGCTTCGGACACGGTGCGGGAGGAGTACATGGCCCGGTGGATCCGGGCGGCGTGTGCGGAGGCGGGGGAGCGGCCGGTGGTCGCCGTGGTGGGCGGGTTCCACCGGCCCGCTCTGCTCCGCCTGGCCGGGGCTGCGCCGGGCGCGCCCGGTTCTTGGTCGCAGGCGGGTGAACCACCGGAGGGGGCTGAGTCGGGCGAGCGAACTGCCTGGCCGGAGGTGCCTGAGCCGCCGGAGGGGGCGACGGCTGGGAGTTATCTCGTGCCGTACTCGTTCCGCCGCCTCGACGCCTTCGGCGGGTATCAGTCCGGGATGCCGTCGCCGGAGTACTACCAGCGGCTATGGGAGGACGGCCCGGACTCGGCGGCCCGTTATCTGATCACCGCGGTCGCGGCGCGGCTGCGCGGGCGTGGCCAGCCGGTCTCCACGGCCGACCTGATCGCCGCGCGTACGAGTGCCGAGGCGCTCGCCCGGCTGCGCGGGCACCGGCATCTCTCCCGGCTCGACGTGCTCGACGGGCTGGCCGCCGCCCTGGTGAACGAGGCCCTCGACGTGCCGTTGCCCTGGTCGGTGCGCGGGCCGATGTCAGCCGGGCAGCATCCGGCCGTCGTGGAGATGACCGCGGCGCTCAGTGGCGAGCGGGTCGGCCGCCTGCACCCGGACACCCCGCTGCCGCCACTCGTGCACGCGGTCACCGCCGACCTGGAGCGGCACGGTCTGGACCAGCCCGGCCGGCACGACATCGAGCTGCTGAAACCCGAGGGCCGGGAGCGCAGCCGGGTGCTGCACCGGCTGCGGATCCTCGGCGTTCCGGGGTACGACCGGACGGCCGGCCCGGCCACCGGACTCGACCCGGTCATCGCCGAGACGTGGAACGTCCGTGATGCCGGGCACCGTCTGGTCGCGCTGATCGAGGCCGGCGGGTACGGGGTGACCCTGGAGTCGGCCGCCGCGGCCAGAATCACGCAGCGCATCGAGGCGGCTGCCGGTGAGCTGGCGGGGCTCGCCGACGCGCTGTTCGACTCGGCGCTCTGCGGTGTCACGGAACTCGTCGCGGACGTGCCGGACCGGCTCGCGCGCGGGGTGGCGGCCGCGACCGATCTGGCCGGTTTGGGGCGGGTGCTGGCGGTGACGCTGGCTCTGTGGCGGCACGACCAGTTGCTGGGGACGATGGGCAGCCCGGTGTTCGGGAGCGTGGTGGTCGCGGCGACACGGCGGATCCTGTGGCTGGCTGATGGCTGGCACAGCGCGGGGGCGCCGGCTGATCTGCCGCGGATTCGTGCGGTTGTGGCCGTACGTGATGCGGTTTTGCATGGTGTGAAAGCCGGTGTTGATGCGGGTGAGGCGGCGGCGGTCGCCGGTCGGATCGCGGGGGATCGGGCCGCGCCGCCTGATTTGCGCGGGGCGTTCTACGGGTTGGCGCGAATCCTGGCTGCTTCCGCTTTCGCTGGTGATCATTTGCGGTTGCCGGAGGCGCAGGTGGCGGTACGGGGCGCTTTCGCCGCGGGTACTGCTGGAGACTGGCTGTCCGGGTTGTTCGCCGTCGCGCGGGAGGCCGTGCTCGCGCCCGGCGGCATCCTCGGCCTGCTGGACGACCTGGTGATCGGGCTCGGCGCCGAGGAGTTCCTGTTGGCGTTGCCCGCGTTGCGGCAGGCGTTCGAGTTCTTCCCGCCGCGCGAGCGCGAGGCCATCGCGGACCAGCTTCTGGCCCGGCGCGGGCTGGCCGGATCCGGGCGTGACCTGCTCCGCTCGACCGTCGCTCCGGAGACCGTCGCGGCGGGGCTCGCCCTCGACGAGGCCGTTGAGCAGCGCCTGACCCTCGCCGGGCTGATGGTGGCGGGGAGATCGGATGACTGACGCGGGGCTGGAACGATGGCGGCTGATCCTGGGCGAACCGTCCGCCGAAGGGCTGGGCGGTCTCAGCGGTGCGGCGGCCGAGCGGGACGCCGCCCTGGACTGGCTCTACGGCCGGGACGAGGAGCTGGCCCGCCGCGACATCCGGCGGGAGGGCGGCCCCGGCCGCTCCCAGCTGAGCACTGTCGACTGGCTGGACGGGATCACCCGGCTGTTCCCGAAGGAGACCGTGGAGCGGTTGCAGCGGGACGCCGTCGAGCGCTACGAGATCAACGACATCGTCACCGACCCCGCGGTGCTGGAGCGGGTCGAGCCCAATCCGGCTCTGCTGCGTGCGGTCCTGCGTACGAAACACCTGATGAACCCCGAGGTCCTGCGGCTGGCCCGGCGGCTCGTCGAGGCCGTCGTCCGGGACCTGATCGCCCGGCTCGCCGAGGACGTGCGGCACAGCTTCGCCGGCGCGCGGGCCCGTCGGAGCAGCCGGTTCAAACAGGCGCGCAACTTCGACGCCCGGCGGACGATCCGGGCGAATCTGGGGCGATACAACCCCGAGGAGCAGCGGATCTACGTCGAGACGCCGTACTTCCTCTCGCGCACCCGCCGCCACCTCGCACCGTGGCAGGTGATCCTGCTCGTCGACCAGTCCGGCTCGATGCTGCCGTCGGTCATCCACTCGGCCGTCACCGCCGCCTGCCTGTGGGGGCTGCCCGGCGTCAAGACCCACCTGGTCGCCTTCGACACCGAGGTCGTCGACCTGACCGAGGACGTCAGCGATCCGGTCGAGCTGCTGATGAAGACCCAGCTCGGCGGCGGCACCGACATCGCCCGCGCGGTCCGCTTCGCGGCCCAGCTGGTGGAACAGCCGAGGCGGACGATCATCGCCGTTGTCAGCGACTTCTTCGAGGGTGGTTCCACAACCGATCTGGTACGAACGGTCCGCAACCTCGTCGAGCAGGGGACCATCGTGCTCGGGCTGGCCGCGCTGGACGAGCAGGCCGATCCGGCGTACGACCGGGAGTGCGCCCAGAAGCTCGCGGACGTGGGGGCGAGCGTGGGCGCCATGACTCCGGGCGAGCTGGCCGCCTTCGTCGCGGAGCGGGTGGGCCGATGACCGCTGGTGCTCTGCCGGTGCGGGCTGACCTGCTGGCGCTGGACGCTGAGGCTCTGTCCGCCCTCACCAACCGTGGCCTGGTCAAACGGGCCGGCCGTGAGGTGGATCGTGAGCCGCCGGGGATCTCGGTGGGTGCGGATGCGGTGGTGGTCGCCGAGTTCGCCGAGGGTGTGCGGGCGGAGTTGCCGGTCGGCGGGCTGGACCGGGGGAGTTGCTCGTGCGGGGCGATGACCGTCTGCCGGCATTTGATCGGGTTGGTGCTCGCCTATCAGCAGATCCCTTCCTCTTCGCCGTCCATCCCAGCTTCCGAGGCCATCCCAGCTTCCGAGGCCGTCCCGGCTTCCGAGGCCGTCCCGGCTTCCGAGGCCGTCCCGGCTTCCGAGGCCGTGCCTGCTTCCGAGGCCTTCCCAGCTTCCGAGACCGTGCCTGGGGACGCGGCCGTGCCTGGGAACGCGGCCGTGCTGGTCGGCTGGTCGCCGGGGGAGTTCACCGATGCGGAGCTGGCCGCGCGTATCGGTGCGCGGCTGGTCGCGGCGGCGCGGCGGGCCGCGCAGGCCGGTTACACCGCGCGGGTCCGGCGCGGTGCGGTCCCGGTGGTCGAGCTCGCGACCGCCACCGTGCGCTTTCTGGTGCCGCGGGATCTGGGCTTCGTGCACACGGACGCCAGAGCAGGGGTACGCGACGACGTCATCGCCCTGGCCGTCTGGGCATTCCGGGCCGCGGACGACAACGATCCCGCCGCCCCCGAGTGTGTCGTCGACGTCGGCGGGACCCGGACCGCCCCGGCCGAGGGCGGTACCGGACTCGAAGCCGTTGTCGACTTCGCCGCCGACGTGCTGCGGGCCGGCGTCGTGCACGCGGGCGAAGGGCTGGTAGCGGCGGCCGCCGCCCATCTCAGCCGGCTCGACCGGGCCGGTCTGCGCTGGCCGCTGGACGCCACCGCGGAGCTTGCCGACCAGTTGGCCGCCTACCGTGAACGCAGCGCCCGCTACACACCCGAGACCGTCGCCGACCTGATCGCGGAGTTGTTCGCCCGGCATCGCGCCGCGGCCACCAGCGACGGATCCGGCGTCCGGGCCCGGGTGCTCGGTTCCGCGGAGGCCGCCGAGACCCCACTGCGCCGGGTACGCCTCGACGGGCTCGGTGCCCGCGTCACAGCGATCGACGACCAGCGGCGCGTCGAGGTCTTCCACGCCCAGGCGGCGAGCGGAGTCGTACTGGTCTCGCACCGCACCTGGACCACCGATGACGACGGAGCCGCCCTGGCCCGCCGCCGCCTCGGCGGAGCGACGGTGGGCTCCCTCGCGGGCGGCGTACTCGTGACCGAATCCGCCGTCCGCAGCGCCAGCCGCGTGGTGCGCCTGACCACGAGCCGGGTCTCCCGGTCGACCGTCACGGCCGGCAACGGAGCCTGGGACAGGCTGCCGCCCGGCCTGCTCGTACGCGACTTCACCGAGCTGGCCGCGGCCCTCGACCGGTTGCCGCCGCGACCGGTGCGAGCCCGGGTCCGCGCCGAACTGGTCCGGGTACTCGCCATCGCCGAGGTCGGCGACATCCACTACTCGCCCGGTGCGCAGCGGCTCACCGTGGAGATCCTTGACACCTCGGGCTCCCCGGCAACGGTCACGGCCACCCACGCCGGCGTCGTGCCCGGCCGGATCGATGCGGTCGCCGCTGCCTTCTCCGGGCGCCACGGGCCCCCGAGGTTCGTTGCCGGTCCCGTGCACCGAGGCGGCGGCGGGTTGATCCTCACCCCGTACGCGATCGCCGCCGACGGCCTCCCGATAGTCCCCGACCTGTCCCCTCCCGCGGCTCCGGGCGCGCCGTCCCTGGCGGATCCGGGCCTCGGCGCCGAGCCCCTCTCCCCCGGGCCGAGTGACGAACCCCTGGCCGCAGCCGTTGTGGAGGCCCGGGAGGCGTTGGCGGAGATCGCTCATTACGGCCTGGCCCACGTGCCGCCCGCTGCCCACCGCCGGTTGCGCGAGGCCAGCCAGGCAGGCGCCCGGGCCGGACTGCATCGAGTGGCGGCCGCGTTGGACAGGCTGGCCGGTCACTTCGGCTCGGACCCTGGACCGGCGGCGACTTCCGCGTGGGTGGACGCCTACCTGCGCGTCGGCCTGGCCGCGGAACTGCTGTGATGGCGCTCGTCAGCGGGCGTCTCCGGGCCGGTTCGTGTTGCCGGGCGTCTCCACGCCGGTTCGTGTTGCCGGGCGTCTCCGGGCCGGTTCGTGTTGCCGGGCGTCTCCACGCCGGTTCGTGTTGGCTGGTGGTCAGCTGCCGGCGATGGCGGTTTCCACGCCGGTTTCGTGGCGGCCCAGGAAGACGGGATCGCGCTGGGAGATGACGTCGGCGGCGGCCTTGACGGCGGCGCCCTGTTCACGGATTTCGCCGCGGAGCCAGGTCGGGCGGTAGACGCGCACGGTGTCGTCGCCCACGCCGGTGGCGTCGATGCCGAGGGTGCGGCAGAGTGCGACGGCTCGGGGGAGGTGGAAGTTCTGGGTCACCACGATTGCCTTGTCCACGCCGAAGATCTCGTGAGCCCTGGCACACGAGTCGTACGTGTCGAACCCGGCGTGGTCGAGCACCACCCGTTCCGACGGGACACCGTGATCAACCAGCCAGTGCAGCATCGCTCCCGGCTCGTTGTAGTGCCACTCCGCATGATCACCCGACACCAGGATCGCCTTGATCTTGCCGGCCGCCAGCAGCTGGCGGGCGACCTCGAGACGCGCTGCCAGGAACGGCGAAGGACTCCCGTCGGCGTCGACCTGGGCGCCGAGCACCAGCGCCACCGGGGCGGGCGGCACCGATGCGACGTCATGGACGTAGCCGTGCGCGGTAGCCCGTACCCAATGATCGGAACCGGCCATGACCACGGCCGTGAGAATCACGGCCAGCGCGCCCGTCGTCGCCAGCCGTTTGATCATGACGCGGGGAGAGGGAAGCTTCGGCACCGGCCCGAGGATGCCAGGTTCGGTCAATACGGCAGCATGACCCGGTGATCGAAAAAGACCCGCTGGTTCGCTGGGCACTCGCCGCGCACGACGCTCGAGCCTGGCGCCGCCCCGGGGCCGTCGTGGTGGCCTGTCCGGATCTGTCCCACTGGGATCGCCTGGTCATGAACGGCGAGCCCGACGCCCTGGCCTCCCTCCTGCGCGAAGTGCTGCCGGTGGTGGGCGGCAACTTCCGCCCCTTCGGCGCGGAGCAGCTGGTCACCGACGTCGTGGCCCGGATGCCCGAGCTGGAGGTCAGCGCCCGCTTCGCCTGGATGGAAACCACCACCCCGGTGACCCCACACCTCCCCGTTGGCTTGGAGCGGGGAAGCTCGGCCATGGCTCCCAGCGGGTTGACGCCGATGCCGGCGGGTGGGCCGGAGTGGCTGACCGGGGATGCCTGGCCCGAGATCAACGCGTTGCTCGAGGAATCATTTCCGGACTCCTACGCGAAGCCGGGCGCCCCGGGTGTCCGCCGATGGGCCGGGGTTCGGGGCGCCGATGGACGGCTGTTGGCAGTAGCCGCCGAGGCCTGGTCCACCGACGAGATCGGCTTCCTCGCCGGCGTGACCACCCATCCGGACGCGCGGGGGCGCGGGGTCGCCGCGGCGCTCTGTGCCTTCGCCGCTGACGAGCAGTTGACCGGGCGCGAACGGGTGGCCTTGATCGTCGACTACTGGAACGAGGCCGCAATCGCCACATACCGCAAACTCGGCTTCACCACCCGCCCCGTAGCCGCCGCCCGCCAACGCTGAAACGCCGCCGAACGCCCCCGGCACCATCGGCTGCGGGCACCCCCAGAGCGGTAGAGGTCAGGCGGCTCGCTGGGCTGTGTAGATCAGGTACTCCCACTCCATCGCCCCGCCACCCACATCGTGCCGCCGCCCCAACTCCGCCAGCTCCTCGTCCAGCGCCGCAACCCGCCCCGGGTCCCCCTCGATGTTCTTGTACACGGCGATCGTCGGCCCGTACCGAGCCTTGAAATAGTCCCGGAACTCCGCACCCCCGCCGAACCGCTCGACCCGCAGCACCCGCCGTTCCACCTTCACCCCGGAAACCGCGTCGCCGAACAGTTCAGCGAGATGCGCCGGATCCCCCCACCGAGGAGGCGGCTGCACGCCGGGCGGGGGCGGTGCCGCGTACGGCTTCATCGTGGCGAACATCTGCCCGATGAACCCCTCCGGCGTCCAGTTGATCAGCCCGATCGTGCCGCCCACCCGGCAGACCCGCAGCAGTTCACCGGCGGCCTCCGAGTGATGCGGAGCGAACATCACTCCGATGCACGAGATGACGGCGTCGAATTCACCGTCCGCGAAGGGCAGAGCCTCAGCGTCCGCCTCCCGCCACAGGACCTTCGCGTCACGCGCTGCCGCTTCCCGTTCCCCGACGGCCAGAAGCGACGGCGTCAGGTCACTGGCCGTCACCGTGGCCCCGGCCAGCGCCGCCGGGATCGAGGCGTTCCCGGTTCCCGCGCCGACGTCCAGAACCGTCGTCCCCGGGCCGATCCCGGCCGCCGCGACCAGGACCGGCCCGAGTGGTGCCACGATCTCGGAGGCCACAGCGGAGTAGTCGCCCGAGGCCCACATCGCACGATGCTTCTCTTTGATAGTCATGTCACCGACGGTAGGAAGTTCCGGGCCACCCGGCCTAGTACACGATGTGTACCGCCCGTGTCCGCAATCGGACGGGGCCGCCAAGGTTCGCCGGTGTCCGCAATCGGACCGGGCCGGCAAGGTCCGCCGGGCATAAAGTCGCTGCATGGGCGCGTCCTACGGTCAATTCTGCCCGGTCGCCAAGGCGATGGAGCTGCTGGACGAGCGCTGGACCATGCTCGTGATCCGGGAGCTGATCGCCGGCAGCCGGCGTTTCAACGATCTGCGCCGCGGGCTGCCGCGGATGTCGCCGACGCTCCTCTCGCGCCGGTTGCAGCAGCTCGCCGGTGCGGGACTTGTCGAGCGGCAGCAGTTCGGCTCGGAGGTGGAGTATTCGCTGACCCCGGCCGGCAAGGAACTGGAGCCGATCGTGCGCGCGCTCGGCGTGTGGGGCACCCGCTGGGTCCCCGAGCTCGGCGATCAGGATCTCGACCCGAAGCTGCTGCTCTGGGACATGCACCGCACCGTTGATCACGAGGCGGTGCCGCAGCGGCGCACCGTGTTGCGGTTCAGCTTCCCGGCCGCGCCGCGCCGGCTCCGCGACTGGTGGATGGTGATCACGCCGGCCGAGGCGGACATCTGCGACGCCGATCCCGGTCACGAGGTCGACGTACTGGTCACGGCCGATCTCCGCTGCCTCACCGACGTCTGGCGCGGTGAACGCAGCTGGGCCTCCGCCCTCCGCTCGGGCGACCTGACCTTCACCGGCCCGGAAAACCTGCGCCGCGCCGTGCCGGGCTGGTTCAAACCGTGGGCCTTCGCGGCGGTCCCGCGCCCTGGAGAACAGTGACTCCCGGCCGCCGCGTGATCGCCGCGACCGGGAGTGCCGGTTCTCTCAGCTGATCCGGAACTTCGCCGACTGCAGTGATTCCGGGCGCGAGTTCGGGCCGACGAGCAGCTCGAAGTCGCCGGCCTCGACGACCCGGCGGCCCTCGGCGTCGACGAGCGTGCACACCGCCGCCGGCAGTTCGATGTCGACCGTGACGCTTTCGCCCGGTTCGACATTGACCTGGCGGTAGGCCTTCAGTTCGCGGGAGGCCCAGGTCACGCTGGTGACCAGGTCGCTCACATATGCCTGGACGGTCTCCAGAGCCGGCCGGGTCCCGGTGTTCGTCAGCCGGATGCTGGCGCGCACCACTCCGTCGGCGGGCACGTCGGGCTCACCGATGGTCAGGCCGTCGTACAGGACGGTCGTGTAGCTGAGCCCCTCACCGAAGGCGAAGAGCGGGTCCTGGCTCAGGTCCGCGTACCGGGTGCCGTGCTGGCCGCGCAGCTGGTTGTAGTAGATCGGCTGCTGGCCGGCGTGCCGTGCGGCGGAGATGGGCAGGCGGCCGGACGGCTCGATGGCGCCGAGGAGCAGTTCGGCGATCGCCTGGCCGCCGCGCATGCCCGGGTTGAACGCCTGGATGATCGCGGAGGCTTCGAGGGCCGACGGCGGGAGCACGTGCGGCTTCGAGTTGATCAGGACGACGATCATCGGGGTGCCGGTGGCGGCGACCGCGTCGAGCAGTGCGATCTGGCCGCCGAGCAGGTCCAGGGTGGCGGTGGACTTGCCCTCGCCGGTCAGGTCGACGGTGTCGCCGACGACCACGATCGCGTAGTCGGCGTCGGCGGCGGCCCGCCGAGCGGCTTCGAGCTGCTCGGGGTCGGCGGGGATGGGCTGGGCGACGGGCGGCCGGGGCTGCCCGTCCGGGAACGTCTCGCCCTCCGGGTCGGGCACCAGGCGGACGACCTGGGCACCCTGCTCGAACGTGACCTCCCAGCCGGCCGGCGCCAGAGCGCGCAGGCCGTCGAGCACGGTGGAGGTGAGCTCGCGGGGGTGACCGTCCGGCATCCAGTCGACCTGGCCCGAGTTGCCGGCCCAGTCGCCCAGCTGCGCGGAGACGTCGTGCGCGTTCGGCCCGAGCACAGCGATGCGCTTCGACACCCCACCAGCGGACGCGCCAGCAGCGGACGCGCCAGCAGCGGACGCGTCGCCGACGGGAAGCGGCAGCGTCCCGTCGTTGCGGAGCAGGACCAGCGAGCGGCGGGCCACCTCCAGGTTCAGCGCGGTGTGCTCGGCGCGGCCGATCACCGCCCGCTGCCGCTCGACGTCGGGGGTGCGCGGGTTCTCGAAGAGGCCCAGTTCGAACTTCAGGCGCAGGATCCTGCGTACGCCTGAATTGATCTCCTCCTCACGCAGAAGGCCCTGCCGGACCGCCTCCTGTGCCCCCTCGAAGAAGCCGGGGGTGACCATGACCAGGTCGTTGCCGGACTTGACCGCCACCGCGGCCGCCTCGGCGTAGTCGGCGCAGACCTTCTGTTCCCAGACCATGCGCCCGACGTTGTCCCAGTCGGTGACGAGCGTGCCGGTGAAGCCCCACTCGTCCTTGAGGACGTCGTTGAGCAGCCATTTGTTGGCGGTGATCGGTACGCCGTCCATCGACTGGTAGCCCAGCATGAAGACCCGGCAGCCCTCCTGGACGGCCCGCTCGAACGGCGGCAGGAACCAGGAGCGCAGCTTGCGGCGGCTGATGTCGGCCTCGCTGGCGTCCCGGCCGCCCTGAGTCTCGGAGTAGCCGGCGAAGTGCTTGGCGGTGGCGAGAACGGCGGTCGGGTCGTCGAGACCGCCACCCTGATAGCCGCGGATCATCGCCGCGCCCAGTTCGCTGATCAGGAACGGGTCCTCGCCGAAAGTCTCGTCCACCCGGCCCCAGCGCAGGTCACGGGCGATGCAGAGGACCGGGGAGAAGGTCCAGTGGATGCCGGTGGCGGACGCCTCGACGGCGGTCACCCGGGCGACCTGCTCGACGAGTGCGGGGTTCCAGCTCGCGGCCATGGCGAGCTGTGTCGGGAAGACCGTCGCGCCGGGCCAGAAGCCGTGGCCGTGGATGCAGTCCTCCGCGGTGAGCAGCGGAATCTGGAGCCGGGTCTGTGCGACCAGCTCAGCGGCCTCGACCAGCTTGGCGGGTGAGGTGTGCAGGATCGAGCCGGCGAGCTTCTCCAGGACGATTTCCGGGAGGTCCTGCCGTGAGTCGAGCTGGAGCATCTGGCCGACCTTTTCGGGCAGCGTCATACGCCCCAGCAGATCTTCGAC
This sequence comes from Actinoplanes sp. GCM10030250, assembly GCF_042666575.1. Taxonomy (NCBI): domain Bacteria; kingdom Bacillati; phylum Actinomycetota; class Actinomycetes; order Micromonosporales; family Micromonosporaceae; genus Actinoplanes; species Actinoplanes sp. GCM10030250. The sequence continues at coordinate 56,835 of NZ_JBHTDO010000016.1, read as the reverse complement.
CCGCGCCTCCACGGGGAGCGAAGAATCCTGATATGGGAAGTCTGCGGGCATGCGTGCCTCCGGTCTGACGAACACGAACGGTTGGGAGTCTTCCAGTACGGAACCGGTTCCGGCACCCCGCCCCGGTTCCGGAACTTTTAGATCTACGGCCATCTGTCCGGGGAGGCGGATTTACCCGGATGCCGGTATGGTCCTCAGGAGACCGTACTCATCGAGGTTGAGCAATCACCTTGAGTGACCGGCGAGGGGGGCCATTGGGTTCGGCTGACAGGGTTCTTCGACGAACCAGCGAAGCGATCGAACACATCTCCGGCATCTGCTTCAAGACCGGCCCGCCGAGGCTCATCGGGGCCGAACTGGAATGGACAACACACCACGCCACCGACGGGTCCGCCTATCTGCGACCCGATCAGCTGGCCACCGCGCTGGGTGAGCACGCACCGCTCTCGCTCGGCAACCCGCACCCCGTACCGTTGCCGTCCGGCGGCACGGTCACCGTCGAACCCGGCGGCCAGGTCGAGATCTCCTCGGCTCCGGCCCGTTCCCTGAGCGACCTGCACGCCGCCGTCTCCGCCGATCACGCCACCCTCACCGAGCTGCTGGCCCGCTCCGGGATCGTCCTGGGTGAGCGGGGGATCGACCCGTACCGGTCGCCGCGGCGAATCCTCGAAACCCCGCGCTACGCGGCGATGGAGCGTGCCTTCGACGCACCCGGGCGCACGATGATGGGCAGCACCGCCGGCCTGCAGGTCTGCCTCGACGGTAGTGCCACCCAGCGCTTCGCGGCCCTGAACGAGTGGGGCCCGGCCCTGCTCGCCCTCTTCGCGAACTCCCGGTTCCACGCCGGGCGTGACACCGGCTGGGCGTCCGCCCGGATGGCCACCTGGTTCGGCATCGACCAGCGCAGGTCCGGCCCGGTGCCGCTGACCGGCGACACGGGCGAGGCGTGGGCCCGATACGCGCTGGACGCCCCGCTGCTCTGCGTGCGGCGCGACGACGGCCGGTGGGACGCTCCGCCGGGCACCACGTTCGCCGACTGGATGGCGGCCGGCGGGATGGAACGCCGCCGCCTCGGCCCGGGCCGGCTCGTCGCCCGCCGGATCGGAGGTCGCCGCGGGACACCCCGCAGCGGTGATCCGGTCGGCCGCCCGCCGACCGTTGCCGACCTCGACTACCACCTCGGCACCCTCTTCCCACCGGTACGCCCCCGCGGCTACCTCGAAGTCCGCTACCTCGACACCCAGCCGGGCGCAGAGTGGATCGCCCCGCTGGCGGTGATCGCCACGCTGCTCTCCGACGACAGCCTCACCGACTGCGCCCGCGACGTCGCGGCGCCCTCCGCCGGGCGATGGCACGCGGCTGCCCGCCGTGGCCTGGCCGACCACACCGTGCGGATCTCCGCGACCGGCCTCGCCGACCTGGCCTGCCGGCATCTGGAGCGGACGGGCCTGCCGCCCGCGGTCCGCGACACGGTCACCGACATCGTCTCCCGACGCCTCTACCCAGCCGTGTCCGGACGGCTGATGAAGACCGCCTGACTCCGTCTCTTTCTCCGCCTCCGTCTCCGTTTCCGTCTTTGAGAGGAGCCCCTCGCATGTCCCAGGACCTGCGGCTCACCATCGCCGCCGAACTGGAGCGCACCCGGGCCCGCACGGCACTGCTCACCGACGCCGTCGACGACGACGACCTGACCCAGCAGCACTCCCCACTGATGTCGCCGCTGGTCTGGGACCTGGCGCACGTCGGCAACCAGGAGGAACTGTGGCTGGTCCGCGACGTCGGCGGCCGGGAACCGGTGCGCCGCGACATCGACGAGCTGTACGACGCGTTCAAACACGCCCGCCGGGACCGGCCGGCCCTGCCGCTGCTCGACCCGGCCGAGGCGCGCGCCTACGTGGCGCAGGTCCGCGACAAGGCCCTCGACGTGCTGGACCGGGTGCGTTTCGAGCCGGAGCGGCGGCTGCTCGACGGCGGCTTCGCGTTCGGCATGATCGTCCAGCACGAGCAGCAGCACGACGAGACCATGCTCGCCACGCACCAGCTGAGGGCCGGTTCGCCGGTGCTGACCGCGCCACCGCCGCCGCAGCCGGACGTGGCGGCGACCGGGGAGGTGCTGGTGCCGGGCGGCCGGTTCGTGATGGGCACCGACACCGACCCGTGGGCGCTGGACAACGAGCGACCCGCTCATCCCGTCGACGTCCCGTCGTTCTTCATCGACGTGGCAGCGGTCACCAACGGGCAGTATGCGGCGTTCATCGACGCCGGTGGCTACGACGATCCGCGCTGGTGGAGCCCGGGTGGCTGGGCGCACCGGCGGGAGGCCGGCCTGGTGGCGCCGCTGCACTGGGTGCGGGACGGCGACTCGTGGGCGTACCGGCGGTTCGGCCGGGTGGAGCGGGTGCGGATGGACGAGCCGGTGGTGCACGTGTGCTGGTTCGAGGCGGAGGCATATGCGGCATGGGCCGGGAAACGCCTGCCCACCGAGGCCGAATGGGAGAAGGCGGCCCGCCACGACCCGGCGACCGGCCGGTCCCGGCGCTTCCCGTGGGGCGACGATCCGCCCGGCGCCGAACATGCCAATCTCGGTCAGCGGCACCTCGCGCCGGCACCGGCGGGCGGCTATCCGGCGGGTGCCTCGCCGCTCGGTGTGCACCAGTTGATCGGCGACGTCTGGGAGTGGGTGTCGTCCGGGTTCCACGCCTATCCGGGGTTCGCCGCGTTCCCGTACCGGGAGTACTCCGAGGTGTTCTTCGGCGGTGACTACCGGGTGCTGCGTGGTGGCTCGTTCGGCACCGACGCGGCCGCCTGCCGGGGCACCTTCCGCAACTGGGACCACCCGATCCGCCGCCAGATCTTCAGTGGCTTCCGCTGCGCCCGGGACGCGTGATGTGCCGTCACCTGGGCTATCTCGGTCCGCCCGTACCGCTGCATGATCTTTTGTTCGATCCGCCGCACGCGCTGGCCACGCAGGCGTGGGCGCCGCGCGACATGCGCGGGGGAGGCACGATCAACGCGGATGGTTTCGGTGTCGGATGGTGGCCGCCCGGTGCTGATGCGCCGGTGCGTTACCGCAGCTCGATGCCCATCTGGACGGACGCGTCGCTGCCGCAGCTCGCCGCGGCCACCTCGGCGGGCGCGGTCCTCGCGGCAGTGCGCTCCGCGACAGTGGGCCTGCCGGTGGTGGAGACCGCTGCGGCGCCCTTCACCGACGGGCGGTGGCTTTTCAGCCACAACGGCGTGGTGCGTGGCTGGCCGGAAGCGGTCACGGGCCTCGCGGGCGAGCTGGCGGTCCAAGACCTGCTCACCCTGGACGCGCCCACCGACTCCGCGATCTTGTGGGCTTTGGTACGGGCAAAGCTGCGCTGCGGTGAACCCCCGGCGAAGGCCGTGGCGGAAGTGGTCCGCGACGTCGCCGCCGCCGCGCCCGGATCCCGGCTCAACCTTCTGCTCACCGACGGCTCCCAGCTGATCGCGACGACGGTCGGGCACTCGCTGTCGGCCCGCGCCCGCTCCGGTGCCGTTCTGATCGCCTCCGAACCGCTCGACGCGCATCCAGCTTGGCGCTCGATTCCGGACAGTTCCCTTGTTGTCGCCACCGTCTCCAGCATCGAGGTCACCTCGCTGGGGATTTCCTGATCCGCTTCTCTCAAGGAGTGTCGTGATCCGTTTGCTCGACGATCAAGACCTGGCCCGGTCGCTGCGTGCCGATGTGCGTGCCGGACTGACCGCCGCGCCTAAGAAGCTGCCGCCCAAGTGGTTCTACGACTCGCGGGGCAGCGAGCTGTTCGAGGAGATCACCCGGCTGCCGGAGTACTACCCGACCCGTACGGAACGGGCGATCCTCACCCTGCGCGCGCCCGAGATCGCCCGGATCACCGAGGCGAAAACCCTCGTCGAGCTGGGTTCCGGGTCGTCGGAGAAGACCCGGCTGCTGCTCGACGCGATGCTCGGCCACGGCACGCTCGGCTCGTTCGTCCCGCTCGACGTGTCCGACGCGGCGCTTTCCGCGGCCGTGGCGGCGCTCAGCGACACCTACCCGGGGCTGAGCGTGAGCGGGGTGGTCGGCGACTTCGTCCGGCACCTGCAGCACCTGCCGGACGGTGACAGCCGGATGGTCGCGTTCCTCGGCGGTACGATCGGCAACCTGGAACCGGTGGAACGGGCGTCGTTCCTGGCCGGGCTGCGGGCGGTGCTGCACGAGGGTGAATGGCTGCTGCTCGGTGCTGACCTGGTCAAGGACCCGGCGGTGCTGGTTCCGGCGTACGACGACGCGGCCGGGGTGACCGCCGACTTCAACCGCAACGTGCTGCGGGTGATCAACCGTGAGCTGGGTGCCGATTTCGACCCGTCGGCGTTCGAGCACGTCGCGGTCTGGTCGCCCGGGCCGGAGTGGATGGAGATGCGGCTCCGGTCCCGAAGAGATCAATTTGTACGAATCAACGACTTGGACTTGACGGTCGAGTTCGCGGATGGTGAGGATCTGCTTACCGAGATTTCGGCGAAGTTTCGCCGGGACTCCTTGGCCGGGGAACTGGCCGAGGCGGGGTTCGAGCTGCGCCATTGGTGGACCGACCCCCGATCGTGGTTCGGGCTGGCTCTGGCTCAGGTCGCCCATCGCTGAAAAGGGTGGTTCGCCCTCTGGCATGGTCCTATGGGGACAGTGCGACACTGGCAGTGACGAAGGAGGTGCTGTTCGTGGAGTTCGAACCCCAGCGTCGTCCCGATGAGCTGATCCGAAGCAGTCGCGACGAGCTGCTCCGGGCGCTGCGACGGCGACCGCTGCCGGTGGCCGTCCTGGCCGGGATGCACACCCTGCCACCCGGACGGCTCGGCGGCTGGGAGTCCTGGAACGGTGCGGTCAGCAACGTCTCCGTCACCTACGGCGCCGCCGACGTCCCCGGCTCCTGGGTCACCGTCGAAACCGCGCGCTGGGGAGGCACCACGATCTCCGCCGGTCCGCTGCGGGAGGCGCTGGAACACCACATGCGGATCCGCCAGGACCGGTCCTCCGCCGTCGAATGGTTCGGCGAGGACGGTGCGGTGACCGTCGACGGGCGTACCGTCGCGGGCCACCTCCTGCGTGCCGGCGACCGCTGGTGGGCGCTCCGCTGCTCCCTGCGCGACCTGGAGATCACCGTGGTCGCGCACGACTGGCACTCCTCGGTCGCGCTGCGCACCATCGCCGACCCCGAACTCCACGAACTCACCTCGATCGTCCCGGCACCCCCGGCATGGCAGCCCGCACCGCCGGCCGAGCCCCGCGAGATCCAGGGCGAGCCGCACCGCCTGCTGGTCGACGAGGTGCTGCGCTCCGACCGCGAGCGGGCGGCATGGATGACCGACGGCGGCCCGGCACCCCGGTCGCCGGAGAACTGGCCGGCACTCTGGCGCGCGGCCATCCTGCGCCAGGCGGACCTGGCCGACCAGCCCGAGTCCGAGGCCCAGCGGACGATCCAGGTCATGATCGACCAGCTGACGAACCTGCAGCATCAGGCGGCCTGGTTCCGCGACCAGGAGGGGCTGCGTGAGCTGGCAATCTCCGAGACGCTGCTGTTCACCACGGGCCTGAGCCCGAACGTGCCCAGCCGGGTCGCCCAGATGGCCTGGTTACGGCGCCAGGGCTCCCAGCCTGGAGCTCACGCGCACGCCCGCATCGAGTCGCTGGCGGCGGCGCGCACCCACTGGCTCGACGCCTGGCAGACCTGGGTCCGCCTCCACAACATCTGAGTGCCCCCCCGCCTCCTCCACCCGCCGCGCCGCCCCGCCCCGCGCCGCGCCGCGCCGCCCCGCGCCGCGCCGCGCCGCCCCGCCCCGCGCCGCGCCGCGCCGCGCTCAGCTGGCGCTGAGTGGTGCCCGGCGCTCTCGAAAGCCCCTCTGACGGCCAGTTGGCTTTCCCGGCTGGCGGTGAGAGGGGCCTTGCGCTCTGAAAAGCCCCTCTGACGGCCAGCTGGGTTCGTCGGCTGGCGCTCAGGGGTGCCTTGCGCTCTTGAAGGGGCCCCTGGCGGCCAGCTGGGTTCGCTGGCTGGCGGTGAGAGGGGCCTTGGGCCCTTATGGGCACCTCTCACGGCCAGCTGGTTCGGGTAGGGCACTCGGCCGTGGTGGAGTATGGGGGATTTGTGAGGATAAGGGGGTGAACCGCCTGGCGGGTGATCGGCGTCGCTTCTCGGTTGCCCGGGCGCCGTGCGGGTTGATACGGTTCTTTGCATAGTCATGCGGAGGTAAGTATGGGAATCCGGGTCGCGGTCGCGGGAGCAAGTGGTTATGCGGGGGGCGAGTTGCTCCGCCTGCTCGCCGGGCACCCTGAGTTCGATCTGGTCGCGGCGACGGCGCACAGTCAGGCGGGTTCGGCTGTCAGTGCCGTACATCCGCAGTTGACCGGCCTGGACCTGACACTCGGCGCGACCGACGCTGAGACGTTGGGTGGTGCTGACCTGGTCTTTCTCGCGCTTCCGCACGGGCAGTCGGCGGCCGTGGCGGCTCAGTTGCCGGCCGGGGTGAAGGTGGTCGATCTGGGTGCCGACTTCCGGCTGGAGAGCGCCGAGCAGTGGACGCGTTACTACGGTGGCGGGCACGCCGGCACGTGGACCTACGGTCTGCCCGAGCTGCCCGGCGCCCGTGCCGCGATCGCCGCTTCCGACCGGGTGGCGAACACGGGTTGTTATGCGGCCACGATCACCCTCGCGCTGGCGCCGCTGATCGCCGCCGGAGTGGCCGACCCGGAGGACGTCGTCGTGGTGGCGAGCTCCGGCACCTCGGGCGCCGGGCGCAGTGCCAAGGTCAACCTGCTGGCCAGTGAGGTCATGGGTGACCTCTCGCCCTACAAGGTCGGCGCTCACCAGCATGTCGCCGAGATCAAGCAGGCCACCGGCGCGAGCACGCTGTCGATGACACCGATCCTGGCACCGATGCCGCGCGGCATCCTAGCCACGGTGACCGCCCGCCGGCTCAACGGCGGGGATCCGCGTGAGGCGCTGCTCGCGGCGTATGCGGACGAGGCTTTCGTGCACGTGCTGCCCGAGGGCAGCTGGCCGCACACTGCCGCCACCGCGGGTTCCAACTCGTGCCACCTGCAGGCCACTGTCGACATCGACTCGGGCCGCATCATCGTGGTGAGCGCGCTCGACAACCTCGGCAAGGGCGCCGCGGGTCAGGCCGTTCAGGTCGCCAACATCATGTCCGGTCTGCCCGAGACCACGGGCCTGTCGGTGTTCGGAACCGCACCGTGAAGGCTGACGGTCGCACCGTGAAGGTCGACGGTCGCACCGTGAAGGCCGACGGTCGCGCGGTGAAAGCCGACGGTCGCGCGGTGAAAGCCGACGGTCGCGCCGTGAAGGTGGCCGGGCAGAACGTGACAGCCAGCCCTATCGCAGGAGGAATGCAGTGACCGTCACCTCTCCGCGGGGCTTCCGGGCCTCCGGTGTCGCCGCCGGCCTGAAGCCCGCCGGCAACCCGGATGTCGCCCTGGTCGTCAACGACGGGCCGGACTACACGGCTGCCGCTGTCTTCACCGGCAACCGGGTCAAGGCCGCGCCGGTTCTCTGGAGCCAGCAGGTGCTCAAGGGCGGCGTCGTCCGCGCCGTCATCCTGAACTCCGGTGGTGCCAACGCCTGTACCGGTTCGCAGGGCTTCCGCGACACGCACGCCACCGCCGAGCACACCGCGGCGGTGCTGCGCAACGGTACGAAGGCGGGCGCCAAGCCGATGATGATCGGTGCCGGCGACGTGGCGGTCTGCTCGACCGGCCTGATCGGCGAGCTCCTCCCGATGGACAAGCTGCTGCCCGGCGTGAACGCCGCCGCCAAGGCGCTCGCCGGCGACGGCGGCCCGCGAGCCGCCGAGGCGATCATGACCACCGACACGGTGGCGAAGAACGCGGTCGTCCAGCGGGACGGCTGGACGGTCGGCGGGATCGCGAAGGGTGCGGGCATGCTCGCACCGGCCCTGGCCACCATGCTCGTGGTGATCACCACGGACGCGTCGGCCGACAACGAGACGCTCGACGCCGCGCTGCGGGAGGCCACCCGGCTCACCTTCGACCGGATCGACGCGGACGGCTGCATGTCGACGAACGACACCGTGCTGCTGCTGGCCAGCGGCGCCTCCGACCGGCAGCCGTCGCTCGCCGAGCTGACCGCCGCTGTCACCGAGGTCTGCCACGACCTGGCCCAGCAGCTGATCGGCGACGCCGAGGGTGCCACCAAGCACGTCGCCATCGAGGTGGCGGGCGCGGCCAGCGAGGCGGACGCGGTGCAGGTCGGGCGTACCGTCGCGCGCAACAACCTGGTGAAGACGGCACTGTTCGGCAACGACCCGAACTGGGGCCGGATCCTCGCGGCGGTGGGCACCACCAGCGCGGCTTTCGAGCCGGACCGGGTGGACGTGGCGGTCAACGGCGTCTGGGTGTGCCGTGGCGGTGCGGCCGCCGAGGACCGGTCGAAGGTGGACCTCTCCGGACGGGACGTGACGATCACTGTGCACCTGCACGAGGGTGAGCTGAGCGCGACGATCTGGACCACGGATCTGTCCCACGCCTACGTACACGAGAACTCGGCGTACTCCTCATGAAGGCACCGGAGGGAAAAGCAACGTCGCCGGGGGAGAAGGCAGCGATCCTGATCGAGGCGCTCCCATGGCTGGAGCGCTTCCACGGCACCACCGTCGTGATCAAGTACGGCGGCAACGCCATGATCGACCCGGAGCTACAAAAAGCGTTCGCCGCCGACATGGTCTTCCTGCGGCACGTCGGCATCAAGCCGGTCGTGGTGCACGGCGGCGGTCCGCAGATCAGCCGGATGCTCAAGCGGCTCGGTATCGAGTCGGAGTTCCGCGGCGGCCTGCGGGTCACCACCCCGGAGGCCATGGACGTGGTCCGGATGGTGCTCACCGGTCAGGTCGGCCGGGAGCTGGTCGGCCTGATCAACCAGCACGGCCCGCTGGCGGTCGGCCTCTCCGGCGAGGACGCGGGCCTGTTCACCGCGGTCCGCCGGCAGGCGGTGGTCAACGGCGAGCCGGTCGACATCGGCCAGGTCGGCGACGTCGACCAGGTGCACACCTCGGCGGTGGACGACCTGATCGCCGCCGGCCGGATCCCGGTGATCGCCACCGTCGCACCGGACGCCGACGGCGTACTGCACAACGTCAACGCCGACACCGCCGCCTCGGCCCTCGCCGTCGCGCTCGGCGCCCGCAAACTGGTCGTACTCACCGATGTGCCCGGCCTCTACACCAACTGGCCGGACACCTCGTCGCTGACCTCCGAGATCGACGCCGACGCGCTGGAGAAGCTGCTCCCCTCGCTGGAGTCCGGCATGGCGCCCAAGATGGAGGCGTGCCTGCGCGCGGTCCGCGGCGGAGTGCCCGCCGCCCACGTCGTCGACGGCCGCGTCGCCCATTCGACCCTGCTCGAAGTCTTCACGGAAGAAGGATTCGGAACGATGGTGGTGCCATCATGAGCCTCGTTGAACGCTGGCAGTCATCGATGATGAACAACTACGGCACCCCCGCGATCGGCCTGGTCAAGGGTGAGGGTGCGGTGCTCACCGCCGAGGACGGCAGGGAGTTCGTGGACTTCCTCGGTGGCATCGCCGTCAACGCCCTCGGTCACGCCCACCCCGCCGTCGTCGCCGCGGTGACACACCAGATCCAGCAGCTGGGGCACGTCTCCAACCTCTACATCTCCGAGCCGCCGGTCGCTCTCGCCGATCTGCTGCTCGCGCTGGCCGGCCGCGCCGGGCGGGTGCTGTTCACCAACTCCGGCGCCGAGGCGAACGAGGCGGCGTTCAAGCTGTCCCGGCTCACCGGCCGGACCCACATCGTGGCCACCGAGGGAGCGTTCCACGGCCGGACCATGGGTGCGCTCGCGCTGACCGGGCAGCCGGCCAAGGTGGAGCCGTTCCGGCCGTTGCCGGCCGAGGTCAGCCATATTCCGTACGGAGATGCAGCCGCCCTCGAGTCCGCCGTCACCAGCGAGACGGCCATGGTGATCCTCGAGCCGATCCAGGGTGAGAACGGCGTCGTCGTACCGCCCGCCGGCTATCTGGCCGCCGCCCGCGAGATCTGCACCCGGCACGGTGCCCTGCTCGCGCTCGACGAGGTGCAGACCGGCATCGGGCGTACCGGCCACTGGTTCCACCACCAGAGCGAGGGTGTCGAGCCGGACATCGTCACGCTGGCCAAGGGGCTCGGCGGTGGCCTGCCGCTGGGCGCCTGTATCGGGTTCGGCGCGGCGGCCGACCTCTTCCAGCCGGGTTCGCACGGCACCACGTTCGGCGGCAACCCGGTCTCCTGCGCCGCCGGCCTCGCGGTGATCCGCACGATCGCCAATGAGGGCCTGCTCGACCACGTCAAGCGTGTCGGCGAGCAGTTGCGCCGCGGCATCGAGGCGCTCGGTCACCCGCTGGTGGACCACGTCCGCGGTGCCGGCCTGCTGCTCGGCATCGTGTTCAACCAGCCGGTCTCCGGTGACGTCGCGGCGAAGCTGCTCGACGCCGGTTTCCTGGTCAACCCGGCCAAGCCGGACGTGATCCGGCTCGCCCCGCCCCTGATCATCTCCTCCGATCAGGCGGACGCCCTGATCGCTGCCCTGGACGGTATCCGGTGACCCTGCGCCATTTCCTCCGCGACGACGACCTCTCACCGCAGGAGCAGTCGGAGGTTCTCGATCTGGCCGCCGAGATGAAGGCTGACCGTTTCGGATACAAGCCGCTGGCGGGCCCACGCTCGGTCGCGGTCTTCTTCGACAAGGCCAGCCTGCGCACCCGGCTCTCGTTCGAGGCGGGCATCGCGGAGCTCGGCGGTCAGCCAATCATCGTGGACTCCCAGAACACCCACTTCGGCCGCGGTGAGAGCCTCGCCGACGCCGGCCGGGTGGTCTCCCGGTACGTGGCCGCGATGGTCTACCGCACCCACGGCGACGAGCGGCTCTCCGAGCTGGCCACCGGGGTCGGCGTACCGGTCATCAACGCGCTGAGCGACGGTTACCACCCCTGCCAGCTGCTCGCCGACCTGCTCACGATCCGCGAGCGGTTCGGCAGTACGAGCGGCCGCGCTCTGGCCTACGTGGGTGACGCCGCCAACAACATGGCTCACTCGTACCTGATCGCCGGTGCGACGGCCGGCATGCACGTCCGGGTCGCCGGGCCTTCCGGGTTCGATCCGGCGCCCGCCGTGGTGAGCCGGGCCGCCGAGATCGCCGCCTGGACCGGCGGTTCGGTCGAAGTGGTTCGTGATCCGCGCGAGGCGGTCGACGGGGCGCACGTGGTGGCCACCGACACCTGGACGTCGATGGGCCAGGAGGAGGACGGCAAGGACCGGCTCACCCCGTTCCGGCCGTACCAGGTGAACAAGGAACTGCTCGCGGCGGCCGCGCCGGAGGCGATCGTGCTGCACTGCCTGCCGGCGCACCGCAACGAGGAGATCACCGACGACGTGATCGACGGGTCGCAGAGCGCCGTCTTCGACCAGGCCGAGAACCGCCTGCACGCCCAGAAGGCCCTGCTCCACTGGCTCCTGGCGGCGAACGGGCAATGAGCGGTCTTGCGATCGGTGCGCGGCGCAGCGGGGCGCCGGCATGAGCAGCCCGGTCACCCGCGCGGGACGGCACGCCCGCCTGGTCGACCTGATCCGCGGCCGGCGGGTCAGGTCGCAGACCGAGCTGGCCGACATCCTCGCCCACGAGGGTGTGCAGGTCACCCAGGCCACGCTCTCCCGTGACCTGGAGGAGCTGAACGCCGTCAAGGTGAGCGGGATCTACTACATTCCCGAGGACGGGCACCGGCCGCTGCGGGAGACCACCGGCCAGGGCCCGGCGCGGCTGATCCGGCTGTTGCGGGAGCTGCTCACCGGTGTGGATTCCAGCGGCAACATCGCCGTGCTGCGTACCCCGCCCGGTGCCGCGCAGTTCCTGGCCAGCGCGCTGGACCGGTCCGGCCTGGCGGATGTCGTCGGCACCATCGCCGGCGACGACACGATCCTCGTGGTGGCCAGGGACAACGGGTCCGATTCGGGTGCCGCCCTGGCCGAGAAACTGGGCAATTGGAGCCGGTCGGAGACCGACCACCGTGAGGAGAGCCGTTCATGACCTTCACACCCGCGGTGGAGTCCCGCTTCCCGGACTTCGCCGACCACACCGACAAGCTGGCCGGGCACGGGGTCGAGTTCTTCCTCGCCTCCAACGAGACACTGCGGCCACACCTCAACGAGCATCCGTACGGGCACAAGCTCACCTGGCTGGACTTCACCGACACCGCGGAGAAGGACTGGTCGATCCGTGAGTTCCTCAACCTGTTCAACGTGATCAACGGCATCGCGTTCGGTGACCGGGGCATCCCGATGCCGCAGTGGGTGATGGTCGACCTGATCCTGATGCCGGCCGCGGCGCTGATCGCCGGCCTGCCGCAGGACGAGTTCGAGGCGATGGTGGAGCGGTCCACCTTCCGCTTCGACACTGACGTCAAGCAGCTGCTGCGCAAGGTGCAGGCCGACATGCGGGCCAGCGGTTACCGCGGTCCGGTGCCGGTCGGTGGCTACTGTGCCGCGCCGTCGGCCGAGCCGGGCCGCTGGGTGGGCTGGTCGCTCTGGTCGCTGATGCCCGCGGTCGGGCTGGGCAAGGCCGCGAAGGCGCTGGCCCTGTCCTCCTACCGCGCGCAGAAGCTGGACGGCGTCACCCAGTACGACAACAGCGCGCTCAAGGTGCACACCGAGTTCGGCGCGCTGAAGATCCTGGTCGCCACCGTGCCGTTCCACACCTCGCCGGGCTCGTTCGTCTATCAGAGCGACCTCACTCTGCCGGCCGGGGGAGAGCTGCCCGAGCCGACCTTCCTGCTCGATCCCTTCGATTACGATCGCCAGCGGGCGATGCAGAAGGACATCGAGACGGGCCGCTGCGATTTCCACGTCCTGCCTCCCGGGCACCTCAAGGACGGCAAGACGTATGTGCCGATCCTCGAGACTCCACGCTCCTGACGCTTCTGACGCTCCTGATGGGAACTCCGTAATGACCAAGCGCAAGATCGTCCTCGCCTTCTCGGGTGGTCTGGACACCTCGTACCTGCTCGTCTCCTTCCGCGAGCAGGGCTGGGACGTGGTGACCGCCAACATCGACACCGGCGGCCTGCACAGCGGCGAGGGTGAGGCCGTCAAGGCGCGCGCCGAGGAGCTGGGAGCCGTCGAGCACCACGTGGTCGACGCGCGTGCGGAGCTCTACGAGCGCGTCATCACGTACGCGATCAAGGCGAACTACCTGCGCAACGGCGCCTACCCGTCGTGTGTCGGCGCGGAGCGGCTGATCCAGGCGGAGAAGGTCGTCGAGGTGGCGCTGCGGGTCGGCGCGGACGCGGTGGCGCACGGCTCGACCGGTGCCGGTGCCGATCACGTCCGTTACGACGCGGTGATCCGCGCGCTGGCTCCGCAGCTCGAGATCGTGACGCCGGTCCGTGACGAGCGGCGTACCCGCGAGGAGGAGACCGACTTCCTGCGCGGCCGGGGCTACGAGGTCAGCGACAAGATCAAGAAGTACTCGATCAACGAGGGCCTGATCGGCACCTCGATCGGCGGCGAGGAGACCTACGGCTCCTGGGAGTACCTGCCGGAGGACGCCTGGACCTACACGAAGTCGATCGACGCGGCGCCGGAGAAGGGTGTCGAGCTGCTGCTGACCTTCGACAAGGGCGAGGTCGTCTCCGCCACGACGGTGGCCGGCGACCCGATCGAGGGCACCGGGCCGGGCGCGCCGAACTACGCGATCCTGCGCGCCCTCAACGTTCTCGGCGGCGAGCACGGCGTCGGCCGCGGCATCCACATGGGCTCGACGATGGTCGGCAACCTGGCCCGCGTCGGCTTCGAGGCGCCCGGCATGCTGATCCTGATCGCCGCGCACCGCGAGCTGGAGAAGCTGGTCCTCTCCAACCGGCAGCAGGCGACAAAGGCAACGCTGGGGAACACGTACGGCGATCTGCTCCACGAGGCCGTCTACTTCGACCCGATCATGGACGACTTCCGGGCCTTCCTGGACTCCAGCCAGAGCCGGGTCACCGGCACCGTGCGGGTCCTGCTGAACAAGGGCAACATCGTGCCGCTCGGCAGTAAGAGCCCCTACAGCATGCTGGACGCCGCCACCCGCTCGGGCGTCGTCTACGGCCACGGCTCCTCACTGTGGACCGGCGAGCAGGCGCGAGCCTTCGCCCACATGTACGCCACCCCCGGCACCATCGCCCGAGCCGCCGCCACCCCCACCGAGTAACGCCCGCCCCGCCCCCCCCGCCCCGCTCAGCCCCGCCCCGCACGCCCCGCCCCGCTCAGCCCCGCCCCGCTTCGCGGCGACCTTGTGGAGTCGCGGCAACCCGTTGTGACGCAAGTCCACAAGATCGCGGACGGGCGGACGGGCGGACGGGCGGACGGGCGCGGGCGGGCGCGGCTCCTGCGATCTTGTGGAGTTCAAGCGCCCCGGTGCGGCACAACTCCACAACTTCGCGGATGGGGGCGCGCGGACGGGCGCGGCTCCTGCGATCTTGTGGAGTTCAAGCACCCCGGTGCGGCACAACTCCACAAGATCGCGAATGGGGGCGCGCGCGGGTGGGGAGGCCCCGAGGGTGAGAAGTGGGTGGCGGGATCAGCTGAGCCAGGAGGTCAGTACGTGCAGGGCCTGGCGGATCTCCGGAACAGGCACATGCTCCCCGTCCGTGTGGGCCTGCAGCGGATCTCCGGGGCCGTAGTTCACCGCCGGGATGCCGAGGCCGGCGAAGCGGGAGACGTCGGTCCAGCCCAACTTGGCCTGCGGGGTCCGGCCGACCAGGTCGACGAACTCCTTGGCGGCGGGGCGGTCCAGGCCGGGGCGGGCGCCGGGGGCGGCGTCGGTGACCTCGAGGTCGAAGCCGGCGAAGACCTCGCGCAGGTGGGCCTCGGCGGTGGCGACGTCGCGGTCGGGGGCGAAGCGGTGGTTGACGTGGACGACGCAGAGGTCGGGGATCACGTTGCCGGCGATGCCGCCCTCGATCTTCACGGCGTTGAGGCCTTCGTGGTACTGGAGGCCCTCGACGATCGGCTGGCGCGGTTCGTAGGCGCGCAGCACGTCGAGGACCGCTCCCGCGCTGTGGATGGCGTTGCTGCCGCGCCACGACCGGGCGGCGTGCGCGGCGACACCGGGGACGGTGATCTTCACGCGCATGGTGCCCTGGCAGCCGCCCTCGACGGTGCCGTCGGAGGGCTCGCCGAGGATGGCGAAGTCGCCGGTCAGCCACTCGGGGTGGTTGCGCACGAGGCGGCCGAGGCCGTTGAGGCGGGCGGCCACTTCCTCGTGGTCGTAGAAGACGTAGGTGAGGTCGTAGCGGGGGGAGGTCAGCGTGGCAGCGAGGTGCAGCATGACGGCGACGCCGGCCTTCATGTCGACGGTGCCGCGGCCGTGCATGATCTCGTCGTCGCCGGAGCCGGTCGTGGTGACGGGCAGGTTGCCGGCGATCGGCACGGTGTCGAGGTGCCCGGCGAGCACCACCCGGGTGTCGCGGCCCAGGTTCGTGCGGGCCACGACCGCGTCGCCGTCGCGGAGCACTTCGAGGTGGGGGAATGCTGCCAGGGCGGCCTCGACGGCGTCCGCCAGCTGCTTCTCGTCACCGCTCACCGAGGGGATGTCGCAGATGGTTCTGGTGAGTTCGACGACGTCGCCGGTGAGATCGAGGCTGCTCATGAGCCGACCCTATCGGGTCGAACCCGGCCCCCCGGTTCAGCCCGGCGGGCGCGCAACGGCCCCGCGCCGCACCCGGGTCGCGGTGTAGCCCGGGGACTTTGCGTCGATCGTACGAAAAAAGCTTGAAGCCACGCCGGATCCCCCGGATCGAGCCGGGCGTGGTCGTCGGAAACCGCAACGATAGGGTCAGGAAACCACCGTGAACGAGCTAGGAGACACCGTGTCGGAGAGTGACGAGCCGACCAGGCTGTGGGGCGGGCGTTTCGCCGGTGGCCCGGCGGAGGCACTGGCCCGGCTGAGCGTGAGCGTGCAGTTCGATTGGCGTTTGGCGCCTTATGACCTGCTTGCGTCGCGTGCGCACGCCCGGGTGCTGGCGAACGCGGGACTGCTCGACGCTGACGAGCTGGGCCGGATCCTCGCGGCTCTGGACGATCTGGCGTCGGCGTGTGCGGCTGGTGAGTTCCGGCCGACGATCGAGGACGAGGACGTGCACACCGCGCTGGAGCGCGGGCTGCTGGAGCGGCTCGGCGCGCTCGGCGGCAAGCTGCGCGCGGGGCGTTCCCGCAACGACCAGGTGGCCACCGACTTGCGCCTCTACCTGCGGGATCACGCCCGCGGGGTGGCGGTGGCGCTGATCGAGCTGGCGGACGCGCTGACCGAGCAGGCCGCGCGGAACGTGGACACCCCGGCGCCGGGCCTGACCCACGTGCAGCACGCGCAACCGGTCAGTTTCGGTCACTGGCTGCTCGCTCACGTGCAGCCGCTGCTGCGCGACCTGGAGCGGCTGCGCGACTGGGACTCGCGGACGGCGATCAGCCCGCTCGGTAGCGGAGCCCTCGCCGGGTCGTCGCTGCCGCTGGACCCGGCGGCGGTGGCGAAGGAGCTCGGGTTCACTGCGCCGGCGCAGAACTCGATGGACGCGGTTGCGGACCGTGACTTCGTCGCCGAGTTCCTGTTCATCACGGCGCTGATCGGTGTGCACCTGTCCCGGCTCGGTGAGGAGGTCGTGCTCTGGACCTCCACCGAGTTCGGCTGGGTGGAGCTGGACGACGCGTTCGCCACCGGCTCGTCGATCATGCCGCAGAAGAAGAACGCGGACATCGCGGAACTCGCGCGGGGTAAGAGCGGGCGCCTGGTGGGCGGTCTGGTCGCGGTGCTGACCATGCTCAAGGGACTGCCGCTCACCTACGACCGGGACATGCAGGAGGACAAAGAGCCCGCATTCGACGCGGTGGACACTCTTCAGCTGCTGCTGCCGGCACTTGCCGGGATGGTCTCCACCATGACGGTACGGGTGGACCGGCTCGCCGCCGCCGCACCGGTGGGGTTCTCGCTCGCCACCGAGGTCGCCGACTGGCTCGTTCGCAAGGGTGTGCCGTTCCGGGACGCGCACGAGATCACCGGCCGGCTGGTGGCGCTGTGCTCGGCGCGGGAGTGCGAGCTCGAGGACGTCACCGACGACGACCTGAAGACGGTCAGCGAACACCTTGATCCGTCGGTGCGCGAGGTGCTGTCGGTGGGGTCGGCGCTGGCCGCCCGGACGACGCCGGGTTCGACGGGGCCGGGGCCGGTGCGGGATCAGCTGGCCACCGTGCAGCACAAGTTGGACAACTGGCGTCAGTGGGCGGTGGAGAAGGTCGTCCCCCGCTAGCTCCCGCTTGTTCCACCCGGCCGCCCCCGTCGATCTCGACGGGGGCGGCCGTTTTTCGGTTGATGGTGAAAGCAGTTGCAGAGCCGCGCGAGCATCCCGAGTCGCGCTGGGCTCAGGTCTTGCAACCACTTCCATGACGCTGACGTGAGAACCGCACGCTCAGAAGGCGCTTCAGGCAGCCAAAACCCTCGGATTCCGTCCGCAAAGTCCGGATCACCCAGCTTCGCGCGCTCGCACTGTTGCAAGAGGATTCGCAAGGGGTTTCTAACACCGAAACTTCTTGCTACCGTCTCGCCGATACCCCAGCAGGTAATCAAGGAGCGCAACATGCGTCGCATAACCAAGGGACTGGCCACCCTGGCCTCCGTGACCCTCGCCTTCTCCATCGCCGCGTGTGGTGGCGACAAGAAGGAGGAGAGCACCGAGGCCGCCAAGGTCGACCCGGCTTCCCTCACCGCCGAACTCACGTGGTGGGACACCTCGGACGCCAAGAACGAGGGGCCGGCGTTCAAGGAGCTGATCACCAAGTTCAACCAGACGTATCCGAACGTCAAAATCAACTACCAGTCGGTGCCGTTCGCTGACGCGCAGAACAAGTTCAAGACCGCCGCGCAGGCCAAGACCGGTGCGCCCGACATCCTGCGCGCCGAGGTCGCCTGGGTGCCCGAGTTCGCGTCCCTGGGCCACCTGTACGCGCTCGACGGTTCCGAGCTGCTCGCGGACGAGGCCGACTACCTGCCGGCCCCGCTCGCCTCCAACAAGTTCGACGGCAAGACCTACGGCGTACCGCAGGTCACCGACAGCCTCGCCCTGCTCTACAACAAGGAGCTGGTCGAGAAGGCCGGCGTCGAGGTGCCGAAGACCTGGGCCGACCTGAAGACCGCCGCGCAGGCCGTCAAGTCGAAGACCGGCGCCGACGGCCTCTACGTCAACGCCGCCGGCTACTTCACGCTGCCGTTCATGTACGGCGAGGGCGGCGACGTCGTCGACACGGCGTCCAAGACGATCACGGTCAACTCCGAGCAGAACGTCGCCGGCCTGAAGATCGCCAAGGACCTGATCGACAGCGGTGCCTCGGTCAAGCCGTCGGCCACCGACTCGTACGGCACGATGATGACCCTCTTCAAGGAGAAGAAGGTCGCGTTCATCATCAACGGCCCGTGGGAGGTCAACAACATCAAGTCGGCGCCGTCCTTCGGCGGTGTCGAGAACCTCGGTGTCGCGCCGGTGCCCGCCGGTTCCGTCAAGGCGGCCGCACCGATCGGCGGTCACAACTACGTCATCTGGTCCGGCGTACCGCAGGAGAAGGCCCCGGCCGCCGTGGCGTTCGTGAAGCACCTGAACTCCGCCGAGTCGCAGGCCTTCCTCGCCGAGAAGCTGGGCCTGCTGCCCACCCGCAAGTCGGCGTACGAGCTCGACGCGGTCAAGAACAACGCTGTCGTCTCCGCCTTCAAGCCGGTCGCCGAGGCCGCCGCGAGCCGCCCGTGGATCCCCGAGGGCGGCCAGTTCTTCGGCCCGCTCGACCAGATGGCCACCGAGGTCCTGATCCAGAACAAGGACCCGAAGGCGTCGCTCGACGCCGTCGCCGAGAAGTACAAGGCAGAGGTCGTTCCGGCGTACTCCGCGTCCTGACGTGTCCGCGGGCGCCGGTCGTGAGGCCGGCGCCCGCACCCTTCCCCTGGAGCACTTGAGATGACCACTGTCACCGGTTCGCTGCCCCGGCTGCGCCGCAGCTGGGACAAGCACTGGTCCGCCTGGGCGATGGTCGTTCCCGTCGTCGTCGTGATGGCGGTTCTGATCTTCTATCCCCTGATCAACGGGGTCTGGCTGTCGTTCACCGACCAGACCGAGGCCAACCAGCTCGCCGAGATCTGCACCAAGTCGATCACCGGTGGCGAGGTCTGCAAGGAGAACCCGAACGCCTGGGCGTTCGTCGGGCTCGACAACTACGTCAACATCCTCACCGGCCGGATCGGCGAGTTCTGGATGTGGGCGAGCAACACCCTGATCTGGACCATCGCCGGTGTCACCTTCCACTACGGGCTCGGCCTCGGCCTGGCCGTGATGCTGCACCGGCAGTTCCGGTTCCGCGGCCTCTACCGGGTGCTGCTGGTGCTGCCCTGGGCGGTGCCCGCGTTCATCAGCGCCTTCGCCTGGAAGTTCCTCTTCAACGAGCGCCTCGGCCTGGTCAACTCGCTGCTCAACGCGGTCGGCATCGAGTCGGTCGCCTGGTTCTCGGACCGGTGGTCGGCGCTGTTCGTCGCGATCATCACCAACATCTGGCTGGGTGTGCCGTTCATGATGGTGGCGATCCTCGGCGGCTTGCAGAGCATCCCGGACGAGCTTTACGAGTCGGCGGAGATCGACGGTGCGTCGCCGTGGCAGCGGTTCCGCTCGATCACCCTGCCGGGCCTGCGGCCGGTCAGCATGACGGTGATCCTGCTCGGCACGATCTGGACCTTCAACATGTTCCCGATCATCTTCCTGGTGACCGAGGGGCAGCCGGCCGGACAGACGGAGATCCTGGTGACGGGTGCCTTCCGGGCTGCCTTCGAAGGTATCCGGAACTATTCGCTCGCCTCGACGTACGGTGTCCTGATCTTGTCGATTCTGCTCGTCTTCTCGGTGTTCTACCGGCGGGCGCTGCGCAAGCAAGGCGAGGTGTGGTGACGTGACCCAGCTGACGTTGGACAAGACCCCGTCCGTGGCGCCGAGCGCGCCGGCGCCGCTGAACAAGCCCCGGCGTGGGCGGCGTTCGCTCGGGATGTCGGTGCTGCTGCACGGCACGCTGATCGTGGCGTCGCTGATCGCTGTCGGGCCGATCGTCTGGGTGCTGCTGTCGTCCTTCAAGCCGGGGTACGCCGTACAGAGCACCGAGATCACCCTGGTCAAGGACCCCACCCTGGCCAACTACGAGTACGTGCTGTTCGAGACCAGCTTCCCGACGTGGTTCCTGAACTCGGTGATCGTCGCGGCGCTGACCATGCTGATCGGCATCTTCTGCTCGGCCACCACCGGGTACGCGCTGTCCCGTTTCAACTTCCCGGGCCGCCGTCCGCTGATGATGGTCTTCCTGGTCACGCAGATGTTCCCGGTGGCCATCCTGATCGTGCCGATCTACACGATCATGGCGAACCTGGGCCTGGTCAACACGCTGCCGGCGCTGGTGATCGCGTACCTGACCATCGCGGTGCCGTTCTGCGCCTGGATGCTCAAGGGTTACTTCGACTCGATCCCGACCTCGCTGGACGAGGCGGCGTCGCTCGACGGCTGCGGCCCGTTCCGCACGTTCTACCGGGTGATCCTGCCGCTCGCCCGGCCGGCCGTCGCGGTGACCGGTTTCTACACGTTCCTCACCGCGTGGGGCGAGGTGGCCTACGCCTCGGCGCTGATCCAGACCGACAACAGGTTCACCCTGGCTTACGGTCTGCAACAGTTCGTGCCGCAGTTCAATCCGCAGTGGGAATACCTCACGGCGGCCGCCGTACTCGTCACGGTGCCGGCCGGAATCGTATTCCTTTTCGCCCAGCGGCATCTTGTCTCCGGGCTTACCGCCGGCGGCACCAAGGGCTAATCCGTAAATGCTCCGGAATCCGTTCGGAAACGGATTCCGGAGCTTTTCGTCGAAAGCGAGAGAACGCTCTCACGACGGGCGGCCGACCGCGGGCCGCCCATCGCGGGCGTTTCAAGCGGCGGGTGTGGCCACCGGAACGCCGGTGCGGACCGGCGCGATCGCCGTCGAGTTGCGGACCACCAGCTCGGGGTGGAAAAGGTATTCCGAGTGCGGCGCGCCGTGCCCGTTGATCTCGTCGACCAGCGAGCGCACGGCGGCGACCGCCATCGAGATCACCGGCTGGCGCAGCGTGGTCAGCGGCGGGTCGGTGAACGGGATCAGCGCGGAGTCGTCGAAGCCGATCACCGAGACGTCCTCCGGCACCCGCAGCCCGCGGCGCCGGGCGGCCCGGATGGCGCCCAGCGCCATCATGTCGGAGGCGCAGATCATGCCGGTGACACCCCTGGCGAGCAGCCGTTCCGCGGCGACCTCGCCACCCTCGACGCCGAACAGCGTGAGCGAGGTCCAGTCGTCCAGCTCGGCGTCGGAGGCGCCGGTCTCGCGGCGCAGGGCGGCGCGGTAGCCCTCGAGCTTGCGCTGGGTGTTGATGAAGCGGTTCGGGCCGGAGATCAGGCCGATCCGGCGGTGACCCAGCGCGACCAGGTGGGTGACGGCCAGGTCGCCCGCGAGCCGGTCGTCGCAGGAGACGAACGGTGCCTCCAGGCCCGCCGCGTATCCGTTCACCAGCACGATCGGCAGCGGCCGGTCGAGCAGGCGCTGGTATCGGGAGCGGTCCGAGGTGGTGTCGGCGGAGAGTGAGGAGATGAAGACGATGCCGGAGACCTGACGGTCCAGGAGCATCTCCACATATTCATCCTCGGTGACGCCGCCCGGTGACTGGGTGCAGAGGACCGGCGTGTAGCCATGTTGGGCCAGGGTCGACTCGATGACCTGGGCGAACGCGGGGAAGATCGGGTTGTCGAGCTCGGGGACGACAAGGCCGACGAGCCCGGCGCTGCGCTTGCGCAGCCGCTCGGGCCGTTCATAACCGAGGACGTCGAGCGCCGTGAGGACCGCTTGTCTTGTTTCCGCGGAGACACCGGGGCGGTCGTTGATGACACGCGACACCGTCGCCTCACTGACTTGAGCCTGTTTGGCGATGTCGGCCATTCGCGCACGCATAGTTCTCACTCTAGTTGGTCGGTTGTTCGGTCAGCATGGTCCTGAAAGGTCTTCCATTCCATGGAAGTCCTTGCTAGCGTCCCCGCAACAGGGACGATACAGCCGATCTTCGATGTCGCCGAGTCCCCGGCGGTCGATCTGGCTCCCCATATTGAGATTACTTCAGTGGCCCCGGTGGGGTCGCCGACCGCCCTCAGTAGCCGACAAATGCCGATACCACCGAATCGGAAGGGTGCACCGCTGTGGCACCGAGCAGACCGTTACACCGTCACCGGAAGCTGGGCGCCGCTCTGCTCAGCCTCTTCCTCCCGCTGATCGCCGTGCCGGCCGCCCCGGCAGCCGCGACACCCGCGAAGACCGCGGAACCCAGCGCGGCCGTCATCGCCAACTGGGGCTCCGACAAACCGGCCAGGAACGAGCAGTTCTACTTCGTACTGCCGGACCGGTTCGCCAACGGCGACAACCGCAACGACAAGGGCGGCCTCTCCGGCGACCGCCTCTCCACCGGCTACGACCCCACTGACAAGGGCTTCTACCACGGGGGCGACCTGAAGGGCGTGATGGAGCGCCTGGAGTACATCCAGGGCCTCGGCACCACCGCCATCTGGCTCGCTCCGGTCTTCAAGAACCGTCCCGTGCAGGGCACCGGCAGCGACGTCTCGGCCGGGTACCACGGGTACTGGATCACCGACTTCACCCAGGTGGACCCGCACTTCGGCACCAACGCGGACCTGAAGAAGCTGGTCAAGCTGGCGCACCAGCGCGGCATGAAGATCTACCTGGACATCATCGTCAACCACACCGCGGACGTCATCAAGTACGCGGAGAACGAGTACACCTACGTCGACAAGTCCGACTCGCCGTACCGCGACGCCGAAGGGCAGCCCTTCGAGGACCGCAACTACGCGACCGCGAGCGACTTCCCCGAGACCACGGCGCCGTACACGCCGACCTTCGGCAACAAGGCGGACCGCTCCGTCAAGAAGCCGGCCTGGCTCAACGACGTGAGCATGTACCACAACCGCGGTGACTCCACCTTTGCCGGTGAGAACAGCGAGTACGGCGACTTCTACGGCCTCGACGACCTCTTCACCGAGCGTCCCGAGGTGGTCGAGGGCATGACCGAGATCTACGGCGACTGGATCAAGGACACCGGGATCGACGGGTACCGCCTCGACACCGTCAAGCACTCCAACCTGGAGTTCTGGCAGCAGTGGGCGCCCGGCATCAAGAAGGCCGCCGACCGGGCCGGCAAGGACGACTTCTTCATGTTCGGCGAGGTCTACAGCGCCGACCAGGAGATCCAGTCGACCTACGTGCGCCGCGGTGGGCTGCCCGCCACGCTCGACTTCTCCTTCCAGGAGACGGCACGAGGTTTCGTCACCGGCAACAGCCCGGCGAGCGCACTGTCCGATCTCTACGCCAAGGACGACGTCTACACCGCCCGGGACACCGGCGCGGACCGGCTGCCGACCTTCCTCGGCAACCACGACATGGGCCGGATCGGCTCGTTCATCGCCGCCGCGTCGACCGCCGACACCCAGCTCAAGCGTGACCAGCTGGCGCACGAGCTGATGTTCCTGACGCGCGGCCAGCCGGTCGTCTACTCCGGCGACGAGCAGGGCTTCACCGGGCCGGGCGGTGACAAGGACGCACGCCAGGACCTGTTCGCGAACAAGAGCGCGGACTATCTGGACGACGACCTGATCGGCACCGAGCGCACCCACGCGGTGGACAACTACAACACCGGACACCCCCTTTATCGTACGATCGCCGAGCTCGCGAAACTCCGGAAAGCGCACCCCGCGCTGGTCGACGGCGTGCAGGTCACCCGGTACGGAGCGCAGGGTCAGGGTGTCTTCGCGGCGTCGCGGATCGACAAGAAGTCCCGCACCGAATACGTGGTCGCCGTCAACAACGCCACCACCACGCAGACCGTGACCTTCCCGGTCTCCGCCGGCGCGTTCACCGGCGTCTACGGGGCGACCGGCGCGGTGACGGCGGCCGACGGCAAGATCACGGTCACCGTTCCGGCGCTGTCCACACTGGTCTACAAGGGCGGGACGGTCCCGGCGCCCGCCGCCGCACCGACCGTCACGATCACGGCTCCTCAGGCCGGCGCGAGCGTGCCCACCCGTACCGAGGTCGTCGCGCAGACCACCGGCGACCCGCTGTCCACGGTCACCTTCGCGGCGCAGGTCGCGGGCGGCGAGTGGAAGCTGCTCGGCACCGCCGACACGGCACCGTACCGGGTCTTCCACGACCTGACCGGCCTGGCGGGCGGCACCGAGGTGCGGTACAAGGCAGTGGTGCGCGACAGCCGGGGACGGCTCGCGTCGTCCACCTCGGCGATCACCGTCGGTACGCCGGAGGCCACCTCCACGGCCGGCTACGCGGTCGTGCACTACCAGCGGCCCGCGGGCGGCTACGACGACTGGGGCCTCTACGTCTGGGGTGACGTCGATCCGTCGATGACCACCACGTGGCCCGCCGGGCAGCCGTTCGCCGGTGAGGACTCGTACGGGCGGTTCGCCTACGTGAAGCTGAAGCCGGGTGCCAAGAGCGTCGGGTTCGTCGTGGTGAACAAGGACGGGGTCAAGGACGTCGACGCCGACCGTACGATCAACGTCACCGACAACCCGGAGGTCTGGATCAAGCAGGGCGACGCCACGGTCCACCCGACACGGCAGGCCGCCACCGGCGAACCCGACCCGGCGCAGGACCCGAACAAGGCGATCCTCCACTGGCGCCAGGCCGACGGGAACTACGACGGCTGGGGCCTGCACGTCTGGGAGGGCGCGGCCAACCCGACCGACTGGGCCAGCCCGCTGCAGCCGGTGCGCATCGACTCCTACGGCGCCGCCTTCGAGGTGCCGCTGGCGCCGGGCGCGACCTCGCTCAGCTACATCCTCCACAACGGTGACACCAAGGACCTGCCCACCGACCAGTCGCTCGACTTCGCCAAGGCCGGTCGTGAGGTGTGGCTGCTGTCCGGTCAGGAGACCCGGCTGCTGCCGCTGGTGAAGATCGCCGCCGGTGTCGGCGAGATCGACGTGGCGAAGTCGCGGGCGGTCTGGATCGACCGCGGCACGGTGGCCTGGAAGACCAGCATCGGCAGCACGCTGGAGCCGGTCGGCGCGGGTACCGACGGCAAGGTCTACGACCTGGTCCACTCCCGGAACGGCGGGATCGGTGTCGCGGACGGCGAGCTGACCGGAAGCTACCGGTCCGTGCGGCTCGACGCCCGGCGCAACGGGCTCACCGAGGCCCAGCGCGAGAAGTTCCCGCACCTGTGGCAGTACAACGCCTTCCGGATTCCCGCGACCGACATCAAGGAGATCCTGCGCGGACAGGTCGTGGTGACCGAGCGGGACGCCGCGGGCAAGCTGCTCTCCGCCACCGGTGTGCAGCTCGCCGGTGCGCTCGACGACGTCTACGCCTCGGCAGCCGGCGCGACGCTCGGTCCGGACGACGCCAGCGTGTCGGTCTGGGCGCCGACCGCGCACCAGGTCGAGCTGGAGGTGTTCGACACCGCCGCCGGTGGGACACCCGCGGTCAAGGCGATGACCCGCGACGACCGAACCGGCGTGTGGTCGTACCGGGGCCTCGGCAAGGGCAAGTTCTACAAGTTCCGGGTGACCGCGTGGCAGCCGGCCGCGCAGAAGGTGGTCACGGCGTCGGTCACGGACCCGTACTCGGTGGCGCTCGCCGCCGACTCCACCCGCAGCCAGGCCGCCGACCTCGACGATCCGTCGCTGGCACCGGCCGGCTGGGGCTCGCTGCGCAAACCCGCCGCCACCACGCCCGGGAAGATCCAGATCTCGGAGCTGTCGGTCCGTGACTTCTCGATCGCCGACGACACGGTGCCGGCGAGTGCCCGGGGTACGTTCTCCGCGTTCGCCTCGCCCGGCACCGCGGGGATGAAGCACCTCCGGGAGCTGTCCGGCGCCGGTGTCACCCACCTGCACCTGCTCCCGGCGTTCGACTTCGCCACCATCCCGGAGAAGCGCGCCGACCAGCAGCAGCCGCCGTGCGACCTGGCCTCGTTCCCGGCCGACTCGCAGGAGCAGCAGGCCTGCATCGAGAAGGTCGCCGCGACCGACGGCTACAACTGGGGCTACGACCCGCTGCACTACACGGTTCCCGAAGGTGGCTACGCGGTCGATCCCGCCAACCGCACCCGGGAGTTCCGGTCGATGGTGACCGGGGTCAACCAGGCCGGCCTGCGCGTGGTGATGGACGTCGTCTACAACCACACCTCGGCCGCCGGCACGGACGCCAAGTCGGTGCTCGACCAGATCGTGCCCGGCTACTACCAGCGGCTGCTCGAGGACGGCTCGATCGCCAACTCCACCTGCTGCTCCAACACCGCGCCGGAGAACACGATGATGGGCAAGCTCGTCGTCGACTCGATCGTGACGTGGGCCAAGGCGTACAAGATCGATGGTTTCCGTTTCGATTTGATGGGCCACCACCCGAAGGCGAACATCCTGGCGGTGCGCAAGGCTCTCGACAAACTGACGCTCCGCAAGGACGGCGTCGACGGCAAGAACATCTATGTGTACGGGGAGGGCTGGAACTTCGGTGAGGTCGCCGGCAACGCCAGGTTCGTCCAGGCGTCCCAGACCGAGCTCGCCGGTACCGGAATCGGCACGTTCAACGACCGGCTCCGCGACGCCGTCCGTGGAGGCGGCCCGTTCGACGAGAACCCGCGGATCCAGGGCTTCGCGTCCGGCCTGGCCGGTGCGCCCAACGGCGACCCGGTCAACGGGACCGAGGCGGAGCAGAAGGCCCGCCTGCTGCACTACCAGGACCTGATCAAGGTGGGGCTCACCGGCAACCTGGCCGATTACACGTTCACCGGCTCGTCCGGTGCGACGGTGACCGGAGCCGGCATCGACTACAACGGCTCCCCGGCCGGTTACAACGCGGCGCCCGGCGAGGCGATCACCTACGTCGACGCGCACGACAACGAGATCCTGTACGACTCCATGGCCTTCAAGCTGCCCCAGGCCACCACGGCTGAGCAGCGGTCCCGGGCGCAGTCGGTGGCTTTGGCCACCACGGCACTCGGCCAGGGCATCGGCTTCGTGACCACCGGCAGCGAGCGGTTGCGCTCGAAGTCGCTGGACCGCAACTCGTTCAACTCGGGTGACTGGTTCAACGAGATCGTCTGGGACTGCGCCCAAGGCAACGGCTTCGGCAAGGGCCTGCCACCGAAGGCGGACAACGAGCCGAAGTACCCGTACGCGAAACCGCTCCTCGCGGACCCGGCCCTGATCCCGGACTGCGCCTCGATCAACGCGTCGGACAAGCGCTACCAGGAGTTCCTCCGGATCCGGAAGTCCTCCCCGGTATTCGGCCTGCCCACCGCGGCGCAGGTCCAGCAGCGCCTGTCCTTCCCGCTCTCCGGCGCCGGCGAGACCGCCGGCGTGATCACCATGACCCTCGACGGCCGCGGCCTCGACCCGAAGTGGAAGTCGGTGACGGTCGTCTTCAACGCCACCCCGTCGACGGTCACCCAGAAGGTCCCCGCCCTGGCCGGCAAGCGAGTCACCCTCCACCCCATCCAGCAGTCCTCCGCCGACCCCCTGACCCGCACCGCCTCCTTCACCCCAGGGTCAGGCACCCTCACCGTCCCCGCCCGCACCGTCTCGGTCTTCGTCCAGAGCTGACCCCTCCCGAACGCGGCCACCGCTCACCCGCTCAACCCGAGTGGGCGGTGGCCGTTCCCTTCCAAGCTGGCCCTGAGCGGGCACAAACCGGACACGAGGCACCCCTGAGCGCCAGCCGGCTCGCCCGGCTCGTTGCCTGGTTCGCGCGGGGCGGCCCGGCTGGCCGTGAGCGGGCACAAATCGGGCGCGAGGCACCCCTGAGCGCCAGCCGGCTTGACGGGCTGGCTGTGAGCGGGCGCAAATCGGGCGGGAGGGGCCGCTGAGCGCCAGCCGGCTTGCCCGGCTCGTTGCCTGGTTCGCGCGGGGGCGGTCCGGCTGGCGGTGAGGGGGCGCAAATCGGGCGGGAGGGGCCGCTGAGCGCCAGCCGGCTCGCCCGGCTCGTTGCCTGGTTCGCGCGGGGCGGCCCGGCTGGCCGTGAGCGGGCACAAATCGGGCGCGAGGCACCCCTGAGCGCCAGCCGGCTTGACGGGCTGGCGGTGAGCGGGCGCAAATCGGGCGGGAGGGGCCGCTGAGCGCCAGCTGGGTTGACGGGCTGGCGGTGAGCGGGCGCAAATCGGGCGGGAGGGGCCGCTGAGCGCCAGCTGGGTTGACGGGCTGGCCGTGAGCGGGCGCAAAACGGGCGGGAGGGGCTGCTGAGCGCCAGCTGGGTTGACGGGCTGGCTTTGAGCGGGCACAAAACGGGCGGGAGGGGCCGCTGGGGGCCAGCCGGGGGTCATTAGCCGGCGGGTCGGGACGGCCTGGTGTTGCAGTGGGGCTGCCGGAGGTGTGGGTGGGGACTTCGGGACGACCGTACGAAAGAAGGGTTTAGGAAGTTGTCACGGCCGGTCTGTTGAGGCGTTCGTAGAGGGTGCCTACGGGCTCGGGGCGGCCCAAGTGGTAGCCCTGGGCGAATTTGCAGCCCATGACCGTCAGCAGGGCCAGCTGCTCGGCGTCCTCGACGCCTTCGGCGACGACGCGCAGGCCGAGGGTGTGGCCGAGTTGCATGACGGCGCTGACGAGTTCCTGCTGGCGGGCGTTGCCGACCATGCCGGTGATGAACGAGCGGTCGATCTTGAGGACGTCGACGGGGATGTCGCGCAGGTAGCCGAGGGACGAGTAGCCGGTGCCGAAGTCGTCGATGGCGATCTTGACGCCGAGTTCGCGGAGTTCCTGGAGGCGGATGGAGGTCACGGCGACGTCGCGCATCAGCATGGTCTCGGTGAGTTCGAGGACCAGGCAGTGCGGTGACAGGCCGGTGGCGGCGAGGGCGCCCGCGACCTGGTCGGTGAGGTCGGCGGTCTCCAGGTGGGCGGCGGAGAGGTTGACGCTGACCCACGCGGGAGCGGTGTGCGGGCTGTGGTCCTGCCACTGGCGCA
The DNA here is from genome assembly GCF_042666575.1 of Actinoplanes sp. GCM10030250. NCBI lineage: Bacteria > Bacillati > Actinomycetota > Actinomycetes > Micromonosporales > Micromonosporaceae > Actinoplanes > Actinoplanes sp. GCM10030250. The sequence goes on along the minus strand of NZ_JBHTDO010000016.1, from coordinate 27,740 downwards.
CGGTGTGGCACGCCTCCCGCAGGATCCACCTGTCGATCTCGATGATCATGCCGGTTTCCTCGGCGAGGGGGATGAACGAGCCGGGCTGTTGCAGGCCGCGTTCCGGGTCCTGCCAGCGGACCAGGGCCTCGACGCCGTGCATGCGGCCGTCCGGTACGCCGGCCACCGGTTGCAGGTGCAGGCGCAGCTCGCCGCGGTGCACCGCGGCACGCAGCCGGGACTCCTGGTCGAGGCGGTTGAGCAGCTGTTCGTGCATGCGGGTCTCGAACAGCATGGCGCGGTTCTTGCCCTCGTCCTTGGCCGCGTACATGGCCACGTCGGCGTTGCGGACCACCTCGTCGGCGTCGGTGTAGCGGGCCGCGTCGGGCACCACCCCGATGCTGACGGTGACCAGGGCTTCGCGGCCGTGCATGACGAACGGCTTGGCCAGGGCTTCGAGGCAGGCCTGGGTGAGTTCCTCGACCACCGGCGGGGAGGCGCCCTCCAGCAGTACGGCGAACTCGTCCCCGCCGAGCCGGGCGACCGTGTCGTGCGGCCGCAGCACGGCGGTCAGCCGGTCCGCGGCGGTACGCAGAAGCAGGTCACCGGCGTTGTGCCCGAGGCTGTCGTTGACCCGCTTGAAGCCGTCCAGATCGAGGTAGAGCAGCGCGATCTGCTCACCGGACGCGCGGGACCGGCTGAGCGCGTGCTCCAGGCGGTCGAGCAGCAGCTTGCGGTTCGGCAGCCCGGTGAGTGCGTCGTGCAGGGCCTGGTGGCGCAGGTCGTACTCGAGGGCGCGCTGACGGCTGACGTCGCGCAGCACGATGACCGCCCCGATCGGCCGGCCGTCCTTCTCGATCACGCTGTTGGTGTACTCGACGCGTACGGCGGTGCCGTCCGAGCGCTGCAGCACGCTCTCCCGGGTGCCGGCGGTGAGGTGGTCGCCGGCTTCGGGCAGCAGCAGGGCCGCCTCCCGCTGGAGCAGCCCGCTCACGCCGACGCCGGTGATCCGGCCGGCGGCCTCGTTGGCGAAGGCGATCCGCCCGGCCGTGTCGACGCCGCAGATCCCCTCGCCGGCGTTGGCCAGGATGCTGTCGGTGTACTCCTTGGCGAGGATTTCTCGGGCCGAGCGTTCGAGCTGTTCGGCCATCGCGTTGAAGGCGCGGGCGAGCTTGCCGATCTCGTCGCGGCCGGCCTCCGGCACCCGGTGCGAGTAGTCGCCGGAGCGGATCACCCGGACCGCGGTGGTGAGCGCCGTGATCCGCCGGATCAGCGAGCCGGAGAGAAGAAAACCGATCAGGAGCACGAGTACGGTCGCGACGCTCGCACTGGTCAGGATGATCCGCTGGGCCTGACGGGCGCCGGTCATCATCTGGTCGTAGAGCGGCGTGTACTCGAGGATGATCGCGCCGATCGTCACGCCACCGGTGCTGGCCATCGGTACGACCACCTGCTTGATGCCACCCGGATAGTCCGCACTGACCTCCACGAACACCCGGGGCTCGCCATCAGCGATGGTCAGGCCCACCTCGTTGCCGGAATCATGCTCGAAAACCGTCCCGACGTTCTCCTCGACGACGTCACCGAGGATGAACTTGCCCTGGTCGACCACGACGACGTCACGCTGCTGCGTGGTGTGCATCCGCTGCAGGTACTCGCCGAGCCCCCGCTGGCTGTAGTAGAGCGGGGTGACGATCTTGTCCTCGGCGCTGGCCGGCAGCCCGTAGGCGATGTCCTTGGCGACACCCCGGGCCAACTGGGCCGCCTCCTGCGCCGCGGCCCTCTCGGCGGAGGCGTTGTCGGCCCGCCAGGCGATCAGCGCGGTGGCCGCGATCATCAGCGCCACCAGCAGATATCCACCCAGCAACTTCTGCCGTACGTTCATCCGGTCCTTCCCGTCCTGCCCGATATCTCATCGGCGGGACCGGGCCGGTGTTAAGGGAGTCGTACCGATCAGCAGTTCGATGTCCGAGCCGGGCATCGGGCGGGCGAAGTGGTAGCCCTGCGCGAACCGGTAGCCCGCCGCGTGCAGGCGTTCGGCCTGCTCGGCGGTCTCCACACCCTCGGCGACCGCCTCCATCCGCAGGCCGCGGGTGATCCCGATCAGGCTGTCGACGATCACCGCCTGCGGGCTCTGCGAGGTCACCCCGTCGACGAACGATTTGTCCACCTTCAGCCAGGTCACCGGGCAGTCGACCAGCAGGCTCAGCGACGACTGGCCGGTGCCGAAGTCGTCGAGCGCGATGCTCAGGCCCATCTCGTGCAGCCGGCGCACCACGTCCAGGCCCACGCCGGTGCCGAGCACCGCGGTCTCGGTCACCTCGACCACGAGCCGGGCCGGGTCGAGCCCGGCCGCGGAGAGCAGGGCCCGCATCTCGGCGGGGAAGCCGGGTTCGTTGAGCTGGCGGGCGGAGACGTTGACGCTGACTTTGCCGGGGGCGTTGTCGCCGTACTCGCGCTGCCAGGTCGCCGCCTGGTGGATGGCCTCCTCGAGCACCCAGCGGCCCAGCTCGACGATCTGGCCGTTGCGTTCGGCGAGCGGGATGAAGACCGCCGGTGACACGAAGCCGTGCTCGGGGTGGCGCCAGCGGATCAGGGCCTCCACGCCGGTGAGCCGGCCGTCCGGCAGCTCGACGATCGGCTGGTAGACGAGGAACAGCTCGTCGCGGGCCAGGGCCTGGCGCAGGTCGGAGCTGAGGCGGGCGTCGCTGTCGGCGAGCTGGTCCATGATCGGGTCGAACCAGGTCCACCGGCCGCCGCCGTTCTTCTTGGCGGCGTACATCGCGACGTCGGCCCGGCGCAGCAGCTCACCGGCGGCGTCGTCGGGGTCGCTGGCGGTGACGCCGACGCTGATCCGGGGCACCATCTCGTGCCCGTCGACGAGTACCGGCCGCTGCACCGACGCCAGCAGTTCGCGCAGCACCACGTCGGTCTCGGCGACGTCGAGGCCGGGCAGCAGCAGGGTGAACTCGTCACCACCGAGGCGGGCCACGGTGTCCTCGGCACGCAGCCGCTCCCGCAGGCGCTCGCTGATCGTCTGGAGCAGGGCGTCGCCGGTGTTGTGCCCGTACCGGTCGTTGATGACCTTGAAGTCGTCCAGGTCGAGCAGGGCCACCACGAACGGCTCGCCGTCGGACAGCCGGGCGGAGATCTCCTCGGTGTACGCCGAGCGGTTGCCGATGCCGGTGAGCGCGTCGTGCGTCACCTGGTGGTCCAGTTGTTTCTGGTACGACCGCAGCTGCGCCAGGTTGGTGTCGACGGTGTCGAGCAGCCGGGCGTTGTCGGTGAGGGTCGTGAGCTGGCGCAGGACGACCAGCACGGTTGCCGAGGTCACGGCGATCGCCATCATGGCGTCGGCGCCACCCTGTGGCATCTCGACCTTGAGCAGAACCGCGTAGAGCAGGGCGATCGCCAGATAGGGCGCGACGCTGAACCGGCGCCGGGCCGGGCGCTGCGGCGGCGGGGCGGAGGTGTTGCGGCGCTGCCGGCGGCCGGCCAGCACCACCGACATCTGCGACATCGGTAACGCCAGCAGGCTCGTCGACAGGTGCGGCTTGTCGGCGATCATCGGCGCGACGACCGCTGTGGAGGCGGCCAGGGCGACGCCGGCCGCGAGGATGTACAGGGCACCCCGGTCGAGCCGGCCGGCTCCGGCGAAACCCACCTTGACGAAGGTGATCAGCGAGATCATCGAGAGGGTGACGATCGCGGTGAACGCCTGCGGTGCGGTGTCCGGCGAGTCGCTGAAGTCGATCCGGCTGATCCAGAAGTGCCAGGCGACCACGGCGCCGGTCAGCAGGATGATGCCGGTGTCCAGGGCGAACCGCAGCCAGTCGCCGCGGGTGCGCTGCCAGGTCGGCAGCCGCAGCAGCGCCCAGAGCACCACGGCAAGCGCCGTGACGTAGATGCCCTGAGTGCGTACGCCGAGCTCCTGGGACAGCTCCGGGCCGCCGAACGCGTCGTACATGGCGCTCAGGTTGCCGGGGAGCAGGATCGCGCACGCGACGCCGACGCTTCGCCAGAAACGGCGGGTGGCCTGGTCGAGCTGCGCGCTGCGGTAGGTACGCCAGCACTCGTACGTGGCGAGCACGGAGAGCAGCGGCAGCGGCAGCCAGCCGATGATCGGGTACGGCCAGACGTGCACCAGGCCGATGGTGAACCACCCGATCAGGAAGGCGACCAGACCGAGGGCCACGAGGAGGCGGCCCCGGGATCGGCCCGGGCTCAGGAAGGACATGGTTGTCTCATCGGCAGTTGTCCGACGATTCATAGGAAGCCGGCGTTTCTCAGGGACGCTGCCGCGCGGCCGATGGGTTCCCTTCGAACGCGGCCGGTACCGGTCGCCGGAGATTTCCGGAGGTGACCCGTTGGAACCGATGCTTCAGCTCGTCCGCGAGGAACTGGTCGGCCGGCTCACGGCCGCGGCCGGTTCGATGACCGCGACCGCCGAGATGCTCACGGCGGTGCGGGAGGTGGCCGGCGACGTCCGCGGCACCGAGTCGATGCGGGTGGCGATCGAGGAACTGACCCGGACCAGGGACCGCCTGCTCGCTCAGGCCGGAGCGGTGAACGCCTGCGCGCCGGCGCGATAGGACCGCTCCCGGATGGGGTAAAGCCCCGGGCATGGAGCAACTGGAGTGGCTCGCCGTGGTCCGGCACGGGCTCAGCACCGGCAACGTGATCGCCGAGCAGGCCGAGACCACCGGCGCCGAAGCGATCGACATCCCGGAGCGGGACGCCGACGTCCCGCTCTCCGACCTGGGGCGGGAGCAGGCCGACGCGCTCGGCCGTCTGCTGGTCGAGCAGCAGCCGCGGCTCGCGGTGGTCTCGCCCTACCTGCGGGCGCGCCAGACCGCGGAGATCGCCCTGCGCGGCACCGACGTCGAGGTGATCGTCGACGAGCGCCTGCGTGACCGGGAGCTCGGTGTGCTCGACCTGCTCACCGCGCGGGGCGTGCAGGCGCGGTTGCCGGGGGAGGCCGCCCGGCGGGCGCGGCTGGGCAAGTTCTACTACCGGCCGCCGGGCGGTGAGTCCTGGGCGGACGTGCTGCTGCGGCTGCGGGCGCTGCTGCGCGAGATCCGCGAGGACCATCCGGGCGGCCGCGTGGTGCTCTTCGCCCACGACGCCACCGTGCTGATGGTGCGCTATCTCGCCGAAGGGCTGAGCGAGAAGGAGCTGATGGAGCTGGCTCACCGTACGGCGATCGCCAACTGCTCGATCAGCAGCTGGCGCCGCTCCGGTGACCGTCTCGAGCCCGACCTGTTCAACGCGGTCGAGCACCTGCACCGCGAGGACACCCCGCCCACCAAGCAGGAGGTCGTTGATGACCAGCCGGTCCGATGAACGAGTGATCACCCCGGCCCTGCTCCAGGACTGGCCGCTGCCGGACCCGGAGGGCGACAAGCTGTCGCGGGGCACGGTGCTGGTCGTCGGTGGCGCCCGCTCCACGCCCGGCGCGGTCCTGCTGGCCGGTGTCGCCGCGCTGCGCGCCGGTGCCGGCCGGCTCCAGCTGGTGGTGGCGAGCGAGTCCGCTGTCGCGTTGAGCATCGCGGTGCCGGAGGCCAAAGTGGTCGGTCTGCCGCGCGACGGTGACACCTCCGACGAGGTGCTGAGCATGGCCGAGGCCGCGGACGTGATCGCGCTCGGCCCCGGCCTCGACGACATCGACCACACCACCCGGCTGATGCGGGAGGTGCTCGGTGCGGCCGGACAGCAGTCGGCGGTGGTGCTCGACGCGTACGCCCTCGGCGCGCTCAGCAAGGACCGGGACCTGCTGCGCCAGGAACGTGCGGTGCTCACCCCGAACCTGGTCGAGGCGGAGCACATGCTCGGCCGCGATCCCGGCGACGACCTGCCCGGCGCGGCCCGGGAGCTGGCCGAACGGTACGGCGCCGTGGTCTCGATCTACGGCCACATCGCGGCGCCCGGCGGCGGCGCCTGGCGCGAGGAGAGCGGCGACGCCGGCCTCGGCACGTCCGGCAGCGGCGACGTGCGCGCGGGCATCGTCGCCGGACTGCTCGGCCGGGGCAGCGACCCGGAGCAGGCGGCCTGCTGGGCGGCGTACGCCCACTCGATGAGCGGCCGCCGGCTGGCCCCGCGGTACGGCCGGGTCGGCTTCCTGGCCCGCGAACTCGTCGACGAGGTGGCAGCGACGATTGCGATGGTCTGAGGCGGGTACGCCCTGTGGTGACAGTGTGACCGTAGGAAACGGTGTGACCGTAGGGAAAGGAGTGTCCACTCATGACAACCGCCCGCGACATCATGACCCGGGACGTCACCTGCGTCGGCGAGAAGGAGTCGCTCGCGGAGGCCGCCCGGAAGATGGCCGAGCTCAACGTCGGTTCCCTGCCCATCTGCGGCGAGGACAACCGGCTGCACGGCATGCTCACCGACCGCGACATCGTCGTGAAGGCGCTGGCACAGGGGCGCAACGCGAGCGACGTGACCGCCTCCGAGCTGGCGGCCGGTAAGCCGGTCACCGTCGGCGCTGACGACGACGTCACCGAGATCCTGCGCACGATGAGCCAGCACAAGGTGCGCCGCCTGCCGGTCATCGACGGCCACCGGCTGGTCGGCATCGTCGCGGTCGCCGACGTGGCCCGCGCGCTGCCGGACCGCCCGGTCGGCGACCTGATCGACGCGATCAGCGAGTGAGTTTCCCCGGGTCAGCGGCAGTTCAGCTGCCGCTGATCCGGTAGCTCCCGCGGGGGAGCAGCATCGGGGCGGCGCCGGGCACGGTGGCCATCACCGGGAGGCCGGCCACGTCCGGCTCCTCCGGAAGGTGCCAGCCGATGTCCACACTGATCGCCGCTGCCAGCACGTTGGCGTCGAAGAAGTCGAACATGTCGTCGTGCTCCATGTTGGCCTCCGGCGGGCCGGTGATGCCGTGCTCGGCCAGCCACGCGCGCTCGATCTCCAGCGGTTCGCCGGTGGAGGTCTCCGGCTCCTCGCTGTCGAACCGCCGCACGGTCACGCCCTCGCGCGCCACCAGCCAGGCCGATCCGTCGCCCTGCGCGCCGAAGTAGAAGGCGTGCGCCTCGCCGAACGTGGTGCTGAGCCGCTCGATGATCCGCTGGACCTCGGCGGACCGCTCGTTGAACGCGTCGCACCACGGCCCCACGACCGGAACCCACCCGTTCACGGCGGCACCCACGATCACGAGGTCGGCGTCGGTCTCCTTGTCGTGCTCCAGGATGTCGACCAGGTCGGCGGCCAGGTGGTAGGTCACCGGGCGGGGAGCCGTCAGGCCGATCGCGGCCATCACCGCTTCCTGGTCGGTGCTCCGCACGCACCACCAGGTCGTCCAGCAGGAGGAGAGCGGGCCGACCGGCTCGGTGCGGCGGCGGATTCGGATCAGTCGCTCGGCGGCGGCCACGTCGGCCGGGGCGAGGGCGGCTTCGCCGCCGACGAACATCAAAGCTTCCAGGGCGGCGGCCCGCAGACGACCAGGACCATTCCGGCGTACGCCTCGGAGCACCTCGGCAGCGTCCGGCCGGTCCTGGAACTTCCACAGCACGGTGCAGCGCTCGTTGTGTGCGGCTGTCCGCAACTGCTCCAGCAACTCGTTCACGCGGAGAAGCTACTCGATTTCAGCCGTCGAAGCGTTCCCAGTCCAGGCCGAGTTTGCGGAAGCGGCGCAGCAGGGAGCGGTGCCGGGCGCCCACGTACACCTCGTACCAGTCCGCGTGGTCGTCGCCGGCCAGCACGACCAGGCCGGGTTCCGCGTAGAACCTCGACCGCGCGCAGGGCCAGCGCATCGGCCGCAGCGGCACCCGCCGCATCGGTGCGACGATCCGTTTGAGCTGGGCGCGGTCGACGAACGCCATGCCGCCGGGGGAGCTGTCCATCGCGGCGCGGGTCAGTGCGGTGAGCATCAGGAAGCCGCTGAGCCGTTCCCGTTCGCGCAGCGGGTGGTCGCTGAGCCCGTGGTACCAGACCGGCGGGTTCTCGCCGGCCTCGGTGTGCAGGGTGAAGACCCCGTCACCCTCCTGGGCGAAGGCGAAGCCGTCCCCGAGCTCGGGGAAGATCAGGAGGGAGCCGCCGTCGTAGAGGCCGGTGCGCCCGGCGGCGGCCCGGTGGAAGGCTCGCAGCGGCTCGGGTTGTGCGGTGGCGGGTTCCGGGGCGTCGTGGGCGGGCGGGACGTCGGCGTACCAGCCGGTGACGAACTGTTCCAGCGCGGTGATCGGGTCGCCGGGGAGCAGGTCCAGCCAGTCGAGGCCGGGCTGTTCGGGGGGTGGGCCGGTCGGGCGTACCCGATCCAGCAGGTCGTAGGGGAGTGGCGCTTCCAGGTAGAGGCTCAGGTCCTGGAGCGCGCCCCGGCGGCGGCCGAGACGGATCACCCGGGCCGAGCCGAGGGCGAGGCAGCCTTCTGCTGGTTCAGAAGACGTTGCTTGCGGTGCTTCCGCTTCGGTAAGCGTTGCTTCCGCTTCGGGGGAGGGGGTTTCGGGGAGGCGGGCGAAGGCCAGGAGGGTCGGCGCCGGTTCGGCGGTGAGGCGCGCGGCGATGCGGGACGGGAACGGTCCGGTGACGGCGAGGTCTTCGGCCGTACGCACGCCACCCTCGACCACCACCACGATGGTGTCCGGTCCGGCGGCCAGGACGGTGTCCGGGCTGACGTGGGTCTCCGCGCCCGGACCGGCCATGGCGAGCGCCGCGGACTCGGCGGTCACGGACCAGAGGCGCATCTCCACCGGAACACGATAATCGCCGGTGCCCCGGGAAGGGGCGGGCGCCGGTCAGCCGTCGTGGTCGGTGGCCCGGGCGGCGCAGAGGAACGAGCCGCCCACCGCGAAGGCACCGAGCACGCCGAGGGAGATCTGCTGCTCGTGGTCCATCTGCCGCTCGTACGTCACCCGGCTGACCTCGATCACCCGATTGCTGTCCTGCAGCACGTACCGGCCGTCGCGGACCTCGGGTTTGCCGTCGAGGGCGGTGAAGGCGAGCACGATCGAGAGCCAGAAGCCGAAGAAGATCACCCCGGCGAGCAGGGCGGCCCAGACGGGCACGTGGGGCGGGACCCAGGAGGCGAGGTCCCAGAGTTTGCGGGGTGCGCGGGTCCGGTAGCCGCGCCGGTTGCTCAGGATCCCGATGGCGAAGCCCGGCACGGTGAGCAGGGCGGCGACGCCGACCGCGACGGCCGAGTGGAAGGGCCGTGCCCCGGCGGCAAGCGCCACGATGAGGGCGGCGGACCACACCACGGCGACACCGCAGATCAGGCTGAGCCCCAGCAGTCCTCGGTGCGTGATCATCAAACGGAACGCTACCGGGAGGGGTGTCGACGGCAGGCCGGATTGGAGCTATCGTAGGCAGTTGCCTCTAGCTATCCGTGAAAAGTGCCTACAAACCCACCATTAGATTAAGCCATGGGAGCAGCAGTGTCAAGTCTGTCAAGTGTTTCGTCCGAAGAACTCGCGGAAGAGCAGCGCCACCTCACCCTCCTCTACGACCACCTCGACGAACTACGGGACCAGACCGACCGCCGGCTCGCCGCATCCCGGCGGGAGAACGGCGGCACCCCGCAGGCCCGGTCCCAGCGCGACGCGTTCACCGGCAACTACGCCGAACGCCTGGCGCAGCTCGCCGCCGTGGAGCAGGGACTCTGCTTCGGCCGCCTGGACCCGCACGACGGGACACCGCTGCACATCGGCCGGATCGGCCTGCACGACACCGACCGGCAGCTGCTCGTCGACTGGCGCGCACCGGCCGCCCGCCCCTTCTACGTCGCCACCGCCGTCACCCCCTACGGCATGACACGCCGTCGCCACATCCGCACCCGGTTGCGGACAGTGATCGGCATCGACGACGAGATCCTCGATCCGGACCGGGCCGGCGACTCCGCGCCGGTGACCGGAGAAGCCGCCCTGCTGGCCGCGCTGACCGCGAACCGGACCGGCCGGATGCGCGACATCGTGGCCACCATCCAGGCCGAACAGGACCGGGTGATCCGTGCCGACCTCGGTGGAGTCCTCGTCGTACAGGGCGGTCCGGGCACCGGCAAGACCGCTGTCGCGCTGCACCGCGCCGCCTACCTCCTCTACACGCACCGTGATCAGCTGGCCGCACGCGGCGTGCTGATCGTCGGGCCCAACGCCACCTTCCTGCGCTACATCTCGCAGGTGCTCCCGTCGCTCGCCGAGACGGGCGTGCTGCTCGCCACGCCGGGTGATCTCCACCCGGGCGTGACGGCGCGGCGGCCGGAGCCGCCGGGCGCCGCGGAGATCAAGGGTCGCGCGACGATGGTGGAGACCTTGCAGTCAGTGGTACGGGCTGTGCAGCGCGTACCGCACGAGACAGTCGAGATCGTGGTCGACCGCCACGTGCTGCGTCTCGAGCCGGCGGCTGCCGAGGCGGCTCGCGAACGGGCCCGCACCTCGGGTCGCCAGCACAACCTCGCCCGCCCGATCTTCGAGACCGCGGTGCTGGACGCCCTCGCCGCCCAGGTCGCCGAACGGATCGGCTACGACCCGTTCTGGGCCGACCCGCTCGGCGAGGACGACGCCCTGACCTCCTCCAACGTCCTGGACGAGGCGGATCTCGCCGACATCCGCGCCGACCTGGCCGCCGACCGGGGCGTGCGGGCGCTCATCGACGGGCTGTGGCCGTTGCTCACCCCCGAGCAGTTGCTCACCGGGTTCTACGCGGATCCGTCGGTGGTGCCGCAACTGACCGCCGAGGAACAGGAGGCGCTGCGCCGCGAACCGGGTGGCGGGTGGACGCCGGCCGACGTGCCGCTGCTGGACGAGGCCGCCGAGCTGCTCGGCGAGGACGATCGGGCCGCCCGCGAGCGGGCCGAACGTGAGCAGCGGATCCGGCTCGGATATGCGCAGGGCGTCCTGGACATCACGGCCGGCTCGAAGTCGTACGAACTGGAGGACGACTTCGAGGCGGCGATCCCGAACGTGGCCGACGTGATGCAGGCCGACATGCTCGCCGAGCGGTACGAGGACCGGGAGTGGCAGTCCGCCGCCGCCCGGGCCGCCGCCGACCGCCGCTGGGCGTTCGGGCACGTGATCGTCGACGAGGCGCAGGAGCTGTCGCCGATGGCGTGGCGGCTGCTGATGCGGCGCTGCCCGAGCCGGTCGATGACGGTCGTCGGTGACCTCGACCAGACCGGGGCCCTGGGCACGGCGGCGTCGTGGGGGGAGGTGCTCAGCCCGTACGTGGCGGATCGGTGGCGGCTGACCGAGTTGACGGTGAGCTATCGGACACCGGCGGAGATTCTCGCGTACACCGGCCGTGCTCTCGCCGCCGCAGGCGCGGTCATCACACCGCCCCGCCCGGTGCGCGAGTCCGGGATCGAGCCGTGGGAGGAGACCGGTGACCTGGCCGGCCTCGCCCAGCTCGTGATCGATGAGATCGCGCAGGCCGGCGACGGCAGGCTCGCCGTGATCGTGCCCGCTGCCCGCCGGGACGTGCTCGCCGCGGCGCTGCCGGTGTCGGCCGACCCTGAGGACAGCGCGGTCCTGCTCACTGTCGCCCAAGCGAAGGGGCTGGAGTTCGACTCCGTGGTGGTGGTCGACGCGGCCGGGATCGTGGCGGAGTCGCCGCGCGGTGTGAACGATCTCTACGTGGCGCTGACCCGGCCCACCCGTCGTCTCGGCGTCTTCACACCGGCGTTTACGCCGGCCGGTTCCCCTGCGTGATCATCGAGTTCAGGCTGAACGTTTCGCCGCGCTCGAAGGTGTGGATGCCGGTCAGGGAGCGGGTGCCGCAGGCGGTGAGGTAGTCGCTGAGCGGTGACTTCATCACCTTGTAGTCGTCGAAGTGGATGGGCAGGGTCAGCCGGGGCCTGATCAGATCGGTCAGCTCGGCGCCCTGCCGCCCGTCCATGGTCAGCGTGAGGCCCAGCAGCTTGGTGCCGCCTAGGTGGATGAGCATCACGTCCGGTTCGCCGTACCGGTCGCGGATCTCGCTCAGGAACGGCCGGTAGAGGGTGTCGCCGGTGATGTAGAGCCGGAGCATCCGCTGACCGTCCACCTCCCACTCCACCAGCGAACCCATCACATCCGGCAGCAGCCGGTCGGCAAAGCCGGGACCGTGCCGCCCCGGCAGGGCGGTGACCCGCAGAACCTGCCCGTCCCGCCGCCACTCCTCGGCCTCCCAGGTCGGCAGCCCCCGCACCGCCGAGAAGCTGCGACGGCGCAACCGGCGCTGCGCCTCCGAGGTGGTCACGATCGGCAGGTCCCGGGGAATCACCTCACGGGCGGCCTTGTCGAAATGATCGCCGTGCAGGTGCGACAGGATGATCCCGTCCAGCGGCGGCAACTCGGCGTACGTCATTGCCGGATCCCGCAGCCTCCGCGTCCACGCGCCGTAACCCAGGTGCACGCGGCTGCCGGCCGCACCGAAGGCCGGGTCGGTGAGCAGGGTGAACGCGCCCAGCCGCAGCACGGTGGTGGCGTTACCGACGAAGGTCACGCTGGCATCCGGTGTCATGCGCAGCGCCTACCCGCCGCCCGCCTCCCGAAACGCCCGATCATCAGGGCGCGCTTCTCACCCTGTTCGGCGGCGTGGGGTGTGCCGTCGGTAGGCGCTGACTGTGGGATCGTCGGCGATCCAGAACCGCCACGGCACGTCGTGCGCCGAGGTCACTCCGACCCTCGGTCCGGCCACGATCGTTCCGATCGGACCATCAGGCTCCGTGAGCGTTGCCGGGCCGGTGCCGTCGATCACCGACGTGTCGTTGGCGCCCTTGTCCAGGGCGAGCACCTGCATCAGCTTCGCCGGGCCGGCTGCCAGGTCGCTGTCCCGCCGGGCGGCCGGGCGCCGCTGTCTCGCCAGTTCCAGCCCGTCGACGACCTCGCCGGCGCGGATCAGTACCGCGGCCGCCCGTTCGTCCTCACCGCAGACGATGTTGGCGCAGAAGTGCATGCCGTAGATCTGGTAGACGTACAGGCGGCCGGCCGGTCCGAACATCACCGCGTTGCGAGTGGTGGGGCCCCGGTGGGCGTGGCTGGCGGGATCGGCGCCGAGTCCGCTGTAGGCCTCCATCTCGGTCAGCCGCACGGTCACGCCGTTCGCGGTGAGCCGCCAGCCGAGCAGCAGCCGGGCCGCCTCGTCCACTCTCGCCGCGGGAAGGTCCAGCCAGCTCTCCGTCACCCTCCCAACTAACCACGCCACCGTTCCTCACGATTCGCGGGGCTGCCGCCGGCTGACCACCGGCTGGCCTCTGCGCCCGGCGCCGTCGCCGGCCGCTGCTCGTCGCCGTCCGATCAGCGGGGCGCCGCTTTGGGCGGTTGGCGGCGATCTGGTGACCGGCCTGGGCTCGGTTCGCGAGTATCCATGGGGAGGGCGCCGTGGGTCGTACATCTGAAGGAAGCGGGAGAGGACCGAGTCGGCCTTCGTTGCCTGGGGGCGCTTCGGTCCGTACGCCTTCTGGTCACAACCGGTAGGGACAACGGCGTTCGTCGATATATAGTTCGCTGCCACGACGGAGGCCTGCCGGGGGAGTGTGTGGATGGACCAGGTGGACGAGCGGGTGTCGCGCCGGCGCACGCTGATCTGGTCGGGGGTGCTCGCGACGCTGCTGGTGGGCTTCCTCGGCGCGGCCGCCTTCCTGTTCGTCCGGCTGACCGACATCCCACCGGCCGTGCCGCGCGGGCGTCCTCCGCTCGGGCCGCCGCCCTCGTTCCCGGTGATCGAGGGCGCGGCCACCGGCCCGCGGGCCGCGGCGACCCCGGTGCGCTCGCCGGACGATCTGGAGCGCGTGTGCCAGAGCTGGTACTACCCGGGAGCGCCGAAGTATCGCGGTAAGGCCCCGCATCCGATTCTGATCAGCGTTCGTGACCGGCTGGACGTCCCCTGGCGGTCGGCGCGGACGCTCAACCGGACCGCGTTCGCCGGATCGGCCGCGCAGCGTAAGGCCTGGGCGCCCAAGCCCGCGCAGACGCAGCTGGTCGCCTGCCTGGATCTGATCGGGGCGGGCTTGAAGATCCGCAGCTGCGAGGTGGACGACCCGAAGACGCCGACGCTGCAGCTCAAGGAGGGGCGGTACCGGCTCACAGTGTACGAGGTGGCCACCCGCGAGAAGGTCGCCGAGTCGAACCTGACCGGTAAGGACCGCACGTGCCCGTGGGTCGCGGTGACTGGGCCGGACCGGACGCTCTACAGCGCCGTCGACGACGACCAGCTCTACCGGGCGCTGCGCAAGAAGGTCGAGAGCTGAGCCGCGATCCAGCCGAGGAACCGCTCGTAGAGATCCCAGCTCCACCTTCGCGCTGGCGCACGGCCACGGCAGCCCGCAGACCAGACAGTTCGACGTCTGAGCCACCCGGCGCGCCTTATGACTGCGTGTGCCGATCCTTAAGGAATGCTTTGGCGGGCCGATCTCGGTGGAGCCCTCGCGCATAGTGATGGGGCGTCGTCCCCTGTCCCACTCACCGAGGTGAACTCTCCGTGCCTGTCTCCGCCGCTGCCCGTATCCGATACACCCTGGTGGCGGGTTCGACGGCAGTCGTGGTGGGCGCCGCCTCCCTGGTGGCGGGTCTCGCGGGTGCCACCGAGACGCCCGCACCCACCTCGGTGGACGCACCGCTCGCCGCCGCACCGTCCCCCGGCGGCGATCCCCTGCTCGACGAAACGGTCACACCGTCGTCGGCAGCCGCCACGTCCCCCGCGGCATCCCCCAGCGCGAAGGTCAAGAAGTCGGTCTCCGCCAGCCCGAGCGTGACGAAGAAGAAGCAGAAGGCGACGTCGGCCCGCCGCACCGCCGGTGCACCGGTGACCTCCGGCAGCGTGGTCGAGCAGGTCCTCGCGCACATCAACGCGGCGCGGGAGGACGAGGGCCTCAAGGCGCTGACGCTGGACACCAACCTCTCCAAGGCTGCCGCCCTGCACAACCAGGTGATGATCGGAGGCTGCGGGCTGTCGCACCAGTGCTCCGGCGAGTCGGGCCTGGGCGAGCGGTTCACCGCGCAGGACGTGAAGTGGGGCTCGGCCGGCGAGAACATCGGGTACGGCTCGAGCGGCAGCAGCGACTCCGCCAAGATCAAAGCGGCGAACGGGCTGACCGACTCGATGCTCGCCGAGGTGCCGCCGGAAGACGGGCACCGCAAGAACCTGCTGAACAAGAGCTTCACCCGGATCGGGCTGAGCATCGTCCGGGACAGCAAGGGCCTCACCTGGATGACGCAGGACTTCGTGGGCTGAGGATTATTGGCCCGTCTCGGCCCTGTGCGGTTTCTGGATGATCATCGTAGGGTGCAGCGGTGCTCGAAATGTTGAAGGCGTTCCTCCGGCGGCTCGCCGGTGCCCCGCCGCGGCAGCCGATCCCCGCCCAGGAGCCCCGGGAGCCGGCGGCGCCGAAACGCCAGGGTTCCCGGCCGACGCCGCCCGCGGCACGTCCCGCACCGTCGCGCCCGGGAACCTCCGCGCGGCGGCCACCCCGGCAGATCCCGAAGCCCCGTAGTGGGCGGCATCTGGCGTATGCGCCCAAACTGGACGGCGACGCGGATCCGGGCGAGATCGTGTGGACCTGGGTGCCGTACGAGGAGGATCCGAACCAGGGCAAGGACCGGCCCGTGCTGGTGGTGGGGCGCGACGGCCGTACGCTGCTCGGCCTGATGCTCTCCAGCCAGGGCGAACGTGACGGGCAGCGGCATTGGCTCGCGCTCGGCCCCGGTGAGTGGGACTCGACGTCGCGGCCCAGTTGGGTCCGGCTCGACCGGGTCCTGGAGGTGGAGGAGGACGGCATCCGCCGTGAGGGCGCGGTCCTGGATCGGGCGCGCTTCGACCGGGTGGCCGCGCTGCTGCGGCGCGACTACGGGTGGCCGTGAGATTCTCTCAAAGGCGTCTTCTGTACGAGGCTCGGCCGCTTACTGTGGCCGGCGACGCGCCCACGGAATGGACGTAACCGGACAGGATCGGGCGTACTCCGGTTAGCGTTGCGGACATGGATATGGACGTGATGGTCGGCTTCGGCGGCAAGCAGGCCTGGCTCGCCGTCGCCGGCGGTGAGCCAGGGAGCCTCCTGGAGGCGCTCGGCCTGCGCGATCTCGGCCCGGTGTCCTGGCGCGACGGGCTGGACCTGGCGCACCTCACCGACGACCGGATCGCGATCACCCCGCCGCTGCCCGGCGCCCGCGACACCGCCTGGGTGCTCGCCGCCGGCCGGCGCCTGATGCAGGCCGCCCCGGACGTCGTCGCGCTCTCCGCGGCACTCGGCACCGAGGTGCAGTACTTCGCCACCCACCGGGTCACCGAGCTTCATCGATGGCAGCGTGCCGCCCACGGTGAGCTGGTCCGCGCGTTCGGGTACGTGGGCCAGACCGGCGAGGTGACGTCGTGGTTCGGCGAGCCCGATCCGGCCGAGCGTGACGCCGGTCTGCCCGGCGAACTGGACGAGGAGGCGACCGTGCTGGTCGCCGAGCGGGACGTGTTCCGCGTGGCGGGCGCCTGGAGCATCGACCCCACCACGTTGACCGGACTGCCGCCCGGCCCTCTGCGGATGGGCGCGGCGGACTAGCCAGACGGAGGCCACATGCGCAAGTACGTGATCATGGGAGTCCAGGGCAGCGGCAAGGGAACCCAGAGCCAGATGCTGCGCGACGACCTGGACCTGACGCACATCAGCGTCGGCGACATCTTCCGCTGGAACGTTCGCAACCACACCAAGCTGGGCGCACAGGTCCGCCGGATCATGGCCGCCGGCGACCTGGTCGGCGACGACCTCGTCGAGTCCGTGGTGCGCCGCCGGCTCGACGAGCACGACTGGAACTTCGGCTTCATCATCGACGGCTTCCCCCGCAACGGGCGGCAGGCCGAGTTCTTCATGGAGAGCTACGACATCGACGCCGTCATCCACCTCGAACTGCCCGACGACGAGGTACGCCGCCGCGTGCTCAGCCGGCGCCTCTGCCCCAACTGCGGCATGGACTACAACCTGATCGCCGACCGCCCCGAGCAGGAGGGCCGCTGCGACATCTGCGGCCACGAACTGGTCACCCGCGCCGACGACACCCCTGAGGCCCTCGAGGCACGCCTGCGCGACTATCACGAGAAGACGCGCCCGGTGCTCGAACTCTTCCGCCGCAAGGAGGTCGTGCACGATGTGGACGGCCGCCCGCCCCTCGAAGAGGTCCAGGCCGCCATCCGCAAAACCCTCAACCTCCCCACCCGCCACCCCTAGCCCTCCCTCGCCCGCTCTCAGCTGGCCCTCAGCGGTGCCTTGCGCGCCCCGCGCCCCCGCTCAGCCCCAGCCGGCCCACTCGGCTGGCTGTCAGCGGTGCCTTGCGCGCCCCGCGCCCCCGCTCAGCCCCAGCCGGCCCACCCGGCTGGCTGTTAGCGGTGCTTTGCGGGGCGGAAGGCACCGCTCAGCCCCAGCCGGCCCACTCGGCTGGCTGTCAGCGGTGCTTTTTGCAGCCGGAGGCACCGCTCAGCCCCAGCCGGCCCACCCGGCTGGCTGTCAGCGGTGCTTTGCGCGCCCGGCGGCCCCGCTCAGCGCCAGCTTTCCGCATAACGGGGACCCCATGAGGTGCGCCCGGGGAGGCCGAGGCGGGAAAACCACACAACCGGGCATCCGTGTCCGAGTTTCCCGTATTTGAGATCATCTATCTAGCTCACGAGCGGTGAGTCCGATATGGCGCACCGTGCCGCTATCGTGCGTCTTCGCTGGGTAGCCCGTACCCAAGAAAAGTCTTGTAAGGAGATCGAAATCTCTTTGACATATTGCGTTCGGGCAGAAGCGGGCGTAAACAAAGACAAAGCAAAAACGAGATCGGGCGGTGAGCACGGATGTACGCGGAGGAACGCCAGCAGGAGATAGTGCGGCGAGCCCGTGCCGAGGGGCGGGTCGACGTCGTGGCGCTGGCCGAGACCTTCGGGGTGACGGCTGAGACGATCCGCCGGGACCTGACCGTGCTGGAGAGGGCCGGTGTGCTGCGCCGGGTGCACGGTGGCGCCATTCCGGTGGAGCGGCTCGGCTTCGAGCCGGCGCTCGCCACCCGGGATGCCGTGTTGATCAGTGAGAAGGAGCGGATCGCCAAAGCCGCGCTCGCCGAGGTACCGGAGGACGGGGCGATCATCCTGGACGCCGGGACCACCACGGCCCGCCTCGCGCAGCTGCTGCCGGCGGACCGGGAGCTCACCGTGGTGGTGAACTCGCCGGTGCTGGCTGCGACGCTCGGCCTGAAGCCCAACCTCACCGTTCTGCTGCTCGGCGGCCGGGTTCGGGGGAAGACGCTGGCCACTGTGGACGACTGGGCGTTGCGGCCGCTGGCGGAGATGTATGTCGACGTCGCGTTCATGGGCACCAACGGGTGCAGCGTGGAGCGCGGCATGACCACTCCCGACCCGGGTGAGGCGGCGGTCAAGCGGGCGATGATCGCCGCGGCGCGCCGGGTCGTGTTGCTCGCCGATCACACCAAGATCGGCAACGACTACCTGGCTCGGTTCGGCGGGCTGGCCGAGCTCGACCTGCTGATCACCGACAACGGGCTCGACGGTGAGCTCGCCGGCGACGTCGAGGCCGCGGGCGTCCGGCTGGTGCGCGCATGACCACCCGCCCGATCATTCTCACCGTCACCCTCAACCCGAGCGTCGACCGCGCCCTCGAGGTCGACGCCCTGATCCGCGGCGAGGTTCTGCGCGCCGGTGACTCGCACATCGACCCGGGTGGCAAGGGTGTCAACGTCTCCCGGGCCCTGCTCGCCAACGGCCTGCGCTCCACCGCCGTGCTGCCCACCGGTGGTGCCGAGGGTGAGCAGCTCGTCGACCTCCTCAAGGCCGAGGGTGTCGACCTGCTGGCGGTCCCGATCGCCGGCCGGACCCGTTCCAACATCACCCTGGCCGAGCCGGACGGCACGGTCACCAAGATCAATGAAGTCGGCCCGGAGTTGTCCGAGGCCGAGTTCGCCGAGGTCAGCGACGCGGTGCTGACAGCGGCGCGGACAGCCACCTGGGTGGTCATCTGCGGCAGCCTCCCGCCCGGCCCGGGTATCGCCGCCTTCACCGATCTCTGCGAGCGGCTGGTCGCGGCCGGCAACCGGCTCGCGGTGGACAGCAGCGGTCCGGCGCTGCTGGCCGGGGTCGCCGCCGGTGCGGCCCTGGTCAAGCCCAACCGGGAGGAACTGGCTGAGGCGGTCGGCGGCGAGCTCTGCACGCTCGGCGACGTGACCGAGGCCTGTGAGCGGCTGCGGAAGGCCGGTGCGGGCGCGGTGCTGGCCAGCCTCGGCGCGGACGGTGCGGTGCTGGTCGACGACGCGGGTGTGCTGGCCGGGATCTCCCCGGTGAGCGTTCCGCGCAGCACCGTCGGTGCGGGGGACGCCCTGCTTGCCGGGTTCCTCGCGGCCGGCGCGCGCGGCGAGGCCGCGCTTGTCGAGGGACTGGCGTGGGGCTCGGCCGCGGTCAGCCTTCCGGGCAGCCGGATGCCAGGTCCAGGCGACCTAGACCGTACGCGGATCCGCATCGACAACCATCCGGATCCGAACCGCCCCCTGAACCGGGACTGAACCACCCGACGCCCCCGACGAACCGCCCCGATGCCGGGACACAGACCGCCCCGACGCCGGGACACAGACCTCCCCGACGCGAGAGACGCACTTCCGTGTTGCGACAAATCAACAGCCGCAACGCGAGAACGAACGAACCGCCGCAACAAATGAACTGCTGCAACGCACGAACCGCCGCAACGAGCGAATACATACGAACGGAGATCCGCTCATGGCATCTTCTTACACGCCTGAGGTGAGTGGCGTCGGGTTCAGAGCCCGCGTCCAGAAGCTCGGCGGACACCTCGCGGGCATGGTCATGCCGAACATCGGCGCGATCATCGCCTGGGGTCTGATCACGGCCATGTTCATCCCGGTCGGCTGGGTGCCGAACGAGAACCTGGCCCAGCTCGTCGATCCGATGATCAAGTACCTGCTGCCGGTGCTGATCGGTTACACCGGTGGCCGGATGGTGCACGGTCAGCGCGGTGCCGTCGTCGGTGCCACGGCGACGATGGGTGTCATCGTCGGTGCCGACGTGCCGATGTTCCTCGGCGCCATGATCATCGCGCCGCTCACCGCTTACGTGCTGAAGCTGTTCGACAACGCTGTCGACGGCAAGATCAAGCCTGGCTTCGAGATGCTGGTGGACAACTTCTCGGCGGGCATCATCGGCGCCGGCTTCGCCATCCTTGGCAAGCTTGCGATCGGCCCGGTCGTCAACGGGCTCACCAAGGCCGCCGGCAACGGTGTGGACTGGCTGCTCGACCACAGTTTGATGCCGCTGGTGTCGATCCTGGTCGAGCCGGCCAAGGTGCTCTTCCTGAACAACGCCATCAACCACGGTGTGTTCAGCCCGCTCGGTGTGCAGCAGGTGGCGGAGAACGGCAAGTCGATCCTGTTCATGATCGAGTCGAACCCCGGCCCGGGTCTCGGCCTGCTCGCCGCGTTCCTCTTCTTCGGCCCGAAGTCGCTGCGCCCGACCACCCCGGCCGCGATGATCATCCACTTCTTCGGTGGCATCCACGAGATCTACTTCCCGTACGTGCTGATGAAGCCGCGCCTGATCCTCGCGATGATGGCCGGTGGCATGGCGGGCGTCGCCACCTTCATGATCACCGGCACCGGAACCGTCGCCTCACCGGCGCCGGGCAGCATCTTCGCCTTCGCCGCGGTCACCGCGAAGGGCGGTTTCGTCGGCATGATCCTCGGCGTCGTCATCGCCGCCGCGGTCACGTTCGGTGTCGCCTCGCTGCTTCTCGGGTTCGGCAAGCTCAAGTCCGATCAGGAGATCGACGAGAGCGTCGCCGAGGAGACCGCAGCCGAGCCGGCCGCCGAGATCCCGGCCCAGCGCACCGCAGCCGAGCCGGCCGCCGAGATCCCGGCCCAGCGCACCGCAGCCGCCGACACCCCCGCGGAAACCACCGACGACAGCCGCAAGGAAAACGCGTAACCAGCCGCAAGGAAAGCACGCGTAACCGAAACCCGAACCGGAACGGAGCCCGGCCATGGCCACCATCAACGGCAAGGACATCCACAAACTCGTCGTCGCCTGCGACGCGGGTATGGGCAGCAGCGTGATGCTGGCCAGCACCCTGCGTAAGCAGCTCGGCAAGAGCGGCGTCACCGTCGAGCACACCCCGGTGAACTCGATCCCGGCCGACGCCGACCTGGTGGTATGTCACAGTGGACTGGCCGCCCGGGCTCGTTCCGTGGCACCTGACAAGCCGATCGTGCCGTTCCAGATCTTCCTGGGCGACCCGGCGGTGGCCAAGGTGGTCAAGGCGATTCAGCAGGGCAGTGACATCAATGTCTGACCTGCTTGACCGCCGGGCCGTCCGGCTGGCGGAGAAGGCGGCCGACCGCGACGAGGCGATCCGTCTCTGCGGATCGGCACTGGTGGAGATCGGCGCCGCCGACCCGGGCTATGTGGACACGATGCTGGCCCGGGAGAAGTCGATCTCCACCTACGTAGGTGAGGGTGTCGCCATTCCGCACGGCACCCTGGGCGGCAAGGAACTCGTGAAGCGTGACGCCCTGGCGGTGCTGCGCTTTCCCGAGGGTGTCGACTGGGACGGCGAGCAGGTGACCATCTGCGTTGCGATCGCCGCTGCCGGTGACGGGCACGTCGAGTTGCTCGCCGCCCTCGCCGAGATCCTCCTCGACGAGGATCAGGCCCGCGAGCTGCGCGAAGCCACCGAGGTCGACACCGTGCTGACCCTCCTGGGATCAATCCAGGACGGCGAAGGATCAGTCCAGGACGGCGAAGGATCAGTCAAGGACGGCGAAGGATCAGTCCAGGACGGCGAACAAGACGAAAAGGACAGCAATTCATGAAGGTCGTACGCTTCCACGCCCCCGGCGACGTCCGTTTCGAGGACGCTCCGGAGCCGTCCGCGGGCCCGGGGGAGGTGAAGATTCGCGTTCGTAACTGTTCCACCTGCGGTACCGACGTGAAGATCTCCAAGTTCGGTCACCACCACATTCACCCGCCCCGGGTGATGGGTCATGAGATCGCCGGCGAGATCGTCGAGGTGGGCGACGGTGTCGAGGGCTGGGCGGCCGGTGACCGGGTGCAGGTCATCGCGGCCATCCCGTGCGGGAAGTGCGCCGAGTGCCTGCGGGGCCGGATGACGATCTGCCCGAACCAGGTGTCCATGGGATACCACTTCGAGGGCGGCTTCGCGCAGTTCATGGTCGTACCCAAAGAGGTTTTGAATGTTGATGGCCTGAACCGGATCCCGGATGGTGTGTCGTTCGCGGAGGCCTCGGTGGCGGAGCCGCTGGCGTGTGCGCTCAATGCGCAGAACCTGGCGCGGGTCGGTGCGGGTGACGACGTTGTGGTGATCGGTTCCGGTCCGATCGGGTGCCTGCATGTGCGGCTGGCTCGTGCTCGCGGTGCCGCCCGGGTGTTCCTGGTTGAGTTGAGCCGACAGCGTCTGGAGATGGCCGCGAACCTGGTCAAGCCGGACGCGGCGATCTGCGCTGAGGAGACCGACCCGGTGCAGGAGGTGCTGAAGCTGACCGACGGCCGTGGCGCCGATGTGATCATCACGGCGGCGGCTTCGGGCAAGGCGCAGGAGCAGGCCATCGAGATGGCGGCGCGGCAGGGGCGGATCAGCTTCTTCGGCGGCCTGCCCAAGGACAAGCCGACGATCACGTGTGACTCGAACCTGGTGCACTACCGCGAGTTGATGATCATCGGTGCCAACGGTTCCAGCCCGGCGCACAACGCCGAGGCCCTCGATCTGGTCGCCACCGGCGCGGTGCCGGTCGCCGACCTGATCACTCACCGCCTGCCGCTGGAGAGCGCCATCGACGCTTTCGGCATCGTGGCGCGCGGTGAGGCCATCAAGGTGACCATCGAACCCTGATCGCATCTGGACACTGATCGGAATCGACACTGATCGGATTGGAGAACACATGCCCACGCGTACGGTAGCTGTCGGTTCTGCCAGCGGGCTGCACGCCCGGCCGGCGAAGCTGTTCGTCGAGGCCGCCGCGGCGGCTCCGGTCAAGGTCACCATCCGGGTCGGTGAGCGCAAGCCGGTGCCCGCCAAGAGCATGTTGTCGGTGCTCGCGCTCGGTGCGAAGAAAGGCACCGAGGTGACCCTGGAGGCTGACGGCGAGGGTGCCGAGGAGGCCCTGGACGGTCTCGCCGCGCTGCTGGCGAAGGACCTGGACGCCGAAGAGCACAGTGATGCCTGAGCAGGTGACCCTGTCCGGTATCGGGGTGTGCGCGGGTGTCGTGGCCGGTCCGCTGCTGCGGATCGCCGCGGTGCCCGCGCTGCCCCCGGCCGGTCCGGTCGCCGACGTCGAGGCGGAGGTGGAGCGGGCCAATGCCGCGCTCGCCGAGGTGGTCGCGGACCTGGGCCGCCGGGCTGATCGAGCCACCGACGCCACGGTTGCCGAGGTTTTGCGGGCCGAGGCGATGATGGCCGACGACGAGATGTTGCGCGAAGGCGTACGCGAGCATGTCGAGGACGGCCACGACGCGGCGCATGCGATCGACGGCGCGTTCGCCGGTTTCCGGGAGGCATTCGAGGCGGCCGGCGGCTATCTGGCCGAGCGTATCGCCGACCTCGACGACCTGCGGAACCGTGCTGTTGCTGTGCTGCTCGGGATGCCGATGCCGGGGGTGCCTCAGCCGGGCCATCCCTATGTCCTGGCGGCGCGGGATCTGGCGCCTGCGGACACCGCTGATCTTGATCCGGAGCAGGTGATCGCGCTGGTCACCGAGGTGGGCGGCCCGACGAGTCACACAGCGATCCTGGCGCGGGCGCTGGGTCTGCCCGCGGTGGTCGCGTGCCCCGGTGTGCTGGCGGTCGCGGACGGCACGGTGGTGCTGGTGGACGGCACGACCGGGCGGGTGGAGATCGGCATCGACGATGCCACGGCGAAGGCCGCGACCGAGAGGTCGGCAGGGGAGGCCGCGGCGGTGTCGGCTTTGACCGGTCCGGGCCAAACTTCTGATGGGTACGGGATAAAGCTGCTCGCCAATGTCGGATCGGCCAAGAACGTGCCCGCCGCCGACGAGGTGCACGCGGAGGGGGTGGGCCTGTTCCGCACCGAGCTGCTGTTCCTGGACCGGGCGCAGGAGCCGGGTCTTGCCGAGCAGGTGGCGGCATACCGGGACGTGTTCGCCGCGATGGCCGGGCGGCGTGTGGTGATCAGGACGCTGGACGCGGGCGCCGACAAGCCGTTGCCGTTCCTGAACCAGGAGGGCGAACCGAACCCCGCGCTGGGCGTACGCGGACTGCGGGTGGCAAGGCAGCGCCCGCAGGTGCTGACCACCCAGCTGGAGGCGATCGCCCAGGCCCGTGCCGAGACCGGCGCGGACGTCTGGGTGATGGCGCCGATGGTTTCCACCCTCGCGGAGGCCACCGAGTTCGCCGCCGCGGTGCGCGAGGCCGGTCTGCCGAAGGCGGGCGTGATGATCGAGGTGCCGGCGGCCGCGTTGCGGGCGGCTGACCTGCTGAAGGTTGTCGACTTCCTGAGCATCGGTACGAACGATCTGAGCCAGTACACGTTCGCCGCGGATCGGATGTGTGGTGATCTGGCGGATCTGCTGGATCCGTGGCAGCCGGCGTTGTTGCAGCTGATCGGGGTGTGCGGGGCGGCCGGTCGGGAGGCTGGCAAGCCGGTTGGTGTGTGCGGGGAGGCGGCTGCGGACGCTGCTCTGGCTCCGGTTCTGGTGGGGCTGGGTGTGTCCAGTCTGTCGATGTCGCCGCGGGCACTGCCGGCGGTGCGGGCGGCGCTCGCGCGTCATACCGAGCAGGAGTGCCGGCGGCTGGCGGAGCTGGCTGTCGGGGCGCCGGACGCTGTTCAGGCGCGCAAGCTGGTCGGTTGAGCCGCACGGCCTCCGTCAGCTGCACGGCCTCCGCCAGCCGCACGGCCTCCGCCTGCCGATCGGGCGGAGGCCGTGCCCTGCTCATGCCGGCTCATGCCGGCTCGTGTCCGCGCTCAGCCGAAGGGGAAGATGGCCGGAAACTTGACCGACGGTGCGGGCATGTTCTCGACCCTCTTGATGACGTCCCACAGCACCCGCGGTGCGGGTGCGCCCTGCAGAGCGGTCACGTCCTTGACGCGGCCGTTGCGATAGCGCACCTCGACCCGGTAGAGGTACCGGTCGCAGCAGGTGTTCTTCGGGACGTAGCGGGGGCGCAGCGCCCGGAAGGCCGGGCCGGAGGCGAGGCGGAGCACCTCGGCGGACTGCTTGGTGCCGCTGCCGGAGACCTGGAAGGACGCCTGGCTGCCGGCGAAGCCACCGGTGCGGACGACCGAAACAGATTCCGCGGCCGGCGCAAACGAAGCAGCCGAGGCCGGGGTGACCGGTGCGGTGACGCCGGCCAGGGCGACCAGCGCGGAGAGGAATACCTTCGTTCTCGTCATGCGGCACAAAATAGCGACGAAATCGCCCTAAAGCACGCCAAACACCCGATTCGAGCTACTTCGAGACGGGCTCCTCGGCCGGTCGCGGCGTGTCAGCGGCCGACACGTCGTACCCCCGCTTGGTCAACTTCGTCTCCAGCACGTGGCAGACGCGCTCGACGACGGCGAACCTCGCGTACTGCTTGTTGTCGCCCGGGACCACGTGCCACCGGGCCTTGGGCTGATCGGTGCGGTCCAGCATCTCCTCGATCGCGGCCTCGTACTCCGGCCGCCGCTCCCGGTTGCGCCAGTCCTCCTCGGTCAGCTTCCAGGACCGCAGCGGATCGTTCTGCCGGCTCTCGAAACGCTCCAGCTGCTCCCCGTCCGAGACGTGCATCCAGAACTTGATCAGGATCATGCCCTCGGCGGTCAGTGTCCGCTCGAACTCGACGATCTCGTCGTACGCCCGCTTCCACTGCTCGGTGGTGGCGAACCCCTCGACGCGCTCGACGAGGACCCGGCCGTACCAGGAGCGGTCCAGCACCGCCATCCCGCCCCAGCCGGGCAGCACGCTCCAGAACCGCTGGAGGAAGTGGTGCCGCTTCTCGTCGTACGTCGGCGCGGCGAACTGCGACACCCGGACGTGCCGGGGGTCGAGCGGCGCGACGAGCCGCTTGATGGCACCCCCTTTGCCGGACGCGTCCCACCCCTCGAAGAGCACACACAGCGGCGGGCCGAGCTTCTCCCCGCCGAGCTGCCCGCCCAGCAGCAGGCGCAGCCGGAGCAGGCGGTCCTGCGCCGCCTCCAGGCGTGCCTCGGCCTTCTTCTTGGAGATCTCGAACGGTGGTTGTGCGCTACCCAGGTGACCCATCGGTCCAGCATCTCGAAACCCGCTGTGATCCGCAGCAGCGGGTGCGGGACAATTCCGTGCGTGACTCTCGTAGACGACCTGTTGTGGCGCGGACTGATCCAGGACTCGACCGACCCCGAAGAGCTGCGCAAAGCACTCGACGACGGCTCGATCACGTTCTATGTGGGTTTCGACCCGACCGCCGCCTCCCTGCACGTCGGTCACCTCATGCAGGTGTGCACCGCCCGCCGGCTCCAGCAGGGCGGGCACAAGCCGCTGCTGCTCGTCGGCGGCGCGACGGGCCAAATCGGCGACCCGCGCGAGTCCAGCGAGCGCAGCCTGAACCCGCCCGAGGTGGTCGAGGGCTGGGTGCAGCGCATCCGCACACAGCTCTCCCCGTTCGTCACCTACGACGGGGAGAACGCGGCGACCCTGGTCAACAACCTGGACTGGACCGGTCCGATGTCGGTCGTCGACTTCCTGCGCGACGTCGGCAAGCATTTCCCGGTCAACAAGATGCTGGCCCGTGACGTGGTGCGCAACCGGCTCGAGTCCGGGATCAGCTTCACCGAGTTCAGCTACCAGCTGCTCCAGTCGAACGACTTCTACCAGCTGCACGTCCAGCACGGCTGTGCGCTGCAGTTCGGTGGCTCGGACCAGTGGGGCAACATCACCGCGGGCGTCGACTTCGTGCGCCGCCGCGGAGCCGGCCCGGTGCACGCCTTCGTCACGCCGCTGGTCCTCAAGGCCGACGGCACCAAGTTCGGCAAGACCGAGGGCGGGGCGGTGTGGCTCGACCCCACCATGACCACGCCGTACTCCTTCTACCAGTTCTGGATCAACAGCGACGACCGCGACGTCAACCAGTACCTGCGCTACTTCAGCTTCAAGTCCCGCGAGGAGCTCGAGGAGCTGGAGAAGGCGACAGCGGAGCGGCCGCAGGCGAGGCTCGCGCAGCGAGCCCTCGCCGAGGAGATCACCGCGCTGGTGCACGGTCCGGAGGAGGCGCGGCAGGCCATCGCCGCGAGCCAGGCACTCTTCGGGCGAGGATCGCTGGAGGAGCTCTCCGCGGACACGTTGCGCGCCGCGCTGGCTGAGGCGGGACTTCTTTCGGTACGGGGGGAGCTGCCCGCCGTCGGGACACTCCTGAAGGAGTCGGGTCTGGTGGCGAGCGCCAACGAGGCCCGCCGCACGATCACCGAGGGTGGCGCCTACCTCAACAACGAGCGGATCACCGACGGTGAGGCAGCGGTGCCCGAGTCCGCACTGCTGCACGGCCGGTTCCTGGTCCTGCGGCGCGGCAAGCGCACGTTCGCCGGCGTCGAGATCGTCAAATAAGGCCCTGACCTGCAGCTTTTCCATGATCGGCCCGCTGTGACCCACGTCGCTGCGGGCCGATTTGGCGTCCGGGGCGAGACCCTGTAATGTTTTCCGAGCCGCCAGGGAGACGAACGAGCGTGCGAGACCCGCAAGGGGCTCGGGCCGGCCGTCCTGACGGAAACCCTCATCTCGATCGCACGATCTCCGATTGTGCAGTCCTGTGGGGTGCCTGGACAGTTTTCGGGTCGGGGAATTCGGGTTGCGAAACCTGAATTTGACGAGACGGAAACGGCGGG
>NZ_JBHTDO010000015.1:0-191676 GCF_042666575.1 Actinoplanes sp. GCM10030250 | reverse complement strand
GGAGGGATGCCTGGCGGGGGTGGGTGGGGTGGGGGAGCGTAGCGTCGTCGGCTGTGGGGAGCGACTTCATCGCGGTGCTGGCCAATCCGTCGGCGGGGCGGGGCCGGTATCGGGGCCTGCTGCCGGGAGTGGTGCAGGCGCTGGGCGTGGGCGGGCGGGCCGTACGGCTGCTGGAGGCGGGCAGTGGTGCGGAGGCTGAGGCGGTGTGCCATCGGGCGGTCGGCGAGGGCGCGGTGGCGGTGGTCGCGGTCGGCGGGGACGGGACGGTGCACCGGGCGTTGCAGGCGGTGGCCGGTGGTGCGGTCGGGTTCGGGGTGGTGCCTGCGGGGACCGGGAACGACTTCGCGAGTGCGGTAGGCGTACCCGATGATCCGATCCTTGCCGCGGAGGCGATCGGCGCGGCCCTCAGAGATGAGAGGGACCACCGATTTGATCTGGCCTTGACCGAAAATGCTCAGGGTGAGCGGCGGTGGTTCTGTGCGGTGCTGGCGGCCGGGTTCGACGCCCTGGTGAACGAGCGGGCCAACCGGATGCGGCGGCCGAAGGGTCCGCGGCGCTATGACCTGGCGATTCTGCTTGAGCTGGCGCGGCTGCGGGCCCGGAATTACACGGTTTACGCCGACGATGTGGCGCACCGGTTCTCCGCGGAGATCGTGGCGGTGGGTAACTGTGCGAGTTACGGCGGTGGAATGCGGATCGTGCCTGATGCGGACCCGGCGGACGGGCTGCTCGACGTGATCTTCGCGGCGCCGCTGGGCAGGGTGCATCTGACCAGGTTGAAGCCGAGGCTGCGGCACGGTACGCACGTGACCGATCCCAAGGTCACCCTGCTGCGGGCGCGGCGGGTGCGGATCGAGGCCGAGGGCATCGTCGGGTACGCGGACGGTGAGCGCCTCGGCTCCCTGCCGCTGGACATCACGTGTGTCCCGGGTGCGGTTCGGTTGCTCCGGTGAGCTGGGTGTCAGATTCGCGTGGACGGGCCGAACTGTCTGGCATGACGAACTCGATCGGCACCAGCGCTTCCTCGGCTTCGATGGCTTCGATGGCTTCCAAGGCTTCGTCGGTCTTCGGCAGTGCGCGGGAGGCGTTCAAGGCGATGGCCGACGCTGCCACCAGCAACGACGGGGTCGCGGAGCGGCAGGCCACGGAGGCTGCCAAGAAGGGCCGGCGGGGTATCGCCCTCGACTGCTACGCCTGACGGCTCAGCTGTTACACCCGACCGCTGATCGCGCAGTCGTTACGCGTGATCAACCAGCGGTTGCGGCATCAAGATGTTGTTGCGGCCGGATCAACAGGTGCGGCCTGATCAACAGGTGCGGCCTGATCAACAGGTGCGGCCTGATCAACAGGTGCGGCCTGATCAACGGGTGCTGGCTGATCAGCGGGTGCAGCCGGCCAGCGCGAGCGTCGCGCCCAGGCCGTTGGCGCGGCCGGGTTCGGCGGCCGGCAGGACCAGTGCGGCGCAGCCGGCGCGGACCGCCCCGGCGTCGGCGGGGGTGTCCCCGACCATGAGAGTCCGTTCCGGATCAGCGCCCAGCATGCCGCAGGCGCGCAGGAAGATCGCCGGGTCCGGCTTGGTGCGCCCGACCTCGAAACTGAGGGCGTACGCGTCGATGAGGCCCTCGAGTCCCCAGCTGGCGAAGAGCGGGCGGATGTCGAAGCCGATGTTGCTGACCACCGCCACCTTGATACCGGCGTCGTGCAGTTTGCGCAGTGTCGGCTCGGTGTCCGGGTAGGGGAGCCAGCCGTCCGGTACCAGCAGGCGGTCGTAGAGGGCGTCAGCCAGCCCTTCGACGTCGGTGTGCACGGTCGAGGCCAGCCCGGTGTACGCGGCGCGGTGGCTGTGCGCGTAGAGATCCCGGTCGGCCCAGTGCTCGGCCAGATGAGGCGGCACCCGGTGCGGCAGCGGCCCTCCCGCGCGCCCGGCGGTCAGCAGGCGGTCGGCCAGGATGGTGGCCTTGCCCCGGTCCAGTGCCGCACCGCAGGCAGCGGCCGCGGCGAGGACCCAGCTCAGCGGATCCTCCACCTGGGCGAGCGTGCCGTGGAAGTCGAACAGCACCGCCTCGACCGGCCGCACGGGATGGGGAGGGTGTTCCGTCGGTTCGATCGCATCCGGCACGGTTGCACGATACCGATCCGCTTCCCCCGGCCCGGCAGCCACCACCGCCTCCCGGCCCGCCCGGCCCGGGTCGCCGCCTCGGTCTCGCGACGCGCCCGGCCCGGTGGCGGCCCCGGTCTCGCGACCCGCCGGCCCGGTGGCGGCCTCCGTGTCGCAAAGTGTCACATCCACGAACTAGCCTGGGGTTCATGACTAGTCCCGCCGAGCGGTATGCGGCTTCCAAGAGGCGGGCGGCGCGGGTCGCCGAGTTCCCGGCCCTCGAGGAATTCATGCTGGATGTCGGCTTCGACCTGGACGACTTCCAGCGCGAGGCCTGCGAGGTCCTGGAGCGGGGCAGTGGCGTGCTAGTGTGCGCCCCGACGGGTGCGGGCAAGACCGTGGTCGGTGAGTTCGCGGTGCACCTGGCGCTGCGCTCGGGTGAGCGCAAGTGCTTCTACACCACACCGATCAAGGCACTTTCCAACCAGAAGTATCACGACCTCGTGCAGCGCCACGGCGCCGACAAGGTCGGCCTGCTGACCGGCGACAACGCGATCAACGGCGACGCGCCTGTGGTGGTGATGACCACCGAGGTGCTGCGCAACATGCTCTACTCCGGCTCCGACCAGCTGCGCAATCTGGCCTATGTCGTGATGGACGAGGTGCACTATCTCGCCGACAGGTTCCGCGGCGCGGTCTGGGAAGAGGTGATCATCCACCTGCCGGCGTCGGTCACGCTGGTGTCGCTGTCGGCCACCGTGAGCAACTACGAGGAGTTCGCCGACTGGCTGGTCACCGTCCGCGGGCAGACCGAGGTCGTGGTCAGCGAGCACCGGCCGGTGCCGCTCTGGCAGCACATGCTCGTCGGCCGCCGGATGTTCGACCTGTTCCACGACGCCGACGCGGCCAAGAAGCACGACGTCCATCCCGAGCTGCTGCGCTACACGCGGGAGATGGAGCGCCGCCTCGAGCTCACCGACCGGGCCGGCAGCGGGTGGAACGGGCGCGGTGGTGGCCGGGGCCGCCGCTGGACGCCACCGCCCCGGGCCGAGGTGGTGGACCGCCTGGAGCGTGCCGGGCTGCTGCCGGCCATCCTGTTCATCTTCAGCCGGGCCGGCTGTGACGCCGCCGTGCAGCAGTGCCTCGCCGCCGGCATGCGGCTCACCGACGCCGACGAGCGCGCCGAGATCCGCCGCATCGCCTCGGCCAAGGTGGCGAGCATCCCGGCCGAGGACCTCTCGGTGCTGGGCTATTGGGAGTGGCTCGACGGTCTGGAGCGCGGTGTCGCCGCACACCACGCCGGCATGCTGCCCGCCTTCAAGGAGGCGGTCGAGGAGTGCTTCGTCAGGGGCCTGGTCAAGGCGGTCTTCGCCACCGAGACCCTGGCGCTGGGCATCAACATGCCGGCCCGCTGCGTCGTCCTGGAGCGGCTGGTCAAATACAACGGCGAGGCGCACGTCGACCTCACCCCGGGGGAATACACGCAGCTCACCGGCCGGGCCGGGCGGCGCGGCATCGACATCGAGGGCCACGCGGTGGTGCTGTGGAGCCCCGATGTCGACCCGCGTCACGTCGCCGGGCTCGCCTCCACCCGGACCTATCCGCTGCGCTCGTCGTTCCGGCCGTCCTACAACATGGCGGTCAACCTGGTCGGTTCGGTCGGCGCGGAGAAATCGCGCGAGCTGCTCGAGTCGTCGTTCGCCCAGTTCCAGGCGGACCGATCGGTGGTCGGCCTGGCACGGCAGGTGCAGCGCAACGTCGAGACCATGCAGACGTACGGTGAGGATGCCGCCTGTCACCACGGTGACTTCGACGAATATTTCGGGCTGCGTGTGGCGATCGCCGACCGGGAGAAATCCCTGTCCCGCCAGGGGGTGGCGCAGCGCCGGTCGGCAGCTGTCTCCTCGCTGGAGCGGCTGCGCATCGGTGACGTCATCCGAGTGCCGCAGGGCCGCCGGGCCGGGCTCGCCGTGGTGCTGGAGCCGGCGACCAGCGGGTTCGGGGAACCGCGGCCGCTGGTGCTCACCCAGGACCGCTGGGCCGGCCGGGTCAGTCCCGGCGAGTTCGGTGGCGAGGTCGAGGTTCTGGCGCGGCTTCGCGTACCCAAGAATTTCAACCCGCGCTCACCCGGCGCCCGCCGCGACCTGGCCGCCCAGGTCAGCGACACCGGTCTGGACCGTCACCCGGAGCGGCGGCGCAGCCGCGGCCGGACCGACCCGGGTGAGGACGCCGAGATCTCCCTGCTCAAGGTGCAGCTCCGGCAGCACCCCTGCCACGCCTGCCCGGAGCGGGAGGACCACGCGCGCTGGGCCGAGCGCCGGCATCGGCTCCTGCGCGACACCGACGCGCTGCGGGACAAGGTGGCCGGGCGGACCGGCTCGCTCGCCCGGACCTTCGATCTGGTCTGTGGTGTGCTCGCCACCCGGGGCTATCTGACCGCCGACGGCGAGGTCACCGACGCCGGCCGGACGCTCGGGCGGATCTGGTCCGAGGCTGACCTGCTGGTCACCGAGTGCCTGCGCCAGGGCGTGTGGGACGGCCTGGCCCCCGAGGAGCTTGCCGCCGCCGTCTCCATGGTGCTGTACGAGTCACGGCGCGAGGGTGAGGACCGTGCCTCGGTGCCGAAGGGACCGGTCACCGCGGCGGTCGACGCCTGCGCCAAGCTCTGGGGTGAGATCGCGGCCGACGAGAGCGAGCACGGCCTGTCGCTGACCCGCGAACCCGATCCGGGCTTCGTCTGGCCGATGTACCGGTGGGCGCGCGGGGAACCGCTCGCCCGGGTGCTCGCCAGCGGCACCCACCACGACACCGACATGCCGGCCGGTGACTTCGTCCGGTGGGCGCGGCAGGTTCTGGACCTGCTCGGGCAGATCCGGGATGCAGGTGCCGCTTCGCCGAGCGTCAAGGAGACCGCCCGCAAGGCTGTCACCGCGGTCAAGCGTGGGGTGCTCGCTCTGCAGGGCGGTGTGTGAGCAGCCGTTTCTCCCCGCTCACGATGCCCTTCCCGCGAGTGCCGCGGGGAGGGCAACGTCGTCTGACGGCGCGGTGCCGGGCGGCCGTCCCCCGAGGGCGATCGTCGCGGATGGTGAATCTCCGTTGACGAGATCTTCCGGACAAATCAAGAATTGCGGCGGCGGCATGCTCGCCGCTGACCCATCGGAGGAAGGCGCGGACACCCGGGAAGGACACCATGGGCGCGGGCTCACCGCATCTGATCGGCTGGTCCGGTGATGCCGTGGCCGATTCGGTGCTGGCCGTCATCGACGCCGACACCACGGTGATCGAGTTCTCGGTGTGGGGTGGCTGGGACCGATCGCTCGCCGGCCAGGCCCGCATCGTCCTCGACAAATGCCTGGCGGAACATCCCACCGGTATCGTCGTGGACCTTCACGAGCTCAGCGACCCGCACGCGGCGAGCGCCCCGCTGTGGCTCACCGCCTGTTCGCAGGGCGCGGCCATGGAACCGCCGGTGACGATCGCCCTCTGCGCCCGGGCGAACGCGCCGCTCGCCCGCCGGATGACCAGGCTCGGCGCCCGCGACTGGCTGGTCCTGTACGCCGGCGTCTCCCAGGCCCGTGCCGCGGTCGCGGGCCGCCGTGTCCTGCACAACCGGATGCACCTGGCGCTGCCGCCCGACCCGGCAGCCGCGATATCGGCCCGCTCCCTGGTCAGCGACGCGTGCCGGGAATGGGACCTGGAACACCTGCACCAGCGAGCCCGCCTCGTCGTCTCGGAACTCGTTGTCAACGCCGCCGAACACGCCGGCACCGACGTCGAGGTCATCGTCTCCCCGCGCGGCTCCGGTGCTGCGGCCGCGCTCCATCTCGCCGTCTACGACGGTGATCCGATCCTGCCCCGGCTGCGCGATCCGGTCACCGGACCGCTCGGCCCTTCCCTGGAAGACCGGGGCCTGGGGCTGCGCATCGTCGGCGCGGCGGCGTCCGCCTGGGGCGCACTGCCGGCCCGCAGCGGCAAGCTCGTGTGGGCGATCGTCCGAGGCCGGCCGGAGACCGGTTGACCGATCCGCCCCGCCCGATTCCTTTTCTGCCGCTGACCGATCTCCTTCTCGGGCGCCGGCCGACCCGCTTCTCGGCCGCAAGCCGGCTGACCGACCCGGAGGCTCTCGGATGACAGGTACTGGGCCGGGTTCCGGCGGCACCCGGATCGCCGGGACCCGCGACGGCGACCGTCTGCTGATCACCCTGCGGGGCAGCCTCGACGCGATGTCGGTCTCCGCCTTGCAGACTCAGCTCTTCGACCTGGCCCAGGTGTACGACGTGATCGGCCTGGGCTCACCGGTCCGCCAGGTGCACATCGACCTGGCCGAGGTCGACTTCTGCGACGCGGCCGGCCTGCGCATGCTGGTGGCGGCGCGGCGGGTGGCGGAGGCGCGCCAGGCGACCTGCCACCTGCACGACCCGCAACCCCACCTGCGCTGGCTGCTGAGCGCCACCCGCGCCGCCGACCTGTTCCATCTGGAGGCTTGACCGGTCGTCCAGGGCGCCTCCCGCCCGGGCGCCTCCCGCCCGGGCGTGTCCACCCGGGCGTCTCCACCCGGGCGCCTTTACCCGGAGCCCGGTCGGTGCTCTGGCCCGGTGTCTCAGGACCAGGTGCGGGCCGTGCTGTCGAACAGCGACTGCTCGCTCTGAACCGGTACCACGCAGAACAGATGGCCACCCGGAGCACGCAGCGTCGTGTGGCCACCGTGATCAACAACGATCTCAGCGCCGAGGCCCATCAGGCGCTCCCGTTCGGCGGGGACGTCGTCAGTCTCGATGTCCACGTGGTAGCGGGGCGCGTCACCGACCGCCTGCACGTCCACGGCGAAACCGGCGACGGCACCCTGGAGCTGGATGAACTCCTCCTCGCCGGGGACCGGTAGCGCGGGCGTACCCAGTGCGCTCGACCAGAACGTGGCCGCGGTGGCAGCCTCGTCGGACGGGGTGTCGATGAACAATCCGAAAAGCCGGCTTCGATGCATGATCCAACCCTAGGCGGCGGCCGGCCGCGCAGCGAGGCCGGCGACGCGGCACCGTCCGATCGCGACCCGGAAATCTTGGCACGGTGTTCATCGTGAGCCGGCACCCGCGACACCTGGCGGCGGGCAGGATGGGATGGTGAACGACGATCTCTCTCTGGCCCGGGCAGCGGCGATCGCCGGTGCCGCCGAGGCGATGCGGCACTTCGCCACCCTCGCCGACCTGCCCCGCGAGGTGAAGGAAGACGGCTCGGTGGTGACCCTGGCCGACCGCGCTGTCGAGGCGACGATCCGCAAGATCCTGGTGGCGGCGCGGCCGGGCGACGCGATCCTCGGCGAGGAGGAGGGCGAGACCGCGGGCATCAGCGCGGAAAGCGGGACCGCGGGCATCAGCGGGGAGGGCGGGACCGCGGGCATCAGCGCGGAGGGCGGGACCGCGGGCGCCGGCGGGCGCCGATGGATCATCGATCCGATCGACGGGACCGCGCTTTTCGTGGCCGGGGACGATCGATGGCTGGTCCTGGTCGCGCTGGAGGAACACGGCGAGATCACCGCGGGGGTCGCGGTGGTGCCCGCCATCGGGCGGATGTGGTGGGCCGGGCTCGGGACCGGGGCGTACGAGGCAAAGCTCCACGACGACCGGATCCTCGACGAGACCCGCATCCGGGTGGCCGCGGACGCCGCCCGCAAGATCGAGGGCAGCCGGCTCGGCGTCGTGCCGAGCTGGGGCCGCGAGGTGGCCGCCCCGCTGCTGGACCTGGCCGACGAACGCGAGTGGCCCCTGCACCCGCCCCTGATGATCGCCCGCGGCGACCTGGACGTGGCGGTGCAGACCTGCGGCTCGATCTGGGACTTCGCCGCCACGTCACTGATCATCGCGGAGGCCGGCGGGTTCTATCGCGGCCTGAATGGGCGGACCACCCCCGGAGCCGGCCCCTCCCTCTTCGCCGCGAACGCCGACCTCCGCGACGAGGCCCTCGGCCTCCTGAACGCGACTCCCGCCACCCGCTGACCCTCCCCGCCACCCACTGACCACCCCACCACCCGTAGCCGCTGCCGCCCCCACCTGCCGCCACGGCCGCCCGCTGCCCGGCGCCGTGTCCGATGGGGCTTGGCGGTGCCCGACGGCGACGACAGGTGCGCACGTTGGGGTTGTGTGCGCGTTTACCCACGTCATAGGCCTTGCCCGTGGACACGCAACCCCAACGTGTGCAGCTACCCACGTTGGGCCGGCCCGAGGCGGCCGGGGGCCATCACCTGTTACTCAGGCGGCAAACGGTATGGCCTTAACCATCGATAAGGATCACTGATTTTCCTAGGGTCAGGTGCAGGTTTCCTCCCCGTCCCCCAAGGAGAACATTCATGATCCTGAGAAGAGTCCTGGCCGCGCTCTGCGCTGTGGCCGCCCTGGGCGGTGTCCAGGTCATCAGCGCCACGCCGGCCGCGGCGGCGCCCCGCATCCTCTACTACGACGCGAGTCAGGCGCAGGAGTTCGTCTCGGTGGTGCATCAGGGCGCGCAGATCTGGAACGCCCGGGTCACCAACGTCCGGCTCGAGCCGGTGCCCGCCGGGCGCACCCCGAACATCCGGGTGACCGCCGACAACGGCTGGCCGCGCACGATCAGCTCGTCGCTCGGCAACGGCCGCTGGATCATGGGCCGGCAGGCGGTGAACCAGGGCTACTACCAGCCCCGGATCGCCGCGCACGAGTTCGGTCACATCCTCGGGCTGCCGGACCGGCGCACCGGTCTCTGCGCCGACCTGATGTCGGGCAGCAGCGCGCCGGTGAGCTGCACCAACCCGAACCCGAACAGCCGCGAGGCGTCGACCGTGAACAGCAACTTCGCAACCTCGGTGACAGTGGCACCCCAGGTCTACGCCTGGCAGTGAGTCACCCGGCGGGCGAGACGTGCAGCGCCACGGTGGCGCCGCGGGTCTCGCCTGGCAGTGAGTCACCCGGCGGGCGGGGCGTGCAGCGTGATCGTGGTCCAGATGCCGACGTGGACCTGGTCGCCGTCCTTCAGGACGCGTGACTGTCCGGCGCCGAGCGGACGGTCCTCGTCGTTGATGTACGTCCCGTTCGTCGAGCCCAGATCGGAGACCAGCCATACCCCGTCCACGTTCAGCGTGAGCAGGGCGTGGCTGTGCGAGACACCGGGATCCGCCGGTGCGGCGGACAGGTCGAGTTCGGGGTCGGTGCCCTTCGACGCGCTGCGCCGGCCGATTCTGATCTGCGGCGGCGGCAGGATGATCGTGCGATCGGCGGCGTCGGACGGGAAGTCGACGCCGTCGGTCTCGTTCAGGTCGAAGTAGGCGCGGTCGGCGAAGATCGTCGCGGTCCAGTCGCCGGTCTTCGCCACCGGGGCGACAAGCTGCGGCACCTTCCCGGTGCTGTGGTCGTAGCCGCAGTCCTCGCAGAAACGGGCGGTGCCGCTGCGGGGCGTACCGCAGTGCGGGCAAGCCGGACCCGCCGGAGTGACCCGCCACGGCTCACCCGTCGAATTGGCCGCCTGCCAGGACTCGCTGGCCGGACCGGCCGCCCGCGGGGGCGCACCCGCCGAGGACCCGCCCGCCGAACCGGCCGGCACCGGCTGATCCAAAACGGCCGGCTGATCCAAAACGGCCGACTGATCCAAAACAGAAGCCGAAACCGACGGCTGGGCTGAACCAGATGGCGGGGCCGCAACAGACGGCTGATCCAAAACAGCCGTTGGGGCCGCCGACGGGAACGCAACAGTCGCCGGAGAGATCTTCGCTCCGCAGGTGTCGCAGAAGTCGCTCTCCGCGGAGGTGTGGCCCTTCGGGCAGACGTACGAAATCACTGCGCCCGCCCGACCCGCACCGTCTTCGTCGAGCGGGTGTCCAGCGCCATCTCGTCCTCGGCGGCCACCTTGCGCCGCAGCCGGACCGTGCCGGTCGCCGCGTCCTCTATCTCCACGACCTTGGCGAGCAGGTCCTCGGTGGCCTTGTTGCCGCTGGAGTGGGCGAGCTGCGCGGCCCGGCCGAACTTCAGTGTCGCGGTGTGGTCGTCGCCGGCGTCCCGTGCCGCGATGCCCGCCTGGATCGCGTCGGCGAGTTCGGCCTGCCCGGTGTAGTGGGCGACCTGCCGGTTGATCCGGGTGGACAGCGCCGTGTCGTCGGTCCAGACCGCGCGGACCAGCGACTGCGCGTGCACGGTGTCGCCCTCCACCACCGAGATCCGGGCGGCCAGCATCTCGTCGCCGGCCGCGCCCGCGGTGACGTCCACGCACACGTGGTAGTCGCGGCTCTCCTGGCCCCAGGCGCCCAGCGGGTAGCGCCCGGCCCGCGCGCCGTCCGGGATCCGCTTGCCGGTCAGGTCGGTCACCTGTGGCTCGACCTGCTTGACGAAGCGGACCGTGCTGTTCACCGGCGTCCAGACCTTCAGCTGTACGTCCGCGCTGGTCTTGCCCATCGCCGCGGTCATCATCTGCTCGAACGCGGCGGTCAGGTCCATCGGCTTGGCGACGATGTCCACGGTGCCGAGCATCGCCGTGGAGATCTTGCGGAGTTCGGAGACCTTCCAGTTGGTGCCGACACCCCGGCAGTCGCAGGTGAACTTGCCGGCGATCGTCTCCAGAACGCTCTCCAGGTAGCCGTACCGCTCGCCGTTGTCACCGTCGGTCAGCAGGATTGCGTGCGCGATGTCGCCCGGCCGCTGGGCGAACAGCTGCGCGGCCAGCAGGAGCCAGGCAGCCATCGCGGTGCCGCCGCCGGGCGCGAGCCGGTCGATGGCGCGGGACGCCTCGGCGCGGGTCTCCGGCGAGGACACGGCCAGCCGGCCGGGGTCGGGGTAGAGCTGCTGTGCGGTGCTGACCCCGGCGATGATCGCGAAGTTGACGCCGTCGTCGATGCACTCGACGGCGGCTTTGGCGGCCTGCCGGGCGGCGCCGATCCGCCCCTCGGCCTGCATCGACCCGGACGCGTCGACGATGATGATCTCGGTCGCGCCGGACGTGCGGCGGCCGCCCGCGGCGCCGCTGGACGTGACGGTCACGATCGCGTTGACCTCGCTCGCGCCCAGAGCGAGGTACTCGTTCTGGAAGGCCTCGGCGGTGTACGACACAGGGGTCTCCTTCTACGCGGCTGAGATCTCGGAGCCGGCCGAGCTCTCGGCGCCGGCTGAGGAAGCGGTGCGGGCCGGTGAAGAGGCGCCGGCTGAGGAAGCGGTGCGGGCCGGTGAAGCGGCGCCGGCTGAGGAATCGGGAGCGGTGCGGGCTGAGGACTCGGGGTGGACCGGGACCAGGGCGACGGTGATGTTGTCCGCGCCGCCGGCCTTGTTCGCGTACGCGACGAGCGCCCGCGCGGCGTCGAGCAGCGCGGACGGGCCGCTCGCCGATGTAAGGCAGGACCGGACGACCTCCGCGAGGGCGGCCGGATCGGGCAGGTAGTTCCAGAGGCCGTCGCTGCACAGGACCAGGTGCCCCGGCTCGGTCACCGTGAACGCGCCGACGTGCGGCATCACCGGGCCGGCGTCCGCGCCGAGCCAGGCGGTGATCGCGTGGGCCTTGGCGTCGTTCATGGCGACCTCCGGTGCGACACCGAGCGCGATCACGTGCCGCGCCCAGGAGTCGTCCTCGGTGAGTTGCTCGGCCGGTCCTTCGGCGCCGAGCCAGTAGGCGCGGCTGTCGCCGACCCAGCCGAAGCCGACGTGCGGTCCGCGGACGGCGGCGGCGACGATCGTGCAGGCCGGGTTGGACGCGGCCCTGCGGGGGTCGCCGGTGTGCGCCAGGGAGGCGACCGCCTCGGCAGCCGCCGCGATGCCCGCGGCCACCACCCCGGCAACGGCGACGGCCGGGCTGGGCTGATCGGTTCCGGTCTTTTCCGGTACGGCCGAAGCGTCCCCACTTCCCGCGGTCCCAGCGGCCCCCGGTGTTCCGGCGGAAGCCTCAGCCGTCTCAAGAACCTCAGCGGTCCCGGCAACCCCAGCGGTCTCGAAATCCACCGTGGCGCCGGCCGTGTCCTCCTCCCCGCCGCCCGGGTGCTGAGCGACAGCGAGCATCTCCCCAGCGGTCCGCGCCGCGATGTCCGACGCGGCGTCCGGATCGTACGAGGCGGACACCCCGTCGCAGACCACCACGTCCGCCGCGGCCGAGCCGACCGCCAGCCACATCGCGTCCTCGTTGCGGTGGTGCCGCCGGCCACGGTCGCTGACGGCCGCTCCGGCCGCGCCGCCGTCGGCCTCCAGGTGGTCACGGGGCCGGCCGGCGAGCATGCCGCACTCCTCGCAGTACCCGTCGGGGCCGACGGCCCGGTGCGCCGCGCAGTGCGGGCAGTCCATCCAGTCCATCGCCGACTTCTCGACGACAGCCGAACCCTCTGAGAAGCCGCCCCCGAAGGTGCCCGCCGAACCCTCCGGGAAATCGCCCGCGGAGCCGTCGGGGACGCCGGCCGCCGAATCCCCGGCGGCCGGCGGATCGGCAGACGACGGCAGCTCCACGGCGGTGTCGTCCGCCGGCGGCGCAGCAGCAGCAGAAGCCGGCGGCGCAGCAGAAGCCTGCGCAGCAGCAGAAGCCAGCGGCGCAGCAGAAGCCAGCGGCGCAGCAGAAGCCGGCGCAGCAGAGGCCAGCGGCGCAGCAGGCTCCGCGGCCAGCCCTCGCCCGCACACCTCACAGAACGCCGCCCCGGCCGCGCGCTCGTCGGCGCATGCGGTGCAATCGGTCAGGATCATCGGCGTCGTTCCCGCCCTTCTCACGTACGCGTCCGCGGCCTCGCCGCGTTCGCCATGTCCACCAGGCGGATCTTGTCCGCCCCGTGTACCGCCCGGGCCATCTCCCGGTACGCGGCCTCCAGCGCGAACCGTACTTCGCGTTCGCCGGCGTGCCCGGTGCGGGTTCCGCCCAGCACCACCGCCGGAATCCTCGTCCCGGAGCCGAGCGTGCGCAATGCCTGCTCGAGCAACTCCGCTCGCAGGGCCGCGAGCTGGGCCGCCTCCACCTCGAGGCGCTCGATCAGCTCGGCCGCCGACGCGAGCGAGTCCACGTCGACCGTTGCCGACTCGTGCAGGCGTACCAGGGCGCGGACGGCGCCGACCTGCGACACCCGGTAGGCCGAGGACGTGCCGGGCACCCGGTTGTACGCCTCGACGGCACCGGCCCGGTCCCCGGCGGCCAGCCGGCAGCGGGCCAGTCCGGCGGCGGCCGTGGTGTACGCCGGGTCGGTACGGCTGACCACGTCGTAATAGCCGCCCGCCGTCTTGCCGTCACCGGCCAGCTCGGCGGTGAACCCGAGCGCGAGCTGCGGTGCGAGCTCACCGGGCAGGGCGGCGTAGACAGCGTCGAACCGGTCGCGGGCCCGGCCGGTGTCGCCGGTGGCGAGCCCGAGCAGCCCGTCGTACCAGGCGACCCGCCAGTCGTCGGCTACCGACTCCGCCAGCAGCGCCAGGGCGGCTCTCGCGTCGGCCCAGTCGCCGGTACGGGCGCCGAGGTCGATGTGCGCGCGCAGCTCCCGCAGCCGGACCTCGACCGTGTACTGCGGTGCCTTGCCGAGCAGCGTGAGCACCTCGGCCGGGTCGGTGACGGTGACCGAGGCGAGGAACGCGGCCGCCGGGTCGGTCAGGTCGATCAGCGGGGTCGGCAGGTCCTGCCAGCGCAGCCGGTCGTCGCGCAGGTCGGTGCGCAGCTCGCCGGTGAACAGCCGGGACGGCGCGGGCCGGACCTCACCGCCGGCGGCGAGCACCTGGCGCAGCACGCCGAGCATCTGCTCGGTCATCTCGGCGGCGTCGACGAAGCGGTCCGCCGGGTCGGGCCGGGTGGCGCGGACCAGCAGCCGGTGGAAGGACTCGTGCCGCTGGTAGACGTCGAACTCGCCGCGCGACGGCAGGCTCTCCTTGAAGGTGCTCTGGTAGCCGCGGAAGTCGGTGGTGAGCACGGCCAGCGTACGGCCGATGGTGTAGAGGTCGGAGGCGATGGACGGCCCGTCGGTGGCCATCTCCGGTGCCTGGTAGCCGACCGTGCCGTAGATCGCCGC
Organism: Actinoplanes sp. GCM10030250; assembly: GCF_042666575.1. Taxonomy (NCBI): domain Bacteria; kingdom Bacillati; phylum Actinomycetota; class Actinomycetes; order Micromonosporales; family Micromonosporaceae; genus Actinoplanes; species Actinoplanes sp. GCM10030250. Next base: position 177,613 of record NZ_JBHTDO010000015.1, on the reverse strand, counting down.
CTCGTGGTCGTCGACGTGCACCACGCCGCCCAGGTCGATCAGGCGCATCTGGTCGCCGGCCTGGATGACGTTGTCGGGCTTGAAGTCGCAGAAGATCAGGCCGCGGTCGTGCAGGTAGCCGAAGGCCGGCATGATCTCCAGCACGTAGGCGAGAGCCCGGTCCGCCGGGAACGGGTCGGTCTTGCGCAGATCCTTCAGGGACTTGCCGCCGACGTACTCCATGACGATGTAGCCGGCGCCGTCGTGCTCGACGAAGTTGTAGATCTTGACGATGTTCGGGTGCTCGACCTCGGCCAGGAACCGGCGCTCGGCGACCGCGGCCGCCAGCGCGTCCTCGTCGCCGGAGTTGAGCAGGCCCTTGAGTACCACCCAGCGGTCCGAGACGTTCTTGTCCACGGCCAGGTAGATCCAGCCCAGGCCCCCGTGCGCGAGCGGGCCGACCACCTCGTACTGGCCGGCCACCAGGTCACCCTTGCTGAGCTTGGGGGTGAAGTTGAACCCCTCGCCGCAGGCCGCGCAGAAGCCGGAGGTGCGGCCGGGCCGGTCGCCGCGGGCCCGTCCGACCGGCTGGCCGCACTTGGCGCAGTACCGCTTGGACTCGGGCACCTCGGCGACGGCCATCACCGCGGTGGCCGGGTCGGCCTGGGTGATCGGCGCGATGTCGACGAGGCCACCGCCGAAGCGGCGCCGGGACTGGCTGCGGGAGCTTCCGCCGCGGCCGCTTCCTCCGGTACGGGTGGAGAGCGCCCCGGTGCGCGAGGACGACTGGGTCCCGGACCGGCTCGACATCGACCGCGAGGGGGCCGTGGACGTCCGGGCCGGCGTGCCGGCACCGGCTACCGGCGCGAGACCGCACGTGTCGCAGTACCCGTCCTCGATGGTTCCGGAGCAGCCTCCCCGCCCGCACGACGATCCCTCAGCCGCGGAGACAGCAACGGCGGAGACTGGGGTAGCGGTGACCGGAGCAGCGGCGGAAGTGACAGAAACAGAAGCAGGAGCAGGGGTACGGGCGGGAGCGAGCCCGCACGTGTCGCAGTAGCCGTCCTCGATGGTCCCGGGACAGTCACGCCGGCATCTCATCGTGCCTCCCTGGCGGCGATCGTGGCGGACAGAGCTTCCTGGTACGCGTTGACTGCCGACCGGGCACCGCTCAGGTCGCACGGCGCCTGGTAGAGCGCGGTGCGTGCCGCCTCGGCGAGCGGTGTCAGCCGCGGATCCTCGCCGAACCCGCGGCTGAGTGCCTTCGCCCGGTACGCGTCGAGCCGCCCGCGCAGCTCGTTGCGCTCGGCGAGCAGGCCGGAGTTGCGGGCGGCCGCGTCGCGGAGCACGGCCAGCCGCTCCCGCGCCTGCCGGTTCCACCCGGCGAGCCGCGGGCTGATCAGCGCCCAGTGCCCGGCAGCCGCGAGCGCGTCGATCGCCGCGAGGTCGGCGAGCGGGTCGTTTCCGCGTACCCCCGCGATCTGATGCTCGTGGAAACGCCCGGCCGCGGCCTCGCGCGCGGCCTCGGCGGACCGCCTGGCGGTGGCGATCTCGGCGGCCAGCGCCCGCGCGTCACGCAGCCGCTGTTCGAGGGAGGCCCGCAGTTCGGAGATCGAGGTGCGCTCGGCATCCGCCCGGTCGATCAGCGCGCGCACCCTGGCCAGGCCCGACGCGTCGGCGCCGAGCGGATCGCTGGCGAGCGTGCGGGTGAACGTGCCGAGCAGCCGGTCGGCCTCGTCGAGCAGGCGGTCCGTCTCGGCGAGCAGGGTGCCCGCCGCGGCGTTGCGGGACAGCGCGCGCGCCTGGGCGAGGGCGGCCGCGGCGTCGGCGGCGGCCGGGAGCATCCGGCGCCACCCCTCGCCGGCCCGGGTGACCACGTCCACCGCTGTCGCGAACGCCGCCTGCATCGCGGCCAGCAGCTCGGCCGGGGAGCAGGTGGTGACGATCTGCCCGGAGCCGAGCAGCCCGCGCTGGGCGAGCGGCACGGTGCTGGTGGAGAGCGTGATCGAGGATCCGAGGACCTCGTGGGCGTACTCCGCGCGGTCGGTGTCGCTGAGCCGCCGCCGGTCGCGCAGCGCCCTCGCCCGCGCGATCACCTCGCTGAGCTGCCGATGGCCCTGCCACAGCCGGCTCAGCGCGTCCTCGGCGCTCGCCCACGCCGTCGCGGTGCGGCCGGAGAGCGTGGCGGTGCCGAGCTCCTTGCGATCCGGGTTCTCGTCCAGTTCGACCAGGTTCGTCGCCATCGCGGCGACAGCGCTCTCCAGGCGCGCGAGCTCCGCGTCGGCGGAGGCCAGGGGAGCTGTCATCGGTACTGGGCCGCCGGTGGTGGTGGCGGTACGGCTCCGGTGGCACCCAGCCAGCGCTTGTAGGTGGCCGCCCAGGTGCCGTCCGCGCGGGAGCGCTCGAGCACCTGGTTGACGAACCGGGTGAGCTCCGGGTGCTCCTTCGAGATGGCGATCGCGTACGGCTCCTCGGTGAAGCGGTCACCGACCACCTTCGCGTACGGGTCCTGGGCGGCGAGACCGGCCAGGATCGTGTCGTCGGTGGAGATGGCGGCCACCTCGTTCTGCTGGAAGGCGACGAGGCACTCGCCGAAGCTCGCCTTGCCGACCGCGACCGGCTCGCCGGGCTGCTTCTCGATGTTCTCCAGCGAGGTCGAGCCGGACGCCGCGCACACCTTCTGCCGGTCGAGGTCGTCGATGCTCTCGACGATCGAGTCCTTGGCGACCAGGACCCGCTGGCCGGTCTCGAAGTAGACGGTGGAGAAGTCGACCTCCTTCCGGCGGGCGCAGTTCGTGGTCATCGTGCTGATCACCAGGTCGACCTTGCCGTCGCGGACCCAGTTGGTGCGCTCCGGGCGGGGAACCACCTTGATCTGGAGCTTCTCCGGGTCGCCGAAGATGGCCTTGGCGATCTGCTTGCCCATGTCGACGTCGAAGCCCTCGACCTTGCCGGTGAACGGGTTGCGGGAGCTGAACAGCAGGGTGTCCTGGCTGGTGCCGAGGACCAGCCGGCCGTTCTCGCGGATCTTCGCCATCTGGCTGCCGGCGGGCATCCGGCCCGGCGCGGGCAGGGCTCCGGACGGGCGCAGGCTGGCCCGCGGGTTGCACGAGGTGTCCACCGGCGCGGGCGCCGCCGCGCTGCCCTCGGCGGCGGGCGGGGCCGGCGGGCCGATCGGGGCCTCCTCGGCGGTGCACGCGGCGGTGGCGAGCAGCGCCGCGGCGGCCAGGGCGGCGAGAACGGGACGGGTACGCCTCATCGGTACTCCTCCAGCCGGGCCCGCAGGCCGATCGCGGCCAGTGCGGCGATCGCCAGGGCGAGCAGCGGCCCCAACACGGCCAGCAGGGTCAGGCCCCGGCCGGCGTCCTCGATGTTGCTCTCGAAGACCGCCTTCCGGTCGGTCATGGCGTCGTCGACGGTCGTGGTGAGCACCTGGAACGCGGAGGCGGTGTCCGCGCCGACGGCGAGTCTCACCGCACCGTCGTAGTCGCCGTTGTCGTCCAGCTCACGGACCTGCGTGTGCAGGGCCACGAATCGGTCGTGCTGGTCGCGGGCCTGAGCCATCAGCGGCCCCAGGTCGTCCAGCGCCGGATCGTCGAAGGTGAGCAGCTTGCGGGCCGCCTGGAAGTCCTGCTCGTGCGGCCCGCTGCCGGCCCGTGCGGCCAGGGTCAGCGCCTCGTCGGCACGCTCCCGCTGCACCAGGATCCGGATGTCGGCGAGCGCCGCGATCGGGGCGGAGCCCTCCTCCTCGGCGGCACCGAGACGGCTCCGCTGCTCGGAGAAGACCACCCAGGAGCCGATCACCAGCACGGCGGTCAGCGCGGTGGCGGCGACCAGCGCGACGTTGAACGTGCGCTGCGTGGTGCGGCTCAGCAGGAACTGGGTCCGGATCAGCGCGATCACCAGCACCAGCAGCAGCACCAGGAACAGCAGCAGCCACCAGGAGCTGCGGGCGTCCTCGTAACCGCCGCCGACCTCGCGCTCGGCGAAGCGGAGCAGCGTCCTGGCCTGCGGTTGCAGCGTCTCGCGGTTGAGCTCGGAGGCGGTGGCCAGGTAGGAGGCGCCGACCGGCAGGCCCTGGCGGTTGACCGCGCGGGCGGTGGCGACCATGGCCGCGTACCGGGTGGTGCCGGTGGCGAGCGTCTTGACCGCTTCGGCGGCCTCGCTTCCCGCCGGGGTGCGCGCGGCGGCCGCGGTGAGCGCGGAGGTGGCCCGGGTGAGGGCCGCCTCGTACTTCTCGGTGAGCCCGGCCGGCTCCAGGCCGCCGGCGAGGAACGCCTGCGCCGCGATGGTGTCCGCGTCGGCGAGTGCCGAGTAGACCGTCTCGGCCTCGATCAGCAGCGGCTGAGCCCGGTCGCGCAGGTCGGCGGTGCCGGCGGCGGCGGAGCTCGCGGTCAGGCCGGTGACCACGCCGGTCAGGGCGGCGAGCACGAGCAGCAGAACGAGGGTGAGCTGGAGACGGCCGGGTGAGGTCCGGCGCATCTGCCCGAATCGGCGCAGGACGGACTCCCGCGGTGGAACGGCCTCCGCGGACCGCTGGGCAAGTGCCGTGGTCAAACTTCGCCTCCGTGTTGCCGGCTCCCCGATGCCGTCCACTGTGCGTCACGCGCGCAAGCGATCATCGGGCGCTGTGACGCGCGGCGCCCGGCGGGGGACCGCCGGGCGCCACGGTGCCCGTGTGTTCTCAGCTCAGCTCGCGCTTGAGCAGCTTGCCGGTGGCGGTCATGGGCAGCGACTCGACGATGCTGACCATGCGCGGGTACTTGTAGCCCGCCATCTGCTCCTTACCCCAGGCGACCAGGTCGTCCTCGGTCGCCTCGGCGCCCGGCTTGAGGATCACGAACGCCTTGATCTCCTCGCCGTGGCTCGGGTGGGCGACGCCGATCACCGCAGCCAGGGAGACCGCCTCGTGGGTCATCAGGACCTCTTCGATCTCCCGCGGGTAGACGTTGAAGCCGCCGCGGATGATCATGTCCTTGGCCCGGTCGACGATGTAGTAGAAGCCGTCCTTGTCGCGCCGCGCCAGGTCACCGGTCCGGAACCAGCCGTCGCGCATCACCTCGGCGGTCGCCTCGGGCCGGTTGTAGTAGCCGCGCATGATGTTGTGCCCGCGGATGGCGATCTCGCCGATCTCGTCGGAGCCGCCGACCGTGTTCCACTCGGCGTCGATCAGCTTCACCTCGACGCCCCAGATCGGGATGCCGATCGAACCGGGACGCGGATCGCTGCCCGGATCGCTGAAGGTGGCGACCGGGGAGGTCTCGGACAGCCCGTACCCCTCGAGGATGGTGACCCCGAAGCGCTCCTTCACCGCCTTGATGATCTCCACCGGGAGGCTGGAGCCGCCGGAGACCGCGACCCGCATGTTGCGGGCGATCCGGTCCACGTCGACGCCCTCGCCCAGCGCGTTCAGCAGGCCCCAGTACATCGTCGGGACGCCGGCGAAGAACGTCACGTTCTCGCTCTGCAGCAGCTGCACCGCGGCCGCCGCGTCGAAGCGGGGCAGCAGCACCAGCGTGGCGGCGGTGGCGAAGCCGGCGTTCATGTTGACCGTCGAGCCGAACGAGTGGAACAGCGGCAGCACCAGCAGGTGGGTGTCGGTCGCCGGCTGGCTGCCGAAGAGCCGGTTGCAGGTGAGCGCGTTGAGCACCAGGTTCGAGTGGGACAGCTCGGCGCCCTTGGCCTGGCCGGTCGTCCCGCTGGTGTAGAGGATGACGGCCGGGTCGGTCTCGGGCAGCTGCACGGTCTCGAAGACCGGCGACTGGCCGGCGAGGGCCGCGCCCATCGTCTCGGCTCCCTCGATCGGCGAGGCCGCCGCCGGGTCCGCCGTGATCAGGAAGAACTGCTCGCAGCCGTCGGTCTGGCCGAACCCGGCGTGGCCCTCGGCGCCCATCGGCAGTTCGGCGGTGCCCTCGAAGCAGAAGTACGCCTTGGCCTGCGAGTCGTTCAGGTGATAGCCGATCTCGCGGCCCTTGAGCAGCACGTTCAGCGGTACGACGACGGCGCCGGCCTTGAGGATGCCGTAGTAGACGACAGGGAAGTACGGCAGGTTGGGGCAGGAGAGCGCCACCTTGTCACCGGGCCGGATGCCGCGGGAGACCAGCAGGTTCGCCACCTGGTTCGCCGCGGCGTTCACCTGCGCGTAGGTCAGGCGCCGGGGGCCCAGGACCACGGCGTCGCGCTCCGGGTGGTGGCGGGCGCTGTCCTCCAGCAGAACGGAGAGGTTGAGCATCCGGTGGTTCCCTTCACATGGTTCAGCTGTGGCGGCGGTCTCATCCCAGCACGACCGCCGTACGGGTGGAACCCACCGACCCGGCTTTGTTTCATTCCGAAGTTTTCTTGCGGGAATGTGCGGGATTCGTCAAGTGAGCCGTCTGACTGCCGATGGCGTCGGCGTGGGAATCCCGGTGTTGGAAGCGGTGCACGTCGGTCGGCAACCGATCTTCGACGTGAACGGTGTCGTCGTGGCGTACGAGCTGCTCTTCCGCGGCCGTATGGACGACGTCGCCTCAGGGCGGCAGGACACGTACGCGACCAGCACCGTGATGGTCAACGCGTTCACGGAGTTCGGCATCGCCGAAGTGGCCGGCAACCGGCCCTGCTTCATCAACCTGACGAGGGAGTTCGTCACCGGCAGGCTGCCGTTGCCGTTCGGCCCGGAACAGGTGGTGCTGGAGATCCTCGAGACCGTGCACGTGGACGACGAGGTGATCGACGGGATCACCGCGCTGTCCGACGCCGGGTACAAGATCGCCCTGGACGACTTCGTCTGGGGCTCCGGCCACGAGCGGCTGCTCGGCCTGGCGTCCTACGTCAAGCTCGACCTGCTCGACGGCGACCTGAGCAGGCTCGACGAGATCGTCGCCGCCTGCCGGGAGTACCCCGGTATCGAGCTGGTCGCCGAGCGCCTGGAGACCGCCGAGCAGGTGGCCATCGCCGACCACTACGGCATGGAGCTGCGCCAGGGGTACGCGCTGAGCCGCCCCCAGGTCCTCAGCACCCCCAGCCTCTCCCCGTCGCGGATGCGCCGGCTGGAGCTGGTGGCGGCGCTGATGCACCCGGACGTCCGCCTCGACAAGATCACCAACATCATCGCCAGCGACCCGGCGCTCGCCCTGCGCGTACTGCGGGTCAGCAACTCGGTGGCCGCCGGGGTGGTCAGCCGGGTCTCCTCGGTCCGCCAGGCGATCATGCTGATCGGCCTGAACCACATCCGCCGCTGGGCCACCCTGATGGTGGTCGACGACGTCGCCGAGGCACCGGAGGAGCAGCTGCTCACCGCGCTGACCCACGCCCGGCTCTGCGAGAACCTGGCGCACCGGTTCGGTGCCGACCCGGCGGCCGCGTTCGTGGCCGGCCTGCTGACCGGGATGGCCCGCCTGATGGGTACGACCCCCGCGGCCGTCGCCGAGCAACTGCCGCTGTCGGCCGAGGTGGCGGACGCCGTCAACCTCGGAACCGGTCGGCTCGGCAAGCTGCTGGACGCGGTCCGGGCCTACGAGGACGGCGACTGGGGCACCGGCGACCTGGCCGGACCGGCCCTGGACGCGATGCGCTGGTCGACCCGGACGCTGACCGCGGCGCACCGCTTCACCCCGTCGTCACCGCGCCGCCGGATGGGCACCGCCAGGACCTACTAGCGGGCGTCCTCCTCCGCGGAATCGAAGGCGTGGTCGAAGGCGGAGCCGGCGTCGTAGTCGTCCTCGTAGTCGTCGATCTCCCGGCCGGTCCACCACAGGGCGCCGGTGGTCACCACGAGGTTGAGCAGCGCCGGGCCGGCGATCAGCAGGTTGCCGGCGGTGCCGCCGAAGAGCCCGTACTGGTTGTCGGCGAGGCAGGCCAGCAGCGACCAGGGCAGGCCGAACACGATCAGATAGAGGCCCAGCAGCCCGGCCGCCGGGTGCTCGCCCGGGACCGGCACGGACTGCTGTGCCGGCCCCAGCCAGAGGAAGACCACCGGCAGCACCAGGATCGCCTGCACGGCGACCAGTGCACCGAGCCACTTGCGGCGCGTGCCGTTGCCCATCGCTGCGACCCCCTGGCTGAATGTTCGCTGTGAGCGATCGCAGCCTAGAGGTTACAAGCTGATTACGGAGCCCCCTGATTGCGGGGCAGTCGCGCTCAGCGGCGCCGCAGCACCGGAATCATGGCCGCCACCACGGCGACAACTCCGCAGACCACGGTCACTGCCACGCCGGCTCCCCACGGGATCACCAGCGCGACCGGCTGATCGAGTTCGGCCTCGGTCGCCTCCCGCACCCCGATCAGCGAGATCCCGGCCACCGCCGCGCCGAGCAGCGCTCCGGTGAGGACCGCGAGCAGGGACTCCGCCGAGACGACCCGCAGCACCTGCCCGGTACCGGCACCGGCCAGCCGCAGCGCGCGGAACTCCGGCCGGCGCGCGGCGGTCGCCATCAGCAGCGTGTTCGCCACGGCGATACCGGTGTACCCGGCGGTCAGCCCGATCAGCGCCCACAGGAACAAGTCGACCAGCCGGCCCTCCTCACCGACCTCGCGCCGCACGTACTCGGCGACCGGCAGAGCCTCAGCGCCCGGCAGTGCCTCGGCGCCCGGCAGTGCCTCGGCGCCCGGCAGTGCCTCGGCGCCCGGCAGTGCCTCGGCGCCCGGGCCCGCGGCGGTGGGGTCGCCGTCGAGCACGACCATCGGGGTGAGCGCGTCCGGGTCGTGCTCGCGGACCAGGTCGCGGGGCAGGAGGACGGGAGCGTCGGCCTCCGGCTCGACGGCGCGTACCGGCAGATCGGCGGTGGTGCCGTCGGCCCAGCGCAAGGAGACCGTCCGGCCGGCCGCCGTGCCGAGAGCGGTAGCGGTCTCCGGATCGAGCACCACGCCCGGTTCGGCGATCGCGACGCCGGCGGCGTCGAAGCCGGTGACGCCGCCCGCGTGGCTGATCAGAACCCGGGTGGTGAGGCGGGAGTCGCCGCGCTGGGCGGTGGTCACCGCCTCGGTGAGACCGGGAGTGCCGTCCGGGACCAGGAGGGTGGCCGGCGGGTACTGGGCGGCCTCGTCGATGCCCGCCGCCTCCTCGAAGGTGGCGATCGAGCCGGTCAGCAGGACGGTCAGGCCGACAGTGGCGAGTACCGGCGCGGCGGTGGCGGCGACCCGGCGTACCCCGGTCAGCGTGCCCTCGCGGACCAGCATCCCGGTCGCGGTGCCGCGGGCCGGCCAGGCCACCAGGCGGACCAGCGGGCGGATCAGGATCGGGGAGAGCAGGGCCGCCGCGCCGATCAGGAACATCGCCGCGCCCATCCCGGCCGAGGTCTGCGTCTCCAGCGGCATGGCGGGCATTCCGGCGAGCAGGGCCACGCCGGCGGCGGCGCCGAGCAGGCCGCCGATCCAGCGGGCCAGGGTCATCGGGCGGGGATCGGCGGCGGCCTCGCGCAGGGCGTCCAGCGGCGCGACCCGGCTGGCCCGGCGTGCGGCGACGGCGACGCCGCCGAGGGCCACGATCACGCCGAGTAATGCTGCGCCGAACACTGCCATCGGTTGCCAGGTGGCCGTGAAGCCGGCCGGCTCCAGGCCCGCGTCGACCATCGGTGCTGCCAGCAGAGGGGCGGCGGCGGCGCCGAGTGGGGCGCCGATCAGACCTGCTATCAGGGAGACGAGCGCGGTTTCCGCGTACAGTTGCCGTCTGACCTGACCCGGTGTGGCACCGACCGCGCGCAGCAGTCCCAGCTCGCGCCGACGCTGCGCGGCGCTCAGGGCGCACGTCGAGGAGACGACGAAGACGGTGGCGAACGCACCGAGAGTGACCAGCGCGATGAGGAGTTGCGCGCCGATCCAGCGGACCCGGGTGACCACCGACGGTTCGGTTTTGTCCCGCTCCGCGCCGGACCGCACCGTGCCGGCCGAGCCGATCAGAACGTGCGCGGCGCCGGCCACTTGCGCCGGGTCGCTGTCCGAGGTGAGACCGATGACGCGTACGCCTGACGCGCGCCGCAACGCCTCCGTGTCCGCCACGTAAAAGCCCGGACCGTTGACCGTTCCGGTCACTGTCCACGTCTCCGGCCCCGCCGCGGTGAGCACCTCGACCCGCCCACCCGGCACCACGCCGGAGATCGCCACCTCACGCTTGCCCGCCGGAGCCCGGCCCGCGGTGAGCCGGTAGCCGCCGAGGACCGTCGACGACCAGGCGTGCCCCTCGATCCGTGCCGTCTGAGCATCACCCTGAGCCCGGCCGCCGACCAGCCGCTGCACGTAGAAGGACGGATCCGGCACCGCGGCGGTGACGCCGGGCAGCGCCGCCAGCCGCTGGGCGATTCCGGTCGCCTCGTCCGCGGTCCAGGCCCGGCGCTCCGGTTCGCCGTAGACGTTCGTGCCGATCTCGGGCGACTCCACCAGAACCGGCGCGGCGTGATAGCGGGCCGGCGCCTGCGGCTGGGAACTGAGGTAGAGGGTGGCGGAGGCGGCCAGGACGGCGACGCCCAGCGCGACCGCGACGAAGGTGCCCGCGAAGCTCGCGAACCGGTGCCTGACCATCGCGAAGGCCGCGCTCATGCCCGGACCCTCTCCTCGAGGCGGGCGGTCCGCACGGCGATCTCCTCGGCGCCGGCCCGGCCGCCGATCTCGTCGACCACGCGCCCGTCGGCCAGGAACAGCACCCGGTCGGCGTGCGCGGCGGCAAGCGGATCGTGGGTGACCATCACGATGGTCTGGCCGTGCCGGTCCACAGCGGTCCGCAGCAGCCGCAGCACCTCCGCGCCGGACCTCGCGTCGAGCGCACCGGTCGGCTCGTCCGCGAACAGCACCGCCGGGCGGGTCACCAGGGCGCGGGCGATCGCGACGCGCTGCTGCTGACCGCCGGAGAGCTCGGCGGGCCGGTGCCCCGCACGACCGGCCAGGCCCACCTCAGCCAGCATGCCTTCCACCTCACCGGCGGCCGGGCGACGCCGGGCCAGCCGCAGCGGCAACGCCACGTTCTGCGCCGCCGTCAGCGCCGGGACCAGGTTGAACGCCTGGAAGACGAAACCAACCCGGTCGCGGCGCAGGCGAGTCAGCCGGCGTTCGGTCAAACCCTCCAGCGGTACGCCATCGACCACCACCTGTCCGGATGTGATCCGGTCCAGCCCCGCCGCGCAGTGCAGCAACGTCGACTTGCCGGACCCGGACGGCCCCATCACCGCGGTGAACGTCCCCGCACCGAACCTGGCATGCACCGCGTCCAGCGCGGTCACCGCCCGCTCGCCGGTGCCGTACCGCTTGGTGACCGCCCGCAGCTCGACGGCGGTGGCTTCTTGATTCGTCATGCGGTTCAGCCTTGTTGACCTTCGACCGCGGCACAGTCACGCAGAGTCGAGGATCGGGGGTATATCCAGCACTACCGACACCGGTTCGGGGTGGCGGTAGCGTGCCGGGCATGCCGGTCCGCAATGCGCTTGAGGCGCTTACGCTGCGGCCGACCGTGTTTCTGCGCTCGGCCTGGCCGTGGCGCTCGCTCGCCTACCTGCTCGGCGGGGTGGTGCTCGGCTCGGCGACCATCCTGGCGGTGGTCGGGCTGGTGGCCGCGGGCACGGTGCTGTCGGTGCTGGTGATCGGATTCGCCGGGTATGTGGCGACGGTTCTGTCCGGCATCGTGGTGGCCCGGGTGGAGCGGCGGCGGATGCGGCTCGTCGACGACGACGAGCTTGTTGATCCGCACGAGCCGTTGCCGGCCGGCGCGGGACTGCGGGCGTGGCTGCACCTGCGGCTGCGGGAGCAGGCGACGTGGCGGGAGCTCGGGTACGCGATGGTCTCGGCGGGTGTGCTCTGCTGGATGGACGCGCTGGTGGTGGCCGGTACGGCGTACGCGCTGGCCGTCACGCTCGGCGCACCCTTCTTCATCAGCGACGAGCCGCTGTCGACGACGCTGCAGCTGTCGCTCGCCGGGATTCCGCTGACTGTCGTCATGGCGTACCCGATCACCGCCTGGGCCGGCGCCCGCGCCGCGATGGCCCGCGCGATCCTGGCGCCGCGCAGCGACGGCCTCCTCGTCGAGGTGACCCGGTCCCGGGCCCGGCTCGTCGACGCGTTCGAGGTGGAGCGCCGGCGCATCGAACGCGACCTGCACGACGGCGCACAGCAGCGCCTCGTCGCGCTCAGCATGCAGCTCGGGCTGGCCCGGCTTGAACTGCCGCCCGGCTCACCCGCCGCCGAGTCCGTCACCGCCGCGCACGACCTGGCCAAACAGGCGCTCACCGACCTGCGGGAACTGATCCGCGGCGTGCACCCGAAGGTGCTCACCGACCGGGGGCTGGCCGCCGCGATCGGCGAGGTGGCGTCGACCGCGCCGCTGACGGTCGATCTGGACCTGCGGCTACCCGGGCGGTTGACACCGGCGGCCGAGGTGACGGCCTACTTCGTGGTCACCGAGGCACTGACCAACGTGGCCAAGCACTCCGGCGCCGACCGGGCCGTGATCAGCGCCTGGACCGAACGGGACCGGCTGATCGTCGAGGTGCGCGACGACGGTTGCGGCGGTGCGGATCCGGGCTCGGGATCGGGGCTGGTGGGGCTCGCCGACCGGGTCGCGGTGCTGGACGGGACGGTGACCCTGTCCAGCCCGCCGGGTGGCCCTACCCTCGTGCACGTGGAGATTCCGGGATGACCTCGCTGCGGGTCGTCATCGCTGAGGACGGTTTGATCGTCCGGGAAGGTGTGGCCGGGATGCTGCGCCGCTTCGGGCACGAGGTGGTGGCGGCGGTGGGCGACGCTGACGAGTTGCGCGAGGCGGTGCGGCGGCACCGGCCCGACGTCGTGGTGACCGACGTGCGGATGCCGCCCGGCTTCAGCGACGAAGGGCTGCAGGCGGCGATCGCCCTGCGCGCCGCCGACCCGGACCTGCCGGTGCTGGTGCTGAGTCAGTACGTGGAACAGACGTACGCCGCCGAGCTGCTCGACTCCGGTCAGGGCGCCGGCGTCGGCTACCTGCTGAAGGACCGGATCGGCGAGGTCACCGAGTTCGTCGACGCGCTGCAGGCGGTGGCGGGCGGGCGGACCGTGGTTGACCCCGAGGTCGTTCGCCAGCTGCTCGGCCGGCGCCGTGATCCGCTGCACCGGCTCACCGCCCGGGAGCGGGAGGTGCTGGGGCTGATGGCGCAGGGGCGGTCCAACGCGGCGATCGCGCGGGAGCTCGTGGTGACCGAGGCGGCGGTGGCCAAGCACATCGGCAGCGTGCTCGCCAAGCTCGACCTGCCGCCCGACGCCGACGACCATCGGCGGGTGCGGGCGGTCCTCGCCTATCTGCGGGGATAGCCGGCGCCTGTTCCGGCTTCAGTTGGCGCCTGTTCCGGCTTCAGTTGGCGCTTGATCCGGTGAACTGTCGTTGTCGCGGGGGAGTACTCCATGGTGCCGCGGCGTGGGGCGGTCGTGATGCCCGGAACCGTCCCGCGCCGCGGCCCTGGCAGACATCGGCCCCGGCGGTCAGCCTTCGGGGTTGCCCACGCCCACCGTGATGCTGGCGAGGAGCCCTGCGGTCAGGTCGAAGCGGTCGCGGGGGACCACGTGCAGCTTCCCGCCGGCGATGTATCCCGGGTCCGCGTCGTTCGAGGTGCGTGCCGCCCGGCTGTCCAGGTACGGCCGCATCCGGGAGACCTGCTCGGTCACGGGCTCCGGAAGGTACAGCCGGCCGGCGTGCGCCACCGACCGTCCCCCGGCCAGGCAGCCGCCGACGTGCACCTCGGCGCTCAGGTGCACGGCCCGGCCGGGAAGCCAGCCGGGGTGGACCGTACGGAATTCGGCGTACCCCTCGGCGTCGGTCACCTGGGCCCCGCGCAGGATGGTCTCGCCGCACGCGTCCCGGTGCCGGACATCCAGGACCGCGGCGGTGACCGGGTCGGCGGTCCGCGCGTCGAGCACCCGGACCCGCAGCATCAGCGGCACACCGGGCCGGTCACCGGCGATGTCACGCCGCACCAGCTCCAGCGGAAGATGGTGGACCTGCCCCGCCGAAGCCGGGACGAAGAGGCATGACCAGGGGCGCGCGACGGTCTCCGCCCGGCGGGCCCCGGGCAGCGCTGTCAAGGTCTCCCGACTGCTGATGATTTCGTCGTTGCGCACAGGACACCCCCGCTGTCGAACCAGTGAGTTGATCTTCGCAGAGATTAAGCACCTTAAACGCGTTTTTGTCGAATTTGTCCGAAGAGCGGGAGGGTGCCGCCCGTAACACCGGAGGAGCACACTGCCGCAAAGGCCTGCCTGGCCGCGCTTCTCCCTTGGCGCGGCCGGTTCCGGACCGCTCTGGCCGGAGCGCGGTCCCCGGGCGCTGCGGGCGGCCGGTCGTTGCCGCGACCCCCGCCCGCAGCCCCGCCCAGCCCCGCCTCGGTCTGCGGAAATTCACGGTGGCCTGGGCAGCACCTGGTTTCCGCACAGAGGTGTTTCCCGAGCACGCCGAGCCGGCCGGAGCTTGCGCCCCGGCCGGCTCGATCAGAATTGCTGGATCAGCGGCTCAGCCGCCGATACCGATACACCGCCAGCGGCGCGAAGACCGCGATCAGCAGCACCGGCCAAGCCACCGCCAGGAACATCGCATGCTGAGCCGGCCACGAATCCCCGGCGATCCCCGGGTTCCCGAACAGCTCCCGAATAGCAGTCGTAGTAGCCGACATCGGGTTCCACGCGGCGATCGTTCCCAGCCAGCCGGGCATCAGCTCCGGCGCGACGAACACGTTCGACACCGCGCTCAGCGGGAACGCCAGCGGGAACACGATCACCGCGACGGTGTCCGGGTTCGGCGCGATCAGCCCGAACACCATGCCCACCCAGCTCAGCGCGAGCCGCAGCAACAGCAGCAGACCGATCCCGAGCAGCATGTTCCCGATGCCGCGGTGCCAGTCCCAGCCGACCAGCATGCCGCACACCACGAGCGCGGTGACCTCGAGCAGAGCGCGTACCTGGTCGGCCGCCGCCCGGCCGGTCATCAGCGCTGACCGGGCCATCGGCATCGATCGGAATCGGTCAATCACGCCGCGGCCGACGTCGGTGGCGATGGCCGTGGCGGTGGCGCCGATGCCGTACAGCATGGTCATCACGAAGACGCCGGGCAGCAGGAACTCGCGGTAGCCACCGCCGCCAGGGACCTGCATGCCGCTGCCGAACACGTACCCGAAGACCAGCACGAACATGATCGGCAGGCTGAAATAGATCACCAGCTCTTCCGGCGCCCGGATCACGTGCCGCAGGTAGCGGCCGGTCATCACCCAGCCGTCCGCGAGCACGCGGGCCCGGCGGGTGGTCACTCCAGGTGAGGATCCGGGAGCACGGGTGAGCGAGCTCGCCGCCTCGGCAACAGTGGTCATCGGGTCTCCGCCTTCTCCGTGTGCTCCGCGGGGTGGCCAGTGAGGTGCAGGAACACCTCGTCGAGGGTCGGACGGTGCACACCGACGTCGGCGACCACGATTCCGGCGTCCTGGAGCTCCCGTACCACAGCGGTGAGAGCACCCACCCGGTCCGCGACCGGTGCGCGCAGCCGCCGGTGATCCACGTCGACGTCCGGGGCCCCCCCGGTCACCCGGGCCACGACGGCGGTCGCGTCGGCCAGCCGGTTCGCGTCCCGGACGACCACGTCGAGCCGGTCCGCGCCGACCGCCGCCTTGAGCTCCTCCGGGCTGCCCTCGGCCACCACCCGGCCCGCGTCCACCACCGAGATGCGGCCGGCGAGCTGGTCGGCCTCCTCCAGGTACTGGGTGGTGAGCAGTACGGTCGTCCCGTCGGCGACCAGGCCCCGGATGGCGTCCCAGACCTGGTTGCGGCTGCGCGGGTCGAGGCCCGTCGTCGGCTCGTCCAGGAAGAGCACCGACGGCCTGCGGATCAGGCTGGCGGCCAGGTCGAGGCGGCGGCGCATGCCACCGGAGTACTCGGCTGCCGACTTACCGGCCGCCGCCACCAGGTCGAACCGGTCGAGCAACTCGTCGGCGCGGCGCCGGGCGTCCCGGGCGCTCAGGTGGTGCAGCCGTCCGAAAAGGACCAGGTTCTGCCGCCCGCTCAGGATCTCGTCGACAGCGGCGTACTGCCCGGTCAGCGCGATCCGGTCGCGCACCGCGGCGGGATCCCGGGCGACGTCGGCGCCGGCCACCTCCGCCCGGCCGGCGTCGAACCCGATGAGCGTGGAGAGCACCCGCACCGCTGTGGTTTTGCCGGCGCCGTTCGGTCCCAGCAGGCCGTAGACGCTGCCCTCGGGTGCGTGCAGATGGAACCCGTCGAGAGCGGTGGTGCCGCCCTTACCGGGATAGCGCTTGCGCAGCCCCTCGGCCACGACCGCATATGTCGTCATGCCCGCAGCCTCTTCCACCCCGCTGACCGCCCGCGCACCATCCGCTGACGCCCCCGCACTGCTGCCCCGGCTGGCCGTCAGTGCTCCCTCCGCACCCGCGAGACAGCACTGGCAGCCAGCCGGGGCCGCTGGGCGGTGCGGGAACGGAGGCCGGAGCCGCTAGGAGTGGAGGAGGGTGTAGGCGTCGGCGGGGGTGAGGGTGGCGCCTCGCGACAGGGCGGAGTCGTAGGCCGCCGGGCCGAGTTGAGCGCGGGCCGCGGCGGCCACGCCGGCGGCGATCGGGGAGCCTTCGAGGCCGGGGCGGAGGCGGAGGGCCAGGACGGTGCCGAGGAGGGTGGCGGCCTGTGCGGGGTCGCCGGCGGCGAGGGTGATGGCGGCGAGGCGGTCGATGGCCTCGGCCAGCACCTGGAAGCCGAACATGCCGGTGCGCACCGCGAACACCTGCCGGTAATGGGCGGCGGCGGTCACCGGGTCGTCGCTGTCCTCGGCGATGCGGCCGAGGACCACCAGGATCGCCATCCGGGTGCCGTCGGCGCCGTACCAGCCGGCGGGGCAGGCGGCGAGTGCCTCCTCGCAGCGGGTCCGGGCGGCGGGCCGGTCGCCCTCGCGCAGGGCCACCGAGCCCAGGCCGAGGAGGGCCGCGGCGACGAGTTCAGGTGCACCGGCCTCGCGGGCCAGTTCGGCGGAGCGGGTGAAGTCGGATACGGCGCCGGGGATGTCGCCCATGCTCAGGCGGCCCTCGCCGCGGCCGCGGAGCAGGTCGGCCACGTCGACGCTGGAGCCGAGTTCGCCGGCGAGCCGCAGGGCCTCGTCCATCGGTGCGATCGCGGCGGCCGGCTCGCCGCGCCAGAAGGCCATCTCGGCCACCCCGGAGAGGGCGAGCATGCTGCCCCAGCGCTCGCCGATCCGGCGGAACCCGGACAGCGCGCTCTCGAAGTCGGCAAGCGCCTCCTGCGGGGTGGCGCCGGCGAAGAGCAGCATCCAGCCGCCGCCGATGCCGCCGAGCGCGTCACTCCACGGCTCACCGCCGAGCCCCGCGCGCAGCTTGCGGTTGAGGGCCACCACCTCACCGGGGGCGGAGTCCGGAGGCCCGACCGCCATCGCCGACAGGTAGAGCAGGAACGGCTGCCGGGGCGGGTCCTTCATCGTCAACATGAAGCGGCCCCAGCGTTCGGCGGGCGGCTGGGTTCCGCCGAGGGCGGCGTTGAGGACGCACAGGGCGTACTCCTCGGTCCGGCCCGGCGGTGGCTCCGGCCCGGTCTCCCGCAGCACCTGCCCGGCCAGCGCCGCCGACTCGGAGCGCAACCCGCGCAGCCACCAGTAGAAGGAGAGCGCGGAGATCAGGCTGAGCGCCGTCGGTGCGTCACCCGCGGCGGAGGACCGCCGCAGGGCGGCGTGCAGATTGTCGCGGTCGGCGTCGAGGCGGTCCAGCCAGGAGATCTGATCAGCGGTACGCAGAAGCGGATCAGCTCTCCTGGACAGTTCCAGGAAGTACGCGGCGTGGGCCCGGCGCATGAGGTCCTGCTCACCGGCCTCGGCCAGGCGCTCGGCGCAGAACGCCCGGATGGTCGCCAGCATCCGGTAGCGGCCACCGTCCCGCTCGATCAGCGACTTCCCGACGAGCCCGGCAAGGATCTCCACGGTGTCCGGCCCAGCCCCGTCCGGCCCAGCCCCGTCCGGCCCAGCCCCGTCCGGCCCAGCCCCGTTTCCAGCCGCGTTCGGCCCGGTGCCGTGGACGGGCTCGGTCCCGTCCGGGCCGGTGCCGCAGATGGCCTCGACGGCGTCCAGGCCGGCGCTTCCGGCGAAGACGGTGAAGCGGCGGGCGAGGACCCGCTCGGCCTCGGTGAGCAGGCCCCAGCTCCAGGCGACCACGGCGTGCAGGGTCCGGTGGCGGGCGTCGGCGGTACGGCTGCCGCGGGTGAGCAGCCGGAACCGGTCGTCGAGCCGCGCGGCCACCTCGTCGACGGGCAGCGCCTGCAGGCGGGCGGCGGCCAGCTCGACGGCGAGCGGCAGTCCGTCCAGCATCCGGCAGATCCGCAGGATCGCCGCGGCGTTGCCGGGTGTCAGGGCGAAGCCGGGGGAGACGTCGGCGCCCCGCTCGACGAAGAGCCGCACTGCCGGGAACGCCGCGAGGTCGTCGTCGCCGGTGCCGGGTGGTGGCACGGGCAGGCCGGAGACCGGGCAGAGGGTCTCGCCGGTGATGCCGAGCGGTTCCCGGCTGGTGGCCAGGATCCGCAGGCCGGGCGCGGCGGCGAGCAACCGGCCGGCCAGGGTGGCGGCGGCGTCCAGCACGTGCTCGCAGTTGTCCAGCACCAGCAGCAGCTGCCGGTCGGCCAGGGCGGCGACCAGCCGATCGGTGACAGCGGGCAGCTCAGCGCCGGACTCACGCTCGGCGGCCCGGCCGGGATTGCGGTCGGCGGTGCGGCCAGCGGTGCGGCCGGCGTTGAGGTCGGCGGCGCGGGCGGGAGTGCGGTCGGGGGTGAGGCCGACGTCGCGCAGGCCGAGGGCGCTCAGGACCGCTCGGGGGACGTCGTCGCTGCCGCCGGCGGCCAGTTCGACGAAGCAGGCGTCGCCGTCGTAGCGGCCGGCGGCCTCCGCGGAGAGCCGGGTCTTGCCGGCGCCGCCGGGGCCGTGCAGCGTGACCAGGCGGGTGGTGCGCAGCGCCGCGGAGACCCGGCTGAGCTCGTCGTCGCGCCCGACGAAGCTGCTCAACTGGGTGGGCACGCCGAGCCGGGACGGGGTGCGGGATGGTCCGGCGGTACCGCGGAGCACCGACGTGTGCACCTCGGCGAGCTGGGGGGAGGGGTCGGTGCCGAGCTCTTCGGCGAGGGTTCGGCGCGCATCTTCGTACGCCGACAAAGCCTCCGCAGGCCGCCCCGCCGCAGCCAGCGCTCGCATCAGCAGCGCACGCGGACGCTCACGCAGCGGATGCGCCGCGATCAGCGCACGCAACTCGGTGATCGCGTCCCCCGAAACGCCGGGAGAGCCGGAAACGCCGGGAGAGCCGGAAACGCCGGGAGAGCCGGAAACGCCGGGAGAGCCGGAAACGCCGGACGAGCGGGGAAAGTCGGACGAGCGGGGAAAGTCGGACGAGCGGGGAAAGTCGGACGAGCGGGGAAAGTCGGGAGAGCCGGAAAAGCTGGGAAGGCCGGAAAGCCGGGCCTCGCAAAGGTCCTCGATCGCCCCCAGCCTCAGCTCACCGAGCCGCGCCACGTGCTCCGCCGCGAACGGCGCGTCGCGGACGTCGCCCAGCGGCTCACCGCGCCAGAGTGTCACCGCCTCCTCCAGCACCTTCGCCGCCCGGGGCAGGTCACCGGCGGCCAGCGCCTGGCGGCCCTCGGCGGCGAGCGCGGCGAACCGGTGGGCGTCCACATCGTCCGGTGACACCGCGAGCCGGTAGCCGGCCGGTTCGAGCGAGACCGGCAGGGCCTGCCGCAGCCGCGACACCTGCGACTGCAGCGCGTTGGCGGCTCCGGCCGGCGGGTGCTCGCCGTAGAGGCCGTCGATCAGGCGCTCGAATCCGACCGGGCGGCCGGCGTCGAGCAGCAGCATCGCCAGCAGCGCGCGCAGGCGTGGACCGCCGACCGGGATCGGCCGTCCGTCGAGGTGCTCCGCCCGGAGCGGACCCAGGATGCCGAACCGCATACCCACGATTGTGTCGCACGCCGAAAAGCGCGGACGAGCGCCCGGCCGGCATCCGGAAGCGCCGCCCGGCGCCAAAAAGACGCCGGCCGCGCCGCCCGGCGCCGAAAAGGCGCCGGCCGCGCCGCCCGGCGCCAAAAAGGCGCCGGGAGCGCCGCCTACGCGGGGACCAGCGACTCCTCGTCAGCTGCGCACACCTGGTTACGCCCGGCGTTCTTCGCCGCGTAGAGCGCCCGGTCCGCAGCCAGCACAAGCTCATCAGTGGTAGCGGTCCCCGGCATACCGGCGATGCCCACCGAAACAGTCACCCGCGCCGTACGCGAATCAGCCACCGCGATAGGCGCCGAGCTGACCCCCCGCCGCACCCGCTCCGCGATCTCCCGGGCGGCGGCCGGCCCGGTGTTCGGCAGCAGTACGGCGAACTCCTCACCGCCGTAGCGAGCCACCACGTCCCCCGGCCGGACCAGCTCGCGCAGCCGGTGGGTCACCTCGACGAGGACCCGGTCGCCGCCGTTGTGCCCGTGCGTGTCGTTGATGTTCTTGAAGTGGTCGATGTCGAGCAGCAGCATGCTGAGCGGCGCGTGGTTGCGGCCGGCCCGGGCGCCCTCGCTGCGCAGTGACTCCTCGAAGAACCGGCGGCTGCGCAGCCCGGTCAGCCCGTCGGTGATGGCGGCGTGCCGCTGTGCCCGGACGAGCCCGGTCATCCGGACCAGCACCAGCAGGAAGAGCACGTTGCAGATGATCGCCGCGGTGCTCACGTCGGCCTCGCCGGTGCGGGCGTCGATGACGAGCAGCGAGGTCGGCGCGGTCATCGCGGCCCCGGCCAGCACGAGCAGCCGGCCGGTGGTGGCGTCCGGCGTCGCGGTGTTCGACGGGCTCGCCATCTTCGTCACGCCGGGGTGCAGGATCGCGGCGGCGACGAGGAAGCCGGACGTCATCCAGAACACGTCCAGGTAGTTCCCGGCCTGGTAGGTGCCGTTGAGCGACTGGATGCTGTAGACCGTGTCGGCGAACAGGACCAGGACCAGGTAGCCGCCGATCAGCCGCAGCGAGGTGGTGCGCGGACCGGCACCGAGCATCAGGCGGGCGCCGACGACGATGAGCATGAGGTCGCCGAGCGGGTACGCGACGGACACGAACAGGGTGAGGTTGTCGGCGCCCACGTTCCAGGTGGGTGCGATGACGTACTCGTACACGACATAGCCGGCGCCGACCGCGACGATCGCCGCGTCGATGCCGCTCGCGCCGTCCCAGCCGGGCGTCCGCCGCCGGATGACCAGCAGCAGCGCCGCCGCCATCAGCGGATAGGCCGCCAGGTAGAAGACGTCCGCCGTACCGGGGTAGGGCACTTCGCTGTTGACCAGCGCCTGGAAGTAGAACGTGACGTCGCCGGCCACGCCCGCCGCGCCCGATGCCGCGAGCAGCAGCATGATGGTGCGCAGCGCCGGCGTGCGGCGGGCCACGACCAGGGCGCACACCGCGAAGGCGGCGTTCGCGCTGACGTAGAGCGCCACCTGCGTTCCGGGCGACACCCCCAGGTGTACGAGGGCGTAGTACAACCCGATCACGACGGGTGCCACCGCCAGGCAGAGGTGCCAGGCGGCGATTCGGCGGGTCAGCACGGCGCTGACAGCACTGCTCATTTCGCAAACGATGCATCCCGTACGGTGCGGCCGGGGTGCGCCGCGGTAGCAGAGCGGTTGAACACGACGGCACGCTGCACGAGGGTTGGTGCAACGGCGGATCTTGTGCAGCCTCTGTGCTGCGCCCGTCAGGAGCCGTTGAGCTCGGCGAGGATCTTGCGCAGGAACGTCGGCGTACGGCTGGGGTGCTCGGCCTCGATGAACAGCCGGCCGATCGCCGCCGCGTAGTGGTCCACCTCTTCGCGGCGTTCCAGATAGAGACCGCTGGTCAGGTGTTCGATGTAGACGACGTCGGGCAGCTTGGCGTGCGGGAACCGCAGGATGCTGAACGCGCCACCGGCCGCCGCGTGGCCGCCCGAGTCGAACGGCATCACCTGGATCCGGACGTTGGGGGAGTCGCACAGGTCGATCAGCGACTGGATCTGCTCGCGCAGTACCGCCCGGCCGCCGATCGGCCGGCGCAGCACCGCCTCGTCCAGGACCGCCCAGAGCCGGGGCGCGTCCTGCCGGTGGAGGACCTGCTTACGGGCCATCCGCAGTTTCGCGCGCCGGTCGATCTCCTCGGGGGCGGCGTTGTCGTGACCGAGCCTGATCACTGCTCGCGCGTACGCGTCGGTCTGCAGCAGGCCGGGCACGAACTGGATCTCGTAGGTGCGGATCAGCTCGGCGGCCTGCTCGAGGTCGAGGTAGTTCTGGAACCAGGTGTCGAGCACGTCGCCGTACGCGTGCCACCAGCTGGGCTCGTTCGCCTCGCGGGCCATCGTCAGGACCCGGCGGTGCTCGGCGGGGTCCTCCACGCCGTAGAGCTTCAGCAGGTCGACGACGTCGCGTTCCTTGAAGCTGACCCGGCCCAGCTCCATCCGGCTGATCTTGGATTCGGAGCCGCGGATCTGGTAGCCCGCTTGGTCGCGGGTGAAGCCGGCGGCCCGGCGCAGGGCACGCAGATGCGCGCCGAGTTGCAGGCGGCGGACTGTCGCGCCGCCACTCTCCCTCTCGTCGGTCACCCGAGCCTCCATGACCCGCGCGGTGGGTCCTCAGTGGATCTCCAGGACGCGGTCGAGGTGAGCATACCCACGAGTGAACCGGAACAGTCACCCACCCGAGCGATGTCGGTACGTTCAGTTGATCTGGGAACGCGGCTGCCCCGGCCGGTGGCCGGGGCAGCCCTGTCGAGGGAGGTCAGCGCGGGCCGCGACCGCCCGCGGGCGCCTCGCCGGCGGTGACGGTGGCGACCTCGGCCGCGGATCCGAGTGATCCGGACGCCGACAGCCCGCCGGTGCTCGCGCCGCTCGCCGAGCCGCCGGTGTAGATCGTGTACTTATCGCCACTCTTGACGGCCGAGGAGGAGTAGACGACGTTCTGGACGGTCTTGCTCGTCACGAAGGTGGCGACCACATCCCCGTCGCTGTTCGCGATCTGGATCGTCGTCGCCGCGGGTGCCGCGCTGTCCAGGGTCGCCGACAGCCAGCCCTGCCCGGAGCCGGTCCCCGGCGCCACCACCATGCCGGCGCTGCCGGCCGCGAGCAGGACACCACCGCTGATCGTGAAGTCGCCGTTGACGTCGAGTGCGCCGTTGCCGTCGCGCTGCGGCCCGTTGACCACCACGGTGCCGCCGGTGATCGTGGCGGTGCCGTTCGAGTCCAGGCCGTCGCCCTCGGAGTTGATCACCAGGGTTCCGCCGTTCACGGTGACCGAGTAGTCGCCGGCCTCGCTGCCGCCACCACCGGGACCGCCACCACCGGGGCCGCCGCGGCCGCCTCCTCCGGTGTTCTCCTCGGTGCTCGTGCCGCCGGCTCCGTTGACGCCGTCGTCGCTCGACGTGACGGTCACGGTGCCCGATTTCAGCACGATGTGGGCGCCTTCCAGGCCCTCGACCGCCGCGGTGACCTCCACGGTCCCGCCGTCGATGATCTGCTGACCCTCGGCGTGCACACCGTCGTCGCCGCTGGCCACGCTCACCTTCGCGCCGGCCAGGTGCACGGCTCCGTCGCTGTGCACCGCGTCGTCGGAGGCGTCCACCGTGGCGGTGCCGCCTCCCAGCACGGTGATCACGCCGGACTTGAGGCCCTTGGCGGAGACATCGCCGGCCGGCTGCTTCTGGTGCCCGCCGCCGGAGACGACGGTGATCGTGCCGCCAGTGGTGACGAGGTCGGTGGCCGCGTCGATGCCGTCGCCCTCGGTGGTGAGCGTCAGCGTGCCGCCGGCCACGGCGACGTATCCGGAGTCGGCGTCCTCCTCGTTGTCCGCCTTCACGCCGTCGCCGCCCGCGGTGACGGTGATGGTTCCGCCGTCGGCAACGACATAGTCCTTGCCGCGCAGCCCGTCGTCCTTGGCCCGCACGGTGACAGTGCCGGACTGAACGACGGTGCCGTCTTTGCTCGCGATGCCGTCGTTGCCGTTTCCGATCACCTCGAGTATGCCGCCGCCGGTGATGGTGAGGTCGCCGGCGCTGAACAGGGCGGCGTTCACGTCGGCGTCCTCGGCGTAGGACGCGGTGTCGGCGAGCCTGTTCGTGGTGCCGTCGGCGAGCTGGATCACGAGCTGCTCGGCCTCGGTGGCGGCGATCGCGGCGGTGGTGGAGCTGGTGATGTCGGCGCCGTCCAGGACCAGCGTGACGGTGGCGTCCGGCGCGTTCACCACGATCTGGCCGTCGGTGAGGCTCCCGCTGATCCGGTAGGTGCCCGCTTTGCTGATCGTGACGGTCGAGCCATTGACTTCGACACCGTCGGACGAGGAGCTGGCCGAGGTGCCGGACAGGGTGATCTCGGCGGCGCCGTCGGCGGAGACCGCCGGAACGGTGTGCGCGGTCTTGTTCGCGGCGAGGACCTCGGCGGCCGTCTGAGTGCCGTCCACCGTGGACGCGTCAACCGTGGCGGCGGCCGTGACGGTCGAGCCGGTGGATCCGGTGGCGGTGTCGTCGCCTGTCGCGCAGCCGACGAGCAGGGCGGCTGCGAGGACGGCGGAGCTGACGGCGGCGACGAACTTCTTACGCAATCTCACGAGGGGCCTCCGGAGAAGTGGCGCTGCAGCACGGGGTGCCAGCGGTTGGCGGGGAGTTCGGGGCGCAGGGCGGCGAGCCCGGTGGCGTACTTGGAGATCGACGACGGGCGCAGGTGCAGCGACCAGAGGAGCCGGTCGACGTCGGAGGCGGATCGGGCCGACTTGGTCTCGACGATCACCGAGTCCGGCATCCGCACTGTCGAGCCGCCGGGCAGCATCCAGGTGAGATCGGAGTCGACGGTCACCCGGCTTCCGGTCCCGGGGACGTAGAGCGTGCTGCGGTGGTAGTGGGTGGCCAGGACCGGGCTGAACTCGTGTCCGCGGGCCGGCAGCCCGGCGCCGCCGAGGACCTCGGCGACGTGGGTCAGGCCGTCTCGGTCGAGGTGGGTGCGACTTCCCGCGTACGGAATCCGGTCCTTGACCGTCATCCCCCGCGCGGCGCGCGTCTTCACCTCGAGGAAGTCGTCGCCGGTGTCCAGATAGGTCCGGACCCGGATCTTGAAGCGCCGCCGCCTGCGGCGCGCGGCCGCGAGGTAACTGTCCAGGCCGGCGGTGTCGAAATAGACCGACCGGTACGCGAACTCGCGACGCCCCTCGATCTCCAGCATCCGCACGCCGGCCGGCATCCGGTCCAGTACGCCCGGGAGCTCCGCGGCCGGTACCAGGTATTTGCGGTCCAGGCGGGTCATCAGAGCCGCCTGGACGACCAGTTCCGCGAGGGTGATCGGCCGGAACCGGTGCAGTGCGGGAGCCTCGATCACGGCGGTCATCCGGCGCTCACCCGCTCGATGCGCGGGCTCGGCTCGCGGCGCACCCGGTCGCCGTCCGGCGCCTGATGGCGGACGTCGACGAGCGTGCTGTCGTTGACCAGATCGACCTGCTTGACCACCAGCCCGGTCACCCGGCCGCCGAGCAGCGTCTCCAGATGGGCGCGCAGCGCGTCCTCGTCGGTGAACGCGACGTCGAGGCGGATCTGCTGGTTGCGCGACCGGCGGAACAGCGCCGGGTGGTCGCCGACGAAGAGCGCCGCGACGACGAGCAGCATCAGCCCGCCGCTGATCGCGTCCGGGGTGCCGCCGAGCCCGGCGATCAGGCCGACAGCGAGCGCCGCGAAGTAGTAGGCGATCTCGTGCTGGGCGATCTCGTCCGACCGCAACCGGATGATCGACAGGACACCGAAGAGGCCCAGCCCGAGGCCGGCGCCGACCGTGGTGGAGCCGAGCACGATGGCGACCGCGAGGACGCCGATGTTCACCCCCAGGAAGGCGGTGACCAGATCGCGCCGGCGGTGCCGGGGAAAATAGACACCGAATGTCAGAACGGATATCGCGACCAGATCCGCGGCCACGGCGAGCAACGTGTTCACATGCGATCCTTCAGACGGAGTTCATCGGCTGTTCCCCATTGAGCGGTGGAATGCTGTCCGCATCCTGTGAGGCTTTTGTGGGAACCGTCTGAGAAGCAGGTCACACAGGTTCGTTTCTTAGGGAACCTTTATGGTCCTCGCGGCTGTCTCTTAGGCATGCGAGGCAGCTTTGCGATCATGACGACGACCGCTGTGCACGCTGACGCCCGTACCGCTCAGCACCGCCGGCCGCGTGCCGCGCCGCGCTGGTGGGGTGACGCCGGAGGGGTGGCGGCAGCGGCGAGCCTGCTGGTGGTGACCGCGCTCTGGGTGAGCAATGACGGTCTCCAGGACATCGCCGCGGGCGGGAGCACCGCGATCACCGCGATCGGGCGGCTGGCCGGGCTCCACGCCTCCGACCTGCTGCTGCTCCAGGTGCTGCTGATGGCGCGGATCCCGCTGGTGGAGAGGGCGTTCGGGCAGGACCGGCTGGCCCGCTGGCACCGGTGGACCGGGTTCACGTCGTTCTGGCTGATGCTGGGGCACATCGTGGCGATCACGGTGGGCTATGCGGCGGGGAACAACGTGGTCGTGCAGCTGTGGGACCTGATCCTGACGTACCCGGGCATGTTGCTCGCGGCGGCGGGGGCGGTGTCGCTGCTCCTGGTGGTGGTGACGTCGGTGCGAGCGGCGCGGCGCAGGCTGCGGTACGAGTCGTGGCACCTGCTGCACCTGTACGCGTACCTCGGGGTGGGGCTGGCGCTGCCGCACCAGATCTGGACCGGGGAGGACTTTGCCGGGTCGGTGGCGGCGCGGGCCTACTGGTGGACGCTGTACGGGGTTGCCGCGTGTGCGGTTCTTGCGTACAGAATCGGTCTGCCTGTGCTGCGCAACCGGAGGCACCGCCTGGTGGTGAGCGGGGTGGTCCCGGAGGGGCCGGGGTTGACGTCGGTCTATCTGAGCGGTGAGCGGCTCGGCGAGCTGCCGGCCCGGGCCGGGCAGTTCTTCCACTGGCGGTTCCTCGACGGCGCCGGCTGGACGCGCGCCAACCCGTTCTCGCTCTCGGCGACCCCGCGCGGCGACCTGCTGCGGATCACGGTGAAGGATCAGGGCGACGGCAGCTCGCGGATCGCGACGCTGAGGCCTGGCACGAAAGTGCTGTTCGAGGGGCCGTTCGGCAAGCTCACCGGCGAGCACTACCAGGGCGGACCGGTCGTGATGATGGCCTGCGGCGTCGGCATCACGCCGCTGCTGTCGCTGCTCGGCGAACTGCCCTACCGCGCCGGCGAAGCAACACTGATCTACCGCGCACGCAGCGAGGAGGATCTGGCGTTCCGGTCCGAATTGGAATGGTTCGCGGCCGAACGCGGTGTTCGAGTGGTGCCGATGACCGGCCACCGTGCCGATCGGGCGTCCTGGCTGCCGCGGGAATTCGCCGGCCAGGACGACGCGGAGGCCCTGCGCCGGGCGGCGCCGCAGATCGCGGCGGCGCGTGTCTATATCTGCGGGCCCGGGGAATGGGCGGCGGCGGCGCGTGCGGCGGCTCTTCAAGCAGGGGTACGGGCTAACTACGTCCACACTGAACTGTTCGCCTGGTAAGGGGTTCCCGGAATGCGACGGATCACGCTTTGGATGCTTTCCACGGTGGCGGCATTGGTATTGCTGTTCAGCTATCGCACGAGTACCGGTGGTGCCGCCTCGCCGGAGGTGGTGGCGGTGGCGCCGTCCGGCTCGGGAAAGGTCTACACGGGGGACACCGTGCAGACGCAAGAGGGCGATGTGCAGGTCGCCATCACTGTCGCCGGTGGCCGGATCACGGCGGTGTCGGTGCCGGTCCACCCGAGCGGCAGCCAGCGGCACGACGAGATCAGCGGGCGCGCGTTGCCGCAGCTCGTGGAGGCGACGCTGGCCGCGCAGAGTGCTGACATCGACGCGGTGTCGGGGGCGACCTACACCAGTGCCGGTTACCAGGAATCCCTGCAGTCGGCGCTCGATGCCGCCCAGTTGTCCTGACGGTTTCAGATCACTGGCAGGCTGGTGACATGCGGATCCTGGTGGTGGAGGACGACGCGGCCGTGCGGGACTCGCTCGCACGGACCCTGCGGTTCGAGGGATATCAGGTGGAGGTCGCGGGTGACGGGGTGCAGGCCCTCGACGCGGTGCGCAGCGGTGAGCCGGACGCGCTGATCCTCGACGTCAGCATGCCGCGGATGGACGGGCTCGAAGCGTGCCGGCAGCTGCGGGCGGGTGGGATGGTTCTGCCGGTGCTCATGCTGACCGCCCGCGATCGCGTGGGTGATCGGGTCGCGGGGCTCGACGCGGGGGCTGACGACTACCTGGTCAAGCCGTTCGCGTTGCAGGAGTTGATGGCGCGGGTGCGGGCGCTGTTGCGGCGGTCGGCGCTCTCGGTGCCTCCGTCGCCCGCGCCCTCCCTCTCTTCCTCTGCGGAATGGCTGGACTTCGCTGATGTGCGGCTGAACGTGACCACCCGTGAGGTGTGGCGGGGGGAGCGGGCGCTGCGGTTGACGCGTACCGAGTTCGCCATCCTGGAGGCGTTTCTGCGGCACCCGCGGCAGGTGCTGTCCCGGGCGTCGCTGTTCGAGCAGGTGTGGGGCTACGACTTCGGCGACGGATCGAACAGTCTGCACGTCTATCTCGGCTACCTTCGGCGCAAGCTGGAGGCGGAAGGGGAGGCGCGGCTGTTGCACACGGTCCGTGGCGTGGGGTTCGTGCTCCGGGAGGAGCCGCTGTGACCGGGCGGCTGGCTCGGTGGTGGCACGGCCGTACGCTGCACGCGCGCCTGTCGCTGCTGGTCACCGGTGCGGTGGCGGCGGCGGTGCTGGTGGTGTCGGCGGGTGCGTTCCTGGCGGTGCGGGAGATTCAGAAGAGCAAGGTGTCGGCGGAGTTGATGGCTGACGCGCGGACGATCGCCGCTGATCCGTTGCAGTGGCTGGCCACTCAGAACAGCCGCACTGTGGACAAATCGGGCGATGCGTATCCGGGTTCTGATTCTGGTGCTTATCCCGGGGAGATCGGGCCCTGCTGGCAGATTCTCGACCGTACCGGTGTGGTGGTCGGCGGGAGTGCCACCCCGCTGCCGGTCACCGAGGCGGCCGCGGGGATCGCCACGAGCGGGGACGAGCAGGTGCAGGAAACGGTCACGATCGGTCCCGGGGACTACCTGATGCTCACCGTGCCGATCGAGGGCGGGGGCGCGGTGCAGGTCGGCGTCGACCCGGATCCCGACGAGCGGGTCCTGGCTCTCTTCGCGCTGCTGCTCGCCTTCGGATGCGCGGCGGGTGTCGCCGGGGCGGCGCTGCTGGGGCGTACCGTATCCCGGGCCGGCCTGGCCCCCGTCGACCGTCTGACCGAAGCCGTCGAAGACGTCGCCGTCACGATGGACCTGACCCGGCCGGTCGAGGTCAGCGGCAACGACGAGATCGCCCGCCTCGGCCGCTCCGTCAACGCGATGCTCTCCGCCATCGACGCCTCCCGCACCGCGCAGCGAGCCCTCGTCGAGGACGCCGGCCACGAGCTGCGTACGCCGCTGACCAGTATCCGGACCAACGTCGAACTGCTGCTGAAGGTCGAGCGCCAACCCGAGCTGGCCCATCGCCTGCCACCCGGCGAGCGCGCCGCGCTCCTCGCCGACCTCGACGCCCAGGTCGGCGAACTCGCCACCCTCACCGCCGAACTGGTCGAACTCTCCCGCTCGGAATCCAGCCGCGAAGCCGTCGAAGAGGCCGACCTCGCCGACATCGTCACCGCCGCGATCAGCCGGGTACGGATCCGGGCGCCCGGCCTCACCTTCGACACCTCCCTCACCCCGGTCACCGTCTACGGCCGCCCCGGCGAGCTGGAACGCATGATCGTCAACATCCTCGACAACGCCGCCAAGTGGAGCCCACCGGGCGCCACCGTCACCACCCGCCTCACCCCCGCCCCACCCGGCCGCTGTCACCTCACGGTCACCGACACCGGGCCCGGTATCGCCGCTGAAGACCTGCCGCACGTCTTCGACCGCTTCTATCGGGCGCCGGCCGCTCGTTCCATGCCCGGCTCCGGTCTCGGCCTCGCCATCGTCGCCCAGACCGCCACCTCCCACGGCGGTACGGTCACCGCGACCCCTTCCACGCCCTCCGGCACCACCATCACCGTCACCCTCCCCGCTCACCCTTAGCGCGTGTTTCTCAAGGGGGGCCGGAAGAACCGGATCAAGGTGATGGCGCTGGGAGGTTGTGCTGGGTGACCCGCGCTCGATGTACTGGGGATCGCCCGACCTCTACGACACCGGAGGCTCATCGATGACCAAGCTGACCCTGTCGGAGGCCGAGGCGATCCTGGCGGGCACGCTGCGGCGCGGAGAGCAGCTCGGCAAGGCGCTGAGCGTGGCGATCGTCGACGCCGGCGGCCACCTGATCTCGGCGAAGCGGTCGGACGGCGCCCGGGCGCTGACACCGAGCATCGCGATCGCGAAGGCCTACAGTGCCGCGATCATGGAGCGCCCCACCAACATGCTCCGTGACTGGGCGCAGAGCAACCCGGGCTTCTTCGCCCAGCTCTCCGAGATGGCCGCGCACCCGATCGTGGCGACCGAGGGCGGCGTGACGATCAAGCGGAACGGGGAGATCCTCGGCGGCCTCGGCGTCTCCGGCGGCACCCCCGCCGAGGACCAGCAGGCCTGCGAGGAGGCGCTGAGCGAACTCGGATACGACCTGGTGTTCAAAACCTGAGGCAGCGGGTGGTTCTGGTAACTCGGGCTCCCCGTTCGAGCCGCTTCTGTGCCAAGGTCAAGACTTTTGCTGCGGGGGAAGGAACGCCAATGGCGGACGAGACCATCGGGATCGTCGGAGCGGGCATCGTCGGCCTGGCGATCGGCCGCGAGATCACCCGGCGGCGCCCCGGCACCAGAGTCGTGGTCCTGGAGAAGGAGCCCGAGGTCGCCCAGCACCAGACCGGCCACAATTCGGGCGTCGTGCACGCCGGCATCTACTACACCCCCGGCAGCCTGAAGGCGGAGCTGTGCACCCGGGGCCGGTTGCTGCTGCGGGACTACTGCGCCGAGAAGAAGATCGCGTACGACGAATGCGGCAAACTGGTCGTGGCGGTGCGCTCCGACGAGCTGGGGCGTCTCGACAACCTGGAGAAGCGGGCGCTGGAGAACGGCGTACCCGGTCTGCGCCGGGTCGACCCGGCCGGCATCCGCGAGATCGAACCGCACGCCGCCGGCCTGGCCGCCCTGCATTCCCCGGAGACGGCGATCACCGACTTCCCGGGTGTGGCCGGCGCCTTCGCCGAGGACATCAGAACCGCGGGCGGAGAGGTGCGCACCAACTTCCCGGTGGCCCGGATCGACAGGTCCGGGGCACAGATCCGGGTCACGGCGACAGACGGCAACCGCGACGTCGTCGTCGACCAGCTGATCGTCTGCGCAGGCATCCACAGTGACCGGGTTTCGGGGCTGGCCGGTGACACCGCCGAGCCGCGGATCATCCCGTTCCGCGGTGAGTACATGCGGGTGCGCCCGGAAAAGGCGAACCTGGTCCGCGGCATGATCTACCCGGTGCCCGACCCGCGCTACCCGTTCCTGGGCGTGCACTTCACCCGCCGCGTGACCGGTGTTGTCGAAGTGGGCCCCAACGCGGTGCTGGCCACCGCTCGGGAGGGCTACCGGCGGACCACGGTCTCGGTGAGAGACCTGCTCGGGATCGCCGCCTGGCCGGGCACCTGGCAGATGGCCCGGCGGCACTGGCGTACCGGTGTCAAGGAGGTCCGCGGCTCGCTCTCCAAGACCCGCTACATGGCCGAGGCCATGCAATATGTCCCGGAGATCGGCGCGGCCGACGTCGTGCGAGCGGGTGCCGGCGTACGCGCTCAGGCTCTGGACCGTGACGGCGCCCTCGTCGACGACTTTCGTATCCATCGGCTGGGTGCCATCACGGCCGTACGAAATGCGCCCTCACCTGCCGCGACGTCTTCCCTGGCGATCGCGGAGCACGTGGTGAACGAGATCTTCCAACAGTGACCGTGGTCAGGCTGCCGTAACGCGCCTGCGCGCCGCCGGCACCACAAGCGGCGTCCCGGTCTCCGGATCGTCGATCACCCGGCACGGCAGCCCGAAGACGTCCTCGACCAGCTCCGCCGTGAGCACCTCACCGGGCAGCCCCGACCTGGCAACGGTGCCGCCCCGCATGGCGATCAGGTGGGTGGCGTAGCGGGCCGCGTGGTTCAGATCGTGCAGCACCGCGACGAGCGTGCGGCCCTGGGTCTCGTGCAGCTCGGCGCAGAGGTCGAGCACCTCGATCTGGTGTGCGATGTCGAGGTAGGTGGTCGGCTCGTCGAGCAGCAGCAGCGGTGTCTGCTGGGCGAGCGCCATGGCGAGCCAGACCCGCTGGCGCTGGCCGCCGGAGAGCTCGTCCACGTTGCGGTCGGCCAGGTCGGCGACGCCGGTGTCCCGCATCGACTCGACGACGATCTGCTCGTCCGCGCTGGACCAGCGGCGCAGCAGGCCCTGGTGCGGATAGCGGCCACGGGCCACCAGCTCGGCGACGGTGATGCCGTCCGGCGCGGTCGACGACTGGGGGAGCAGCCCGAGGGTCTTGGCGACCGCCCGGGTCGGCAGCGAGTGGACGTCCCGCCCGTCCAGCAGCACGGTGCCGGCCTGCGGCTTGAGCAGCCGGGCGAGGGCGCGCAGCAGCGTCGACTTGCCGCACGCGTTCGGCCCGATGATCACGGTGAACGAGCCGTCCGGGATGTCGACGCTCAACTGCTCGGCGATGACCCGCTTGTCGTAGGCCAGCGTCATCTGCGACCCGCTGAGGCGCGGCGTACCGGTCATCTCGACTTCTCCTCGCATCAGATTCGCCCGGCCTTGCGTTCCGTGGTGAGCAGCCAGACGAGGTATCCACCGCCGACGATGCCGGTGACGACACCGACGGGCAGCGTTTTCGGGCTGTGCTGGGCCAGCCAGTCGGCGCCGACCAGCAGCAGCGAGCCCATCGCCAGCGACGGCACCAGGTTGGGCCCGGGTGCGCGGGTGAGCCGTTTCGCCAGGTGCGGCGCGATCAGCGCGACGAAGGCGACCGGGCCGGCCGCGGCCGCGGCGCACGACACCAGCAGCGCGGCGGTGAACAGCGCGCCGGTACGCAGGGCGCTGACCGGTACGCCCAGTGCCGCCGCCGAGTCGTCGCCCATCTCCAGGATCCGCAGTCCCGGACCGCAGGCGAGAAGCAGGACCGGCAGCGTGACGGCGAGCACCCCGAGCAGCGGCCCGGCCTGCTGCCAGTCGCGCCCGTCGAGGCTGCCGGTGAGCCAGAGCAGGGCGCGGGCGTTCTCCATCTGGACGCCCCGGGTCAGCAGGTAACCGCTGATGCCGGTGAGTATGGCGGCCATGCCGATGCCGACCAGGATGAACCGGTAGCCGTGCAGGCCGTGCCGCCCGCCGATGAGCTGGATCAGCAGGGCCGCGGCGAGCCCGCCGGCCACCGCCGCGAGCGACAGCTGGGTGCTGGTGCCGCCGAGGATCACCACGGCCAGCGCCGCGGTGCTCGCCCCGTTGGTGATGCCCAGCACGTCCGGGCTGCCCAGCGGGTTGCGGACCAGGGACTGGAAGACCGCGCCGCCGGCCGCGAGCGCCACGCCGACGAGGATCGCGGTGATCAGGCGGGGCAGCCGGAGCTCGTTGACGATGAAGTCCTGTGCCGCGGTGCCCTGGCCGAACAGGGTGCGCACCACGTCGGCCGCCGGGATCGGGAACTCGCCGGTGCCCAGGGTCAGCACGCTGATCGCGGCGGTGCCGATCAGCGCGCCGATCCCGACGGCGACCGAGCGCGGGCGGATGCCGACCCGGCTGCGGATCGTTGCTTCGAGGGTGGTCATCTGGCGGCTCGCACGAGGTAGAGGAAGAGGGGGCCGCCGAGGACCGCGGTGACCGTGCCGACCTGGAGCTCGCCGGGGCTGCCGAGGACCCGGCCGAGCACGTCCGCGCCGAGCAGCAGCACCGGCGCCAGCACCGCGGTGTAGGGCAGCATCCAGCGCAGGTCCGGGCCGGTGAACGGGCGGACCATGTGCGGGATGAGCAGTCCGATGAAGACGATCGGGCCGCACGCGGCGGTGGCACCGCCGCAGAGCAGGGTCACCGCGACGATCACCGCGACGCGGATCACCGACGGCCGGGCGCCGAGGGCGCGGGCCGCGTCGTCACCGAGCGACAGCGCGTTCAGCGGGCGGGCGACCGCGAGCGCGACGAGCAGTCCGGCGCCGAAGAACGGCAGCAGCCGGGTCACGGTGGCGAAGTCGGCGCTGGCCAGGGAACCGGCGGTCCAGAACCGCACCTTTTCGATGGCCTGCGAGTCGGAGAGCAGGGCGGCGCTCACATAGGAGTACAGCGTGGCGTTGAGCGCGGCACCGGCCAGGGCGAGCCGGGCCGGTGTGGCCGAGCGGCCGCCGCCCACCGCGTACACCAGGGCGGTGACGACGGCGGCACCGAGCAGCGCGAACCAGATGTAGCCGTAGAAGGTGCCGATGCCGAGGAAGACCGCGGCGCTGGCGACGCCTGCCGCGGCGCCGGCGTTGATGCCGAGCAGGCCGGGGTCGGCGAGGGGGTTGCGGGTCAGCGATTGCATGATTGCGCCGGCCAGGCCGAGGGCCACACCCACCATCAAACCGAGGAGGGTACGGGGAAGCCGCATGTCGTGGACGATCCGGTAGTACTGCGAGGCGGGGTCGGTGAGGCCGGCCCAGACGTCGCCGGGTGAGAGGAACCGCGCGCCGAATCCGATGCTCAGCATCAGGACGGCGGCGAGCAGCACGACAGCGACCAGCAGGCCGATCGGGCGCACCGGAAGCCGCCGGGTGGCGGGCGCATCCGGTGGTGTGACGCGCAGCCCCCGGTCCGTGGGGATGTCATACGTGGACAGTTGCGGCTCCCGTCACGGTTCGGCGCACGGAGTTGACGCGCGTTCGGCTCGTTAGGTTAGCCTAACCATTCACCCGGTCGGACGACCGGTCGTACCCCGAGGAAAGAATGAAGATGAAGTACTCCAGCCTTTCTTTGTCCCGTCGTGGCCTGCTGGCCGCCGGTGGCGCCGCCGGCCTCGGCGCGCTGCTCAGCGCTTGTGGAGGCACCGAGGACTCCGGGTCCGCGTCCGGCACCTCCTCCGCTGCCGCCGCCGGCCCGTGGACCTTCACCGACGACCAGCCCAAGGACCTGAAGGCCGACAAGACCCCGGCCAAGATCGTCGCGTTCACCGGCACCGCCGCCGCGCTCGTCGACTTCGGCCTGAGCGAGGAGATCGTCGGCGTCTTCGGCGAGACCAAGAAGGCCGACGGCACCGCCGAAGCACAGGCCGGCAGCCTGGACATCAGCAAGGTCGAGATCATCGGCAACGCGTGGGGCGAGTTCTCCGTCGAGAAGTACGCGGCGCTCAGCCCCGAGCTGCTGATCACCCACATGTTCGACCCGGGCGCCTACTGGTACATCCCGGACGAGAGCAAGGACAAGATCCTCTCGCTGGCGCCGGTCGCCACCATCACCGTCGGCCGGGTCCCGCTGCCCAAGCCGATCGAGCGGTACTCCGAGCTCGCCGCCTCCCTCGGCGCCGACCTCAACGCGCCGAAGGTCACCGAGGCCAAGGCCCGCTTCGAGAAGGCCGCCGCGGACCTGAGCGCCGCCGCCAAGGCCGCCGGTGGCATCAAGGTCCTGGCCGGCTCCGGCTCGCCCGACATCTTCTACGTGTCGAACCCCAAGGTGTCGTCGGACATCATGTACTTCAAGGAGCTCGGCGTCGACATCATCGTCCCGGAGAAGACCGACGGCGGTGACTACTACGAGTCGCTGAGCTGGGAGAACGCCGACAAGTACCACGCCGACATCATCTTCCTCGACGCGCGTACCGGCACACTGCAGCCGAAGGACCTGACCGCCAAGCCGGCCTGGAACGCGCTGCCCGCCGTCAAGGCCAACCAGGTCTTCCCGTGGCAGGCCGTGCCGATCTACTCCTGGGCCGGTTCCGCCCCGCTGCTCGAGGCGATGACCGCCGCGATCAAGAAGTCCAAGAAGCTCGCCTGATCCCCGCTGTCCGACGGCCCCGTCCTCGTTGCGCACGCGCCGCGAGCACGGGGCCCGTCACGATGTAAGGAAAGCGATTGTGGCCCGCAGGACGCCTGCCCTTCTAGCCCTCCTCCTCACCGGTGGCCTGCTCGCCGCCTGTTCGCCCGCCGAGAACGAGCCGCAGCCCGGCGGGTCCGCCGCCGCCTCCGGTGCCTACCCGGTGACCCTCACCCACAAGCTGGGCACCACCACGCTGGAGAAGGCGCCCGAGCGGATCGTCGCGCTCTCCGACGCCGACCTCGACGCGCTCCTGCTGCTCGGCGTGCAGCCGGTCGGCGTCTACCAGACCGTCTCCGAGGGCGGCATCAACCCCTGGGCGAAGCCGAAGATCACCGGGAGCCCGGCGCAGCTGGCCCAGGGCGAGAACGGCGTCGACCCGGAGGAGATCGCCAAGCTCAACCCGGACCTGGTGCTGGCCGGCGGCGACTACTACATCGACAACGAGTACAAGGCGCTGTCCCCGCTCGTGCCGACCACCGCCTACGAGACCGGGCCGTTCGAGGACTCGTGGCAGACCACGCTGCGCCAGGTCGCGAAGCTGCTCGGTAAGACCGAGCAGGGTGAGCAGATCATCAAGGACGTCCAGGCCAAGGTGGACGGCGTGAAGACGCAGTACCCGGCGATCACCGGCAAGACCTTCACCATCTCCCAGGTGTACGAGGCCGGCACGATCGGCGTGCTCCGCTCCGACCAGGACGTCACCGTCAAGGCGTTCAACGACCTCGGCATGAAGCTGGCACCGGCGGTCGCCGCGCTGCCCGGCGACGACTTCGCGGTCACCCTGAGCCTGGAGAAGATCGCCACGATCGACGCCGACGTGGTGCTGGTCTACAGCACCGAACCGCGGCTGCAGACGGCGCTCGAGGGGAACACGCTGTTCGGGAACCTGCCCGCGGTCAAGGCCGGCAAGTACGTGCCGCTGCCCGCGGATCAGTTCATGGCGCTGCGCAACCCGAGCCCGCTGTCCATCCCGTACTTCATCGACAACACGGTTCCGGCTGTCGCGAAGGCAGCGGGGGCCTGATGACGGCGGCGGCCGGGACACTCACCCGTACCGGGAGGGGGTCCCGGCTCGCCGGCCTGGCCGCACTGCTGCTGCTCGCGGCGCTCGCGGTCCTGCTCAGCCTCGGTCTCGGCGCGCAGGCGCTGCACCCGTCCGAGGTGTGGCAGGCCCTCGTGCACCCGGACGGCTCCGACGCGACGGCTGTCGTACGGGAATTACGCGGCCCCCGTACCGTGCTCGGAATTCTCTGCGGTCTCGCACTCGGCGCCGCCGGCGCGCTGATGCAGGGACACACCCGCAACCCGATCGCCGACCCCGGACTGCTCGGCGTCACCGCGGGCGCGTCATTCGCAATGGTCGTCGCGATCGCCTTCCTCGGCGCCGGGTCCTTCCACGCCTACATCTGGTACGCCTTCGCCGGTGCGTTCGTGGCGAGCGCCCTCGTCTTCAGCCTGGGCTCGGGCGGCAGCCACGGCCCGACGCCTGTCACGCTCGCGCTGGCCGGGATGGCGCTCAGCGCGCTGCTCTCCTCGTTCACCTCGTCGATCCTGATCCGTGACCCGGAGACGCTGTCGGTGTTCCGCTTCTGGGTGGCCGGCTCGCTCGCCGGCCGCGACATGACAACCGCGTGGGCGGTGGCGCCGTTCATCGCCGCCGGGCTGCTGCTCGCCGCGATCAACGCGCCGGCGCTGAACACCCTGGGGCTGGGCGAGGACGTCGCGCGCGGGCTCGGTCAGAACATCGCTCTCGCTCGTACGATCGGAGTCGTCGCCCTGGTCCTGCTGGCCGGAGCCGCCACGGCCGCGTGCGGACCGCTCGCGTTCGCCGGGCTGATCGTCCCGCACCTGGCCCGCGTGCTCACCGGGCCGGACCACCGCTGGCTCATCCCGTTCTCGGCGCTGCTCGGCGTCACGCTGGTCCTGGTCGCCGACGTGGCCGGTCGGCTCGTCGCCGGCCCGGCCGAGCTGCAGACCGGGATCGTGCTCGCGTTCCTCGGCGCGCCGTTCTTCATCTGGCTGGTCCGCCGCCTCCGGATCGTGCGGCTGTGAGCGCTGTTCTCGACCTTCCGGGCCGCCGGATCCTGCGCGCCGGGCCGGTCTCGGCCGTGATCCCGCTGCGAACCGTCGCCATCACCCTGCTGGGGCTCGCCGCCACCGTGGCCGTCGCGATCGCCGCCGTCGGGCACGGCGACTTCCCGCTCGGGCCGGAGACCGTCTGGCAGGTCGTCACCGGCGGCGGCACCCGCATCGAGCGGCACATCCTGCTCAACCTGCGCCTGCCCCGCCTGCTCTGCGGGCTGCTCGCCGGTGCCGCCCTCGCGGTCGCCGGCGCGCTCACCCAGACGTTCGCCCGCAACCCCCTGGCCAGCCCGGACGTCCTCGGCGTCACCCACGGCGCGGCGGCCGCGGCGGTCGGCGTGATCGTCCTCGGCGGGGTGAGCTCGACTGCCACCCTTCCCCTCGCCGCGCTCGCCGGCTCGCTGCTCAGCGCCGCCGCGATCTACCTGCTGGCCTGGCGGCAGGGCATCGACGGGTACCGTCTCGTGCTGATCGGGCTCGGCGCCGGCCAGCTGCTCGCCGGGTTCACCTCGTGGATGCTGGTCCGCGCCCAGCAGACCGACGTCACCCGGGCCAACATCTGGCTCAGCGGTTCGCTCGCCGGGCGGGACTGGACCCACGTACGCCCGCTCGCCCTCGCCCTGCTGGTCCTGCTGCCCGCCGCGCTCGCCGCCACCCTCGCCCTGCGCGTCCTCCAGTTCGGTGAGGACACCGCACGCGGTCTCGGGCTGCGCCTGCCCACCGCCCAGCTCAGCGTGGTGATCGTCGCCGCCGCGCTCGCCGCCGCGGCCGTCTCCTCGGCCGGCCCGATCGAGTTCGTCGCCTTCGTGGTGCCGCAGATCGCCCTGCGGCTGTGCGGCGGCAGCCGGCCACCGCTCGTCGCGTCGGCGGTGCTCGGCGCGCTGCTGGTGATCGGCTGCGACCTGCTGGCCAGAATCGTGGTGGCACCCGCCGAACTGCCGGTCGGCCTGCTCACCGCGATCGTCGGCACCCCCTACCTGCTCTACCTGCTGCTGCGACGATCCTGGAGGACCATCGCGTGAACGACCGGCTGCGCGGCGTCGGCCTGAGCCTTGGATACGGCGACGTGACCGTCACGTCGCACCTGGAAATCTCGGTGCACGACCGGCGGATCACCGCGATCATCGGCCCGAACGGGTGCGGGAAGTCGACGGTGCTCCGGGCCCTCGGGCGCCTGATGCGGCCGGGCGGGGGAGAGGTGCTGCTGGACGGCGTACGCATCGACCGGATGCCCACCCGCGAGGTCGCCCGGATCGTCGGCGTCCTGCCGCAGTCACCCGCCGCACCCGACGGCCTGACCGTTGCCGACCTGGTGATGCGCGGCCGCCACCCGCACCAGAGCTGGTTCCGGCAGTGGTCCGGCGACGACGAGTCCCTGGTCGCCGACGCGCTGCGCTGGACCGGCATGCTCGAGTACGCGGCCCGCCCGGTCGACGCCCTCTCCGGCGGGCAGCGCCAGCGGGCGTGGATCAGCATGGCGCTCGCCCAGGGCACCGACCTGCTGCTGCTCGACGAGCCGACGACCTTCCTCGACCTGGCACACCAGATCGACGTGCTCGACCTGATCCGCCGGCTCCACCGGGAGAAGGGGCGGACCGTGGTGATGGTCCTGCACGATCTGAGCCTGGCCGCCCGGTACGCGGACGTGCTGATCGCGATGAAGGACGGCCGGATCGCGGCCACCGGCACGCCGGCCGAGGTGCTGACGCCGGAACTGCTGGACAAGGTCTTCGGCCTGCGCGCGATGGTGATCCCGGATCCGGCGACCGGCACCCCACTGGTCGTGCCGCTGCCACGTCCGGAGGAGTTCTGAGGCCGTCTTCGCTCAGGGCCGGTCCTTCTTCGGTAGGGCGGCGACCACGGCCTCGTAGGAGGCGTCGACGGCCTCGAAGATCTCGTCGTCCGGGATGGCGCCGCCGATGCGCAGGGTGTTCCACCCGTACCGTCCGATGTACGCGCTGGTGGTGGCGTCGTCCGGGTAGCGGGTCAGCCACTCGTCGGCGGTGTCGCGCCCGCGCCCGCACTTGACGCCGACCGAGCCGCCGGTGCCGAGGAACGCGAAGATCTTGGGACCGACCTTGGCGACGACGTCACCTTCCCAGGGTTCGTCCTGCCAGGCGCCCGGCTTGGCGAGACAGTGGCTCAGCAGCTCCGTACGCGTCATCCCATGGGCCTACGCCATGACGCCACTTCTGGCAACTACCGACACATCTTTTGCAAAACGGACAAAGCTTATTTTACGGTCTAGTACATGTCCAGTGATCGCCCGATCTTCGTCGTCGGCTGCCCCCGCTCCGGCACGACGATGCTTCAGCTGATGCTGCACGCCCACCCACGGATCGCGCTGCCACCGGAGAGCCGGTTCCTGCTGCCCGCCTACTTCCGCCGGCACGAGTTCGGCGACCTCAGCGAGTCCGCGCAGCGCCGCAACCTGGCGCTGTGGATCACGAGTACCGCTCACTTCGGGGACCTCGGCCTCGACATCGAGGCCGTCGTCGAGGCGATCGCCGCCGCGCCGCCCACGCTCGGTTCGGCGCTGGGCACGGTCTTCAAGATGTACGCCGACCGCTTCGGCAAGCCACGATGGGGTGACAAAAGGCCGGCCTATCTGCGTAACCTCCGCATCATCCTGCGATTGTTCCCGGACGCCCAGATCATCAACATCATGCGGGACGGCCGGGACTGCGTCGCCTCGCTGCGGGAGACGCCCTGGGCACCCGCCGATCTCGGCGAGATGATCGACTACTGGGCGCGCTCCGCCGACGCCTCACTGCGAGCCGCCCGCGAATATCCGGCCGACGTCTTCCACCAGGTCCGGTACGAGGACCTGGTCGCCGACCCCGAACCGCACCTGCGGGCCATCTGCGACTTCCTCGCCGAGGAGTACGACCCCGCGATGGCCCATCCGTCCGAGCTGGCACCGGTGGCCGTACCGGAGTACAAGACCTGGCACGCGCTGACCCGCAGCGAGGTGACCACGGCCCGGGTCAGCAGCTGGCAGAGCCGCCTGACCGAGGACCAGGTCCGCCGCTGCGAAGCCGTCTTCGGCGATCGGCTCACCCGGTTCGGCTACCAGCTCTCCACGGTCGGCCGCCGCACCCCCCGGGTCCGTGCCACCCGCACCTGGCTCACCGTCCGCGACCGGCTCGGCCCGGCCCGCGAGCGCGCCGAGGACGTACGCGTCCGCCTGCGCCACCGGCCCGGCCCCGCCCTGCCCGCCCTCCTGACCACCACCGCCGAGCGCGCCCTCTGACCCAGCCCGGCCCCGCCCGGCTGACCCGATCCGGCCCCGACCCCAGCTGGGTCTCAGTGTTGTCTCGCCGCCCTTGAGACAACCCTGAGGCCCAGCTGCACATCCCGGCTGGCTCCCGGTGCTGCCTCAACCGCGCGGAGGCAGCACTGGAAGCCAGCCGGGGATGGGCAGCTGGCTTCCAGTCCTGTGCAGACCGCGCCGAGGGAGCACTGAGGGCCAGCCGTCAAAGCCCGGCCGGCCTCCCCGCGGCCGGCCGGGTCAGGAGCCGGTGTAGGCGGCGTAGGTGTTGGCGGAGCGGGTGCGGGCGGCGTCCGGGTTCTCGCCGTCGGCGATGTCGGCGTCGGCCCAGGCGTCGCTGCTCAGCCGCATGAAGGTCTTGCCGTCGTCGGACACGGTCCAGGCTGCCACGGCCTCGTTGTCGCGGGGTGCCGACGGGTTGGCGACGTGCAGGGCCAGGCCCATCAGGCCCATGTCCCAGCCGATGCCGACGGCGGCGGGACCATACTCACTCCAGTGGTCGTCGACGTGGGCGATGTGGGTCAGCTCGAAGCGGGTCCGGTCCGGGCCCTCCTCGATCAGCCGCACCTCGATCCAGCTGATCTGGCCGCCGAACTCCCAGGTCGCCGCATACGCCCGGGGGTGCTCGCAACTGGTGACGGTGCCACCGGCGTTGCCCTCCAGCTGGTATTTTCCGCCCTCGCGCAGCTCACCGGAGACCGGCAGGAACCAGCGGGCGATCCGCTCGGCGCTGGTGACCACGTCCCAGAGGTCTTCGAGGTCAGTCTCGTACGCCTGACTGATGGTCAGCTCGCGCGCCTCACCGGCCTCCAGCGTGCGGCTGCCGAGCTTGCGCCGCACGCTGCTGATCTGCTCTTTCACGTCAATCATCGGGGGTCCCTCGCTCCTGACGGGTCTCATGGGAAGCGGCGGCGAGCCGCCGTGTGCGCTTGCCGCGGGCGACCTCGGTGGCCATCGCGGCGAGGCGTGGCACCCAGGCCTTGCGGAACGGCTCCAGCCACTCGTCGACCTCTTGCAGCGCGGTGTTGTCGACCGCGTAGAGGCGCCGCGCGCCGTCCGGGCGCACGGTGGCGAATCCGTTGTCCCGGAGCACCCTGAGGTGCTGGGACACGGCCGGCTGGGTGATGCCGAACTCCGCACGGATCGCGGCGGTCACGGCTCCGGAGGTCTGCTCACCGTCGGCGAGCAGCTCCAGGATCCGCCGCCGGACCGGGTCGCCGAGGACGTCGAACGCATGCACGGGCTCACCCTATCAGGAGGAACTTATATAAGTGAAGACTTAAAATAGAGACGGCAACGCCGGGGTCTGCCCGAGAAAGCGGACCCCGGCGCCGTGTGGCGGCCCGGTCGTGGGAGGCCCGGGCCGCCCCACCGGAACCGGCCTGGCGGAGGACGGAACCGGAGGGTCTGGCGACCATCACCAGCAAGCCGGCGGAGGCGAAACGGCGACCCTCACCAGCCGAACTGGCCGAACGAACGAAACTGACGGAACTAAGGGACTGGAGAAATGCGGAACTAAATC
Organism: Actinoplanes sp. GCM10030250; assembly: GCF_042666575.1. Classification (NCBI taxonomy): domain Bacteria; kingdom Bacillati; phylum Actinomycetota; class Actinomycetes; order Micromonosporales; family Micromonosporaceae; genus Actinoplanes; species Actinoplanes sp. GCM10030250. The sequence goes on along the minus strand of NZ_JBHTDO010000015.1, from coordinate 134,754 downwards.
AGGAGGTGGGGAAGTTGTCAGCCGTACGGATGCGGGAGCGCATCAGCGTGCCCGACTCGGTGAGCGGCCCGGTCCCGGTGAAGGTGCCGGCGTTGCACGCGCCCGCCTTCAGTGCCGCGCTGCCCTCACCCGCGTCGGAGAAGGTCCAGTTCGCGTAGCTGATCTTCAGCCGGTCCAGCAGGTCGAGCCAGGTATTGGTGCTCGCGGTGTCGACAGCGCCGTCACCGGTGTAGGTCACCGTGCCGAACTCCGTCACGAACAGCGGCAGCGAGGCCGCGGCCCGCTCGACCTCGGCGCGGTAGTTGTCCTTGTGGGACGCCGCGTAGAAGTGGAACGTGTACATGATGTTGGACGCGTTCACCGGGTTGCTGACGATCTCCGCCGAGGTCGCGCCCTCGGAGACGCCCAGCGAGGACCAGCCGCGGGTGCCGACGATCACTACGGCGTCCGGGTCGTTCGCGCGGATCACCGGGATGATCTGCTCGGCGTAACTCTTGATGCCGGCCCAGCTGACACCGTTCGGCTCGTTGGTGATCTCGTAGATGACGTTCTTCTTGGCGGCGTTGCGAGCGGACACCGCGTTGAAGAACGTCTTCGCCCGGTCCAGGTTGTAGTTCGGGTCGCCCGGGGTCAGGGTGTGGAAGTCGATCAGCGCGTACATGCCGTTCGCCTCGGCCTTGTCGACGAGGCTGTTGACCTGCGACGTGAAGCCGCTCGGGTTGGTCTCGTAGCCCTGCTCCTGGACGTACATCGAGATCCGGAACAGGTCGGCGTTCCAGTCGGTGGCGAGAGCCTTCACCGAGGCGTCGGTGTAGCAGCTCGGGAACCACTGGAGGCCGTGCGTGCTCATGCCGCGCAGCTGGACCGGCTTGCCGTACTGGTTGCAGAGCTTCGTCCCGCAGACCTTGAGCTGCCCGTTGATCGCCACCGGCGTGGTGCCGGTGGGCGGCGGGGGAGTGGACCCGGACGCCGACGGGGAGGGTGACGCCGAGGTGGACGCCGAAGCCGACGCGGAGGGTGAGGTGGGAACCGTTCCGCTGCAGGCCTTGCCGTTGACCAGGCAGCTGGTCGGCCGCCCGGCGCCGTTGGCGATCAGGCCGAAGCTCGTCGACGCACCGGCCGCGATCGTGGCGTTCCAGCCCGACGGGGTGAACGTGTAGGTGCTGCCCGACGCGCTCATCGTCGCGTTCCACGACTGGCCGATCGTGGTGCCGGCCGGCATGACCAGCTCCACCTTCCAGGTGCTGATCGCCGACGACGAGTCGTTGCTGACCGTGATCTCGGCCTGATATCCGTTGTTCCAGGAGTTCTGCACGGTGAACGCCGCTGTTTCCGCGCTGGCGGGCAGCGCGAAGAAGGCGGCGGTCGACGCTGCCGCCACGGCCAGGGCCGTGGCTAGGATGGCTTTCGCTCTGCGTTGCAAGAGATCACCTCGGGGATGGACGCGGATCCGCCGCAGACGCGGCGGTGGGGGTTCCGCACGGGAAAGAGCAGCCGGAGAAGCGCTTGGGAGCGCTCCCATGGGGATCCGACTCTAACCCGCGGATCGAGGTCTGTAAAACGGTGGGCTTATTCGAATCCGGCGGGGAAGGAAAGACCCCGACTCGCGTTCCCTTGGCGGAGGGAACGGCGAGTGGGGCCTTTCGGCGCCCGCCGGAATGCTGGGGACAAAGCCGGCGGGCGTCCTCTTCGCAGGAGTGTTCCGCGGGCCCCGATCCGTTGCCTCCTGTGATCCAGATCTCAGCGGACCTGTGGCAGACTTCCCGATCGTGGACGACAGCCCGGCGGCCGGCACCGTGGTCCTGGCAGTGCCGGTGGGACAGGCAGCACTGGCAGCCGTCGCTCTCGGGGTGATCAGGCGGCGACCGGGCGCGCCCGGTCGGTGGCCAGTTTGACGGCGATGACGCCGAGGACCGTACCCATCAGGTAGCGCTGGGCCCGCAGCCAGGCCGAGCGCCTCGCGAGGAACACCGCGATGCCGCCGGCCGCGAGCACGATGGTCAGGTTGACCGCCATGCTGACCAGCAGCTGTACCCCGCCCAGCAGGAAACCCTGCGCCATCACGTGACCGGCGGAGGGCTCGACGAACTGGGGGATCAGCGACAGGTACATCACCGCGGCCTTCGGGTTGAGCAGGTTCGTCAGCAGGCCCATGGTGAACAGCCGCCCGGTCGAGTCCGGTGCGAGGGGCTCCGGCTGGAAGACCGACGTGCCGCCCGGCCGCAGAGTCTTGAAGGCGAGCCACGCCAGATAGCCCGCGCCGGCCAGTTTGATCGCCGTGTAGAGCTCCGGCACCGCCACGAAGATCACGGACAGGCCGAGGTTGGTGGCGGTCAGGTAGACCAGGAAGCCGAGAGCCACCCCGGCCAGCGAGACGATCCCGGCACGGCGGCCCTGGGTGATGCTGCGCGAGACCAGGTACATCATGTTGGGGCCCGGCGTGAGGACCATGCCCAGCGCGACGGCGGAGACGGCGAGAATCGACGACAGTGTGACCACGTCGTCAGCCTTCCGCGCCCGGTCACGTTCGGCGACGACCAATCCCGGCCTCGTGGCCTGCGAACCGCCGGCCTGTGGAGATCTAGGTGCGACCGCGCCGGCCGCGTTTCACACCATGGGGTACGGGCATCGGCGCGATCAGCTGCTCCGGCCACGCCAGCCGGAGCCCGCCCTGGGCTTCCCAGTCCACGGTCAGCTCGACAAGATCCTGCACTGCCTGCCGCACCTGGTCATCGGTCCACGGGAAGTCACCCTCCGCCATCGCACCGTGGGCCTTGCGCGCCCACGTCACGGCCTGCGCGGTCTCCTCCTCCTCGACCGCCCGATGCACCACACCCGCGATCACCTCGGCCAAACCGAGCGTGCGCTTGTTCGCCTCGAGCAGCAGTTTGCTGCGTGCCGCCGCGTCGTGCCGGGGCTTGCCGCTGAGCAACCGCATGTTGGAGAACACCCCACCGGCCGCGATCGACCCGAACACCCCGCCGGACATGCCGAGACTCCGCTCGGTGGCGAAGTGCGCGAGGTCGTGCGGAACCCGATATTTCCGGTCGTATCCCGGCAGTTGGAGCACGACGCCATCCGCCCGATGCACCGTGGCAACGGTCGACCCGGTGGTGCTGTGCGCGAACACGACCAGCATCTCGTCATCCTGCCACCGCGAAGCAAACACGTCACCGGCCTGTTCGGACAAGACCGGCCCCCCTGACCCGGCCGGCGGCGGCAGCGGCGCCGTGAACGACAGCGTCGCGGCCGGACGTGCGGCGCCGTGAACGACAGCGTCGCGGCCGGACGTGCCGGCCGCGACGCTGTGGTGTCAGATCAGCTGATGGCGTGCGCCCCGCTGAAGGCCGGCCGCGCGGCCATCTTGGCCACAGCCGGAGCCGGAGCCGGGAACGACGCCTTCGTACGGGCGAACTCGTAAACCCCATGCGCCGCCGCGTCGCCCAGCTCACTCAGCGACCGCTTGCTCAGATTGCTGAGGTCGTCGCAGGCCTGGTGGTAACACGGGTCGTACGCCGCACCCGCCGTACCGCCGTACTTGACCACCTGCTCCGGCGTCTTCACACCCTCCGCGCCGCTGAACAGCCCACCGGCCGGGATGCCGACCGCGATGAACGGGCCGTAGTCGGAGCGGCCGTCGAACGCGGTGGGGTCGCTGGCCATGCCCTTGCCGGCGAAGTAGTCGGTGAAGACCTTCTCGATCTCGCCGGAGCCGGCCGGGCCCTCGGTGCCGGTGGACGAGCCGTCGCCGTCGTAGACGAACCGCACGTAGTTGGGCGAGCCGACCATGTCGAAGTTCAGGTTGGCGAAGATGGTCTTCTGCTGCGCCGCGCTGAGCTGCGCCACGTAGTGCTCGGAGCCGAGCAGACCGGCCTCCTCGGCACCCCAGAACGCGAACCGCAGTTGCTGCCGCGGCTTGATCTTCAGCTTGGCGACCTGCTCGGCGATCTCCAGGATGGTGGCGGAGCCGCTGCCGTTGTCGTTGATGCCGGGGCCCTTGGCGACCGAGTCGAGGTGGGCGCCGACGACGAGCACCCGGTTCGGGTCGCCCCCGCGGCTGTCCGCGATGATGTTGCTGGTGGTCGCGCCCGCGCGGTTCTCGGTGCTGGTCTGCACCCGCACGGTCACCGTTCCGGCCTCGGCGGCGGCGTCGAGCGCGCTGCCGTCGGCGAAGTCGAGGCCGACCACCGGGATGGTGAACGGGCCGCCGAGGGTGCCCTCGAGCAGCTCGTCGCGGCCCGGCTGGCCCTCGTTGAAGATGATCACCGCGTCGTACCCGGCGGCCTGCGCGTTCTGCGCCTTCACGGCGAAGTCGCAGCCGCCGCGCTGGACCAGGGCGATCTGCGGTGCGGTGGCCGACGCCGGTGCGAAGTCGGCGGGCGCGCAGCCGGCCAGCGAACTGGGTGCCGGTGTCGGCGGCAGCACGTTGTTCAGCGCCGGCACGACCTGGCCGGTCACGTCACCGGTGCCCGAGTAGTCGAAGGTGTGCGTCGCGTAGGCCGGGCCGGCCGGGGACACCCGGGTCAGCTGGGCCGGTGCGAGCTCGCGGTAGAACGGGAACGTGAACTTCTGCTCGGTGACCCGGTAACCGGCCTTGCGCAGGGCGCTCTTCACGTACGCGGCACTGGCCTCGTAGCCGGGGGTGCCGGACGCGCGGGTCCCGCCGTTGCGGTCCGAGATCTTCTGGAAGGCGCGCAGGTGGTCCAGCACGCCGTGCACGGTCACCGCCTCGCGGAGCCGTTTGCTGTCGTTCGAGCCGTGCCCGTGCCCGCCGGCGGTCGCCGATCCTGGGACGAGCGTCACCAGCAGTGTTGCGACGACAGGGATGGCCAATTTACGCAACAAGGAAAAATCCTCCTCCGTACGAGGCCGCGTCGCCACCGCCGGGGAGCCGGCGCCGGACCCGCGGCATCGAGGGTGCTCAGCGGGCTGAGATTAACCGACTTGTATCGATGCGGGAAGCGGACGAGCACTCCGGGTGTTTCGCCGTGTCACTCTTGGTGTGCCGGTCCACTGGGATCCGGCATTCCGGCAGGGCGGGAGAGAGCATGTCCGAGGCGAGCTTCGCACGGCCGCGCGGCGAGATCTTCGAGTACGCCGGAGCGACAGTCGAAATGGTGGACGTGACCACCGCGCTGGCGGCGGCCCGGGTGAACCCGGTCGAGCTGCTGCGCCGTACGACGTGGCCGGACCCGGTGCAGCGGGTGGACCTCACGGTGTCCGGTGCGGACGATCCGGCCGGTCCCGTGCACGTCTTCACCGCCGTGATCAGCACCGGTGCCGAGGAGATGTCGACCGAGCGGATGCGCAAGATCGTGCTGGGCAACGACCCGCTCGGCGTGCTGCTGGCGAAAAGGATCGCCGCGGGTGACCCGGTCGCCGCCAGGATCGTGGACGGGGTCGGAACGGCGGCTGCGGCCGCGTACCGAAAGCTCGGTCTTGATCGGACCTCGGGCCCGACGGCCGGGCGCGAACCCGGTGTCCTCGCCGACGCTGTTGTTGGTCTTCAGGCCTCGCTCACCTACGAGCAGGACGGCACGGTGGCCCGGCTGCAGGCGCGGGTGCCGCGCGACGAGGTCGGCGCGGAGCACCTGCGCGCGTTCGTCACGCTGACCCTGCAGGCGGTGATCGAGCTGGCCGGCCCGGACGCGCTGACCGGCAGGCGGTTTCTGATCAGCCGGGACTCGCCGCCGCCGAAGGCGCCGGTCACCACACAGACCGTCACCCTGGACATGGTCGGCGGTCTCGCCGACGTCGTCGCCGAACTGCGCCAGATCGCCGTCTCGTTCCGGCATCCGGAGGCGATGGCACGCTGGGGGGCGCGGCGGCCTCAGGGCCTGCTTCTGTACGGACCTCCCGGCACCGGCAAGACGATGCTCTCCCGCGCGCTCGCCAACGAGATCGGCGCCGACTTCCGGGAGATCCGCACGCCGGAGATCCTCGACAAGTGGCTCGGCGGTTCGGAGCGCAACATCAAGCAGATCTTCCGCGACGCCCGCCGCTACCGGGTGCCGACGCTGATGCTCTTCGACGAGTTCGACTCGATCGTCAGCTACGCCGGCGGCGGCGGTGACGCGGCCAGCCAGGCGCTCAACGCCGTTGCCGGCATCTTCAAGCAGGAGATGAACGATCTGATCGAGGCGAACCCGAACGTCATCGTGGTCGCCACCACCAACTTCCCGCACCGCGTCGACGAGTCGCTGATCCGCTCCGGCCGCTTCGACATCAAGATCAGCGTCCCGAAACCGGACGAGGTGAGCCGCACCGAGATCTTCCGCAAGATGATCCGCGGCCTGATCGCCGCACACGAGGCCCCCGGCTTCCGGATGTTCGCCGACGACCTCGACCCGGGCGCGCTGGGCGTCGCCGCCACCGGCATGACCGGCGCCGACATCAAGGAGGTCCTGCGCCGGGTCCAGCTCACCAAGGCGATGCAGGAGGCCCGAACCGGCCGCGCCGAGCCCATCACCCAGCAGGAACTCCTCGACGCCACCCGCGACCTCCGCGGCCGCGCCTAGACCCTCTTCGCGGCTTGCGTCCCCCTTCGACGTCGGCCGCCCGGCAACCAGCCGGCTCTGGGTGCTGCCTCCCGGCTCTGGGTGCTGCCTCGCGGCGCCGGGCACAGCACTCACGTCCAGCTGGATCACCGCGGCTGGCTCTGGGCGCTGTCTCGCGGCTCGCGACACAGCACCCGCTCCCAGCGACAGCCGGCCCGCATGCGAACCGCCGTGGACCTCCACCCTTGCGGGGTGCTTGGAGCAGCGGGCGCGCACGGTGAGGTTGTGTGAGAGCTGGTTGTTGCTCCGGCGTGTGCAGAAGCGCACGGTCGGGTTGTGTGCGAGCCGGCTGTCGCTGGGAGGGGGTGCGGGAAGCGCAGGAGCGGGTGTGGAAGCGCACGGTCGCGTTGCGTGCGCGCCTACCGTCCCTACCGCCCGCCGCCCGCCGCCCGCCGCCTACCGCCCGCCGCCTACCGCCCGTCGCGTGCCGCCCGTCGCGTGCCGCCCGTCGCGTGCCGCCCGTCGCGTGCCGCCCGCCGCGTGCCGCCTGCCGCGTGCCGCCCGCTCATCCCGCTCAGCCCGGAAAGGTGTCTAGGGCTCCCAGACCCGGATGCCGGCGAACAGCGCATCGCCGCTCTCCGGCCTTGCCAGATCGTCGTCGACAAGGAGGTAGGGCTTGCTGAAGTCGCGGACGACACCGAGCGCCAGCCGCCCGGACGGCAACGGCTTCCCGGGGATCTGCGCCCGCATCAGCATCTGTCCGTTAACGGTCACGTCGAGGAAGGGGCCGCGGAGCGCCACGACGAGCCGGGTCAGTTGCGTGCTGCTGCGGGGTGGCATCGGCGCGGTGGCCAGCGTGGTCGACCGGGACGGGTCCGGCCCCTCCGCGGCAAGCGTCAGCCGGTCCGAGCAGAGGGCCACCCGGTAAGCGCCCTCGGTGCCCGATCGCAGCCACAGCGCCGCACACTCCGAGGCCTCGCCCGCGTACGCGTCCACCGCCACGATCGGATCGGCGAACGTCCGGTCCGGTCCCGGGCACCGGTACTCCTTGATGGTCTCCCGGTAGACCCGCAGGCCCTCGTAGTCGTGCATGCAACTGCCGGACGATCCGCTGCGACCGGCGGCCATCCACGGACCGGGGCCGGTCAGGGTGTCGGCCAGGGTGAGCCTGCCGAACCGATCGACAGGCACGGCGACCGGAGCCGGCGGCGGCCCCGGCCACACCGCGACCGTGATCGCGGTCAGGCCGCTGAGCAGGGCGGTGATGCCGGCGATCACACTGCCGATCCGCAGCGCCCGCCGGCGGCGCCGCCCGCGGGCCACCCGGGCCCAGGACTCCGCGGCCTTCGCCATCGCGCTCGCGGTCGGCGCGTCGCGGACCGCGAGGGCCGCCCAGCGCAGCTGCGGCCGTTCGGCCAGGTCGGCGCGGGCCGCCGGGTCGTCGGCGGTGAGCAGCCGGTTCAGCAGTTCCTGCGCGGTGGGCCGGTCCGCCGGGTCCTTGGCCAGGGCGGCGGTGACCAGGTCGCGGATCGGCCCGTCGACGCCGGCCAGATCGGGCGGCTGGGTGAGGATCCGGGCCGCGGTGGCGACCGGCGAGTCGGCGGCGAACGGTGTGCGCCCGGTCGCGGCGTACGCCACCAGTACGCCCCACGCGAAGATGTCCGCGGGTGGCCCGGCCGGCTGCCGCCGCTCGCCGGTTTCGAACCGTTCCGGCGCCATGTAGGCAAGGGTGCCGACCATCTGGTCCGGCCGGGTGTGGTCGGTGCCCACCGTGGTCCGGGCGATGCCGAAGTCGATCACCTTGGGGGTGCCGAGCGGCAGCAGGACGTTCGCCGGTTTGAGATCGCGATGGATCACGCCGGCCCGGTGGATCGCGGCCAGTGCGGTCGCGACCCCGATCGCCACGCTGTGCAGGCTGCCGTCGCGCATCGGCCCGTCGCGGCGGACCGTCTGCTCCAGGCTGGGTCCCTCGACGTACTCGACGACCAGGTACGGGGTCGGATGCTCGGGGTCGGCGTCGAGGACGGCCGCGGTGCAGAACGGCGGGACCTGCCGGGCCCGGCGGACCTCGCTGCGGAACCGGGCCCGGAACTCCGGTTCGGCGGCGAGGCCGGGGCGGATCAGCTTGAGCGCCACCCGGCGGTCGTTCTCGTCGTGGGCGAGGTAGACCGCGCCCATGCCGCCCTCGCCGAGCCGGGCGAGCAGCCGATAGCCGCCGAGCCGCCGCGGATCATCAGGCCGCAGTGGTGTAGTCACGGGAGCGGGAACAGCCGCAGGGGTGTAGTCACGGGAGCGGGAACAGCCGCAGGGGTGTCGTCACGGCCACGCACGCTACAAGTGCCGTACCAGCGAAACCGGGGCGAAGTGCCGGAACCGGGTGTTTCGCGCGGAGTGCGATTATGCGCGGTCTATGCCGCCTGGTTCGCCAGAACGGCGAAGTCGGGCACGGCGGCCGGGCGGCCGAAGTGGTATCCCTGGGCGCGGCGGTAGCCCAGCCGGTAGAGCTCGGCCGCCTGCTCGGCGGTCTCCACGCCCTCGGCGACGGCGAGCAGGCCGAGGCCGTGGGCGACCTGGATCAGCGAGGTGGCGATGACCGCGTGCCGGCCGGCCATCGTCACGTTCTCGACGAACGACTTGTCGACCTTGAGGATGCTGACCGGCAGGGTCTGTAGCAGGCCGAGCGAGGAGTGGCCGGTGCCGAAGTCGTCGAGCGCGATGTCGACGCCGAGGGCGGTGAGGCCGTGGACCGTACGGACCGCGGCGCCTCCGCCGAACACCGCGGTCTCGGTGACCTCCACGATCAGGTGGCGCGGGTGCATGCCGGTCTCGGTGAGCACGGCGGCGACCAGGTCGACGAAGCCGGGTTCGGCGAGCTGCCGGGCGGAGACGTTGACACCGATCCGGGCCGGCGCGACACCCTGCCGCTGCCAGGCCGTGTACTGGGCGCAGGCGGTACGCAGGATCCACTCGCCGAGCTCGACGATCAGCCCGTTGCGCTCGGCGACCGGGATGAACCGGTCCGGGCCGATGTAGCCGTGGTCGGGGTGGCACCAGCGGATCAGGCTCTCGACGGCGAGGACCCGGGCGTGCGGCAGCTCCACGATCGGCTGGTAGACCAGGTGGAACTCGCCGCGGTCGAGGGCGATCCGCAGGTCCGCGGCGAGCCGGCTCTCCTCGCCGGCCTGGTCGTCGAGCTCGGGGGAGTACCGGCGAGGGCGCCCGCCGCCGGCCTTGGAGGCGTACATCGCCACGTCGGCGCGGCGCAGGACCTCGCCGGGTTCGGCCGTGCCGGTCCCGTCCAGATCACTGCCGTCGGCGATGCCGATGCTCGTACCGACGAGCAGCTCGTTGCCGCCGGCGCGGACCGGGCGGTGGACCGCGGCACGCAGGCGTACGGCCAGCTCGTCGCACCCGCCGGCCGGATACTCCTCCGGGACCAGGACGGCGAACTCGTCGCCGCCCATCCGGGCCACCAGTGCCGTGGCCGGTACCTCGGCCGCGAGCCGTCCGGCGATCTCGACGAGCAGATCGTCGCCGACACCGTGGCCGTATTTGTCGTTGACCGCTTTGAAGCCGTCCAGGTCGAGCAGCAGCACGTGCGGACGCCCGGCGGTGACCGCCTCGGCGAGCCGGCCCACGAACCGCCGCCGGTTGGCGAGCCCGGTCAGCTCGTCGCGCATGGCCAGGTCCTCGAGCCGGCCGGCCTGCACCTCGACCTGCTTGACGAAGCCCCACATGCGCGAGACCACCAGCAGGAACAGCGCGACCGCGCCGGCGCCGATCGCGGCCCAGGCGATGTTCTCGCCGGAGGAGCCCTGCCAGAAGAGCATGGCGGGGGCGAGCAGCGTGGCCACGGCCAGCAGGGCGAGCCGGCGGCCGCCGACGCGGTGCGAGGCGGCGCGGGTGTCCGGGCGGTGGCGCATCGACGGGTGCAGCGACGCGGCGGCCCAGCACGAGTACGCGAGCAGGAAGCCCGAGTCGATGAGCCCGCCGGTGTACTCGGCCGAGGTCGACATGACGGTGTAGAACAGGTCGCCGGTCAGCAGCAGGCTCGAGCCGACGGCCAGCAGGCGCAGGCTCGGGGTGCGGTTCTCCGACCGGAAGAGCATCCGGGCGACCGCCGAGGTCAGCAGCACGTCGGAGAGCGGATAGCCGATGGTGACCAGGCGTTCCAGCCACGGCGCGCCGCTGTCCTGCAGGGTCGGGCCGACCACGAAGACCCAGTAGACCAGGGCCACCCCGACCGAGATCACCGCGGCGTCGAGCACACCGCCCCGGTCACGCTTGCCGCTGCCGCGGCCGAGCCGCAGGATTCCGGCCCAGAGCAGGGGGTACGCCGAGAGGTACAACGCGTCCGCATAGTAGGGGTACGGGTATTCACCGGTCGTGTACTCGATGATGTCGTAGGTGATGTCGCCCGAAACCAGCGTGCCCATCCCGAGGGCGAACAGCAGCCAGGCGCCCCGGTGCTCGGGCCGGTTCCGCAGGATCCCGATGATCGTCGCGATCGTCGCGGACGACCCGATCGTGTTGACGTAGATCTTGGCCGGCAGGCTGTCGTCGGGCACCAGCGGGAAGCACAGAGCAGCGGTCGCTGCCACCAGTAGCCAGCCCGCCCAGAGTGGGACCCGTCCAAACCGCACGACAGGACATCGTCCCCGATGGGCCCGGGTTGAGGTGTTGCGGGTTGTCAGGTGGGAGCGGCCCGCTCCAGGATCGCGGAGATGTCCGCGCCGGCGGGCAGCGTGCCGAAGGTCTGGCCCCAGTCGCCACCGAGCCGGCTGGCGCAGAACGCGTCGGCGACCGCGGCGGGCGCGTACCGGACCAGCAGTGAACCCTGCAGCACCAGGGCCATCCGCTCCACCACGCGACGCGCGCGTACCTCGGGATCCGACGGGTCGGCGAGCCGCTCGCGCAGGTCGGTGATCGCGGTGTCGAGGTGCCGGTCGGCGCCGCCGGCCGCGCCCACCTCGGCGAAGAACGCCTCCGCACTCTCCGGCGACCGGTGCAGCGCCCGCAGCACGTCCAGGGCCTGTACGTTGCCGGAGCCCTCCCAGATCGAGTTGAGTGGTGCGTCCCGGTACAGCCGGGGCAGCCCGGAGTCCTCCACGTAACCGTTGCCGCCGAGACACTCCAGTGCCTCGCCGACCACGGCGGGCTGCCGCTTGCACACCCAGAACTTGCCGGCCGGGACGGCGAGACGCCGGAAGGCCTGTTCGGCGCTGTCGCCCCGGGAGGCCCGGTCGAGCGCTCCGGCCAGGCGCATCGCGAGGGCGGTCGCCGCCTCCGACTCGAGCGCCAGGTCGGCCAGCACGTTGCGCATCGCCGCCTTCTCCATCAGCGGGCCGCCGAACGCCGCGCGGTGCCGGGCGTGATGGACCGCCTGGGACAGGGCGGCCCGCATCCCCGAGGCCGAGCCGATCACGCAGTCCAGCCGGGTCGTCGCGACCATCTCGATGATGGTGCGCACGCCCTGGCCCTCGCCGCCGACCAGCCACGCCGCCGTGTCGTCGAACTCCGGCTCGCTGCTGGCGTTGCTGCGGTTGCCGAGCTTGTCCTTGAGCCGCTGGATGCGGAACACGTTGCGGCTGCCGTCCGGCAGGACCCGGGGTACCAGGAAACAGGAGAGGCCGCCGGGCGCCTGGGCGAGCACGAGGAACAGGTCGCACATCGGCGCACTGGTGAACCACTTGTGGCCACGGAGCCGCCACCCGTCCGCTGACGCGGTGGCGGTGGTCGTGTTGGCGCGCACGTCCGAGCCACCCTGTTTCTCGGTCATGCCCATACCGGCGAGCAGGCCGCGCTTACGCTCCGGTGCGCGCAGGCCCGGATCGTAGACGCGGCTGGTCAGCAGCGGCTCGTAGGCGGCTGCCAGCTCGGGACTCTGGCGCAGGGCGGGTATCACCGCGTAGGTCATCGAGATCGGGCAGGCGTGGCCGGCCTCGACCTGCGACCAGACGAAGAAACCGGCGGCGCGGGCCACGTGTGCTCCGGGACGCTTGTCGGCCCAGGCTGTGCCGGCCAGGCCCTCCGTGACGGCCACGTCCATCAGGCGGTGCCAGGACGGGTGGAACTCGACCTCGTCCAGGCGATGACCGTACCGGTCGTGGGTGAGCAGGCGTGGCTCGTACCGATTGGCCTCGTCGGCCCACCGCTGCGCCTCCGCGTCACCGGCGAGCTTGCCCAGCCGGTGCAGGTCGCCGGCCGCCCAGCCGGCGCCCTCCCGCTCGGCCGCCTCGCGCAGTGCGGCGTCCTCGGCGACGTCGTGGCCGGTCAGCGGTGGCGGCTGGTTGAACACCTGGTGCGTCACGGCCCGAGATTACCCGCCAGTAGGTGCGCCGGGCGATGCCCGCCACCACCCACAGGTGCTTCGCAGGCGGGCTGTGGGGTAATGGGCCGCTATGCGGCCGGACGATGAACTGACGACGACCACAGATCAACAGGCCACTGACCAAGAGGCAAACACAGATCAAGAGAACACCACAGAGGTACGGACGACGGCCGCCGCCGTGGTCGCACCGCTGCTGCTGGTCCCGTTCGCGCTCATCGCCGCTCTGGTGGTCGGGCGGTTCGGGCCGCTCCACAACTTCGACGGGGCGATCACCGAGCGGATGCACGAGTTCGCCCTGACCCGGCCCGGCTGGGTGGACGTCATGTCGTGGTGGAGCATCGTCTTCCACCCGACGACGTGGCGGATCGCGGCGGTGGTGCTCGTCGTCTGGCTGTGGCGGCGGCGGGCGCGGGCGCTGGCCTACTGGGTCGCGGCGACGATGGTCGCGGGTGCGCTGCTGGGCGTACTCCTGAAGTTGCTCTTCGGAAGGAACCGCCCGGATCTGCTCGATCCGGTGGCGCAGGCCGCCGGGTACGCGTTTCCCTCCGGCCATGCCATGACCAACGCCCTCGGTGCGACGGTCTTCCTGATGGTCCTCCTGCCGCTGCTGCGCGCCCGCCCGCCCGCCCGCGCCGCTCTCTGGACGGCAGCCGTGCTGATCCCCCTGGTCACCGCGTTCAGCCGGGTCTCGCTCGGTGTGCACTGGACCAGCGACGTGGTGGCCGGCCTGCTGCTCGGTGTCGCGCTGCCCGCCCTCACCTCGCTCGCGCTGCGGCGCCCGGTGCGGGAGCGAGGTGTTCCCGAGCGCGTGGCTGGGTAGAGTCCGGCGATGCTCACCATCGCCGCGCAGAGCCTCAAACGGGTGGTGCTCCCGATTGCCGCCCTGCTGCTGTTCATGATCGGCCTGGGTCTGCTGCTGACCCGGCTCGCCTCCCACACGTGGCCGCTGACCGTCGAGGACGGGGTGAACCGGGAGTTCGCCGCGGACCGCACCGAGACCCTCAGCGACATCTCGCACCTGGTCAGCGGGGTGGCGGACACACCACGGATCGTCGCGGCCACCGCCGTCGCCGCTCTCGTCCTCTGGCTGGTGCTGCGCCGTCTGCGGGAGCCGCTGTTCCTCAGCCTCGCCGTGATCGCGCAGGCGCTCGTCTTCTACTTCACCACGCTGGCGATCGACCGGCCCCGGCCCGCCGTGGACCGGATGGACGTCTCACCGCCGACGTCGAGTTTCCCGTCCGGGCACACCTCGGCGGCGGTCGCGCTCTACATCGGGCTGGCGGTGGTGCTGGCATCCCTGGCCCGGCGTACCTGGCTGAAGGCTCTCTGCTGGGCGCTGGTCCTGGTGCCGGTGGGTGTGGCGTTCGCCCGGATGTACCGGGGGATGCACCACCCGAGCGACGTCGTCGCGGCGTTCGTCAACGGCTGCACCTGCGTGATCGTGATGGCCCGGGCCGTTCTCGACCGCTCGGTGTCCTGGCGTCCCGGTAGCCGGGCCACCGCCGGCGCGGCGGTCCCGTCCACCGCCTGAGCGGTCGTCCTTTCCACCCTCTGAGCTGCTGCGTCTGGTGACCTCAGTACAGCGGCGTGCCGGTCCGGTCCGGTCGTGGCGGGAAACCGGTGACCAGGGTGACCAGGCCCAGGAGGAGCAGGACGGCGGGGAACGCCGGGAGGGTGTCCGGCTCCGACGTGGTCACCAGGGTCGCCGAGTACGCGGTGCTCGCCTGAACGTTGATCGTGACGGTGGAGCCGATCCCGGCGTTGGCCGGCACCCCGGCGCCCCTCCGCGCGGCCTCGATCTCGGCCAGGCGCTCGGCCCGCTCCCACTCCTCCCAGGTCCACACGTTCCCCGCCGGCCAGTAGGCGTCCATCGCCTCCGGCGTGCGGTCACCCACCAGGTCGTTGTCGGCGACGACGAGCAGCGCCACGGATGCCGCGACCAGCAGTGGCAGGAGCGCCACCGCGGCCACCCGCAGGGGCCCGCGCCGGGATACCCCGGCGTTGATCGCGAGGCCGGCCAGGATGATGGCGGCGGCCGGGAAGAGGAGGACGGTCACCCGGTCCAGCAGGTCCGGCTCGCCCGGCGCCTCCACCGTCAGCATCGTCGTGAGCCACACGACGCCCAGCGCGAACGCGGCCGCGGGCAGCATGCCGATCAGGAACCGGGTCGCCCGCCATCCGGTGACCCGGGCCAGCACCGACGCGGCCAGCACGCTCACACCGAGGCCGAACAGCAGCGCCGCGACGAGCGCGTGCGCCCCGCCGGGACGCACGTCATCGACGCTGCCCGGCGGTGCATCGGTCACCACGACGGCGGCGGTCAGCAACGACAGCCCGGCGGCCGTCAACCGGCCCGGCAGGCCGTGCTCGAGAATCGATCCGGCCAGCGCCCAGGCGAGCAGCGCCGCCATGGTCAGCGTCGCGGCGAAGGGCATCAGGGGCCGGCCGAGGGTCAGCTCACCGGCGAGCACTGCCGCGAAGGCGAGGAACCACCAGCGGGCCCATGTGGCTCTCCGCACCGGAGCATGATCCTGCACCCGCTGACCGTACGGAACAGGCCCCCGGTCCGCTGTCCCATCCGCCCACCGCGGAACGCGAGCGGAAGACAGCCCGGATCATCCGCCGGGGATGATGCGAGCATGGGTACATGACGAAGCTGAGTGGACAGGAGATCGCCGACGGCGCTCCGAAGGGCTGGGTCTACCTGCCGGGGGCGCTGCGGACCCGGCTACGGACCGGGAGCTTCAGCGCCGGCCTGAAGCTGGTCAACGCCATCGGTGCCGCCGCGGAGGCGGCCGACCATCACCCCGACCTGGACCTCCGGTACACCTACCTGGACGTTTCCCTGTTCAGCCACGACGTGGGCGAGGTGACCGCCCGCGACCTGCGCCTGGCGGCCACGATCAGCAAGTTGGCGGCGGAGGCGGGCGTCGCGGCCGAGACGGCCGGGGTGGTGCGGCTGGAGCTGGGTCTCGACAGCCCGGCCCAATCCCGGGTACTGCCGTTCTGGCAGGCGCTGCTCGGCCTGGACCACCGCACCAGCGAGTACGGCGACGAGCTCAACGACCCGGCCGGCCTGCTACCCGCCGTCTGGTTCCAGGAATCCGGCGACGAGGAACCCCGCCAGCGCTGGCACCCCGACCTGTGGGTCGACCCCTCCGAGGTACAGCCCCGCATCGACGCCGCCGTGAAGGCCGGCGGCACCCTGCTCAGCGACGCCGAGGCGCCCAGCTTCTGGGTCCTCGCCGACCCCGAGGGCAACAAGGTGTGCCTGTGCACCTGGCAGGAACGGGGCCGGTGACGCGACGAGGCGGGGTGGCCCGAGCCACCCCGCCTCGCCCCACCGATCAGGCCGCGACAGTAGCCTGATCGGTGACCGGTGCCGCCGACCCGCCGGACAGGTGCCGTAGGTAGGCCGGCAGGGTCAGGAACTCGGGGCAGGTCCGCTCGGTGAGCAGCACCGCCAGCAGCGTCCGCGCCTGGCCGAAGCAGCGGGCCCCTTCTTCGTCCAGGGCCCCGGTCTCGCTGAGCACGTCGAGTTCCTCACGCAGCATCCGGGTGACAAGGGTGGCGGTCACCGGAACGCCGTAGTCGGTACGCGTACCCGACGAGATCCACTGCCAGAGCTGCGCGCGGCAGATCTCGGCGGTGGCGGCGTCCTCCATCAGGCCGCCGAGCGCGACCGCGCCGCGCCCGCCCAGCCAGGCGGCGATGTACCGCAGGGCGACGCTCGCGTTCGTCCGCAGCGCCACCTCGCTCACCGTCACCTCGCCGGTCTTCAGATCCAGCAGGTCGGCGGCGGTGACCCGCACGTCGTCGCGCTTGCGCACGATCTGATGCGGCTCGTCGCCGAGCCACTGGTCGAACACGTCACGGCAGGTCTCGACCAGGCCCGGGTGCGCCACCCAGGAGCCGTCGAAGCCGTCGCCGACCTCGCGCCGCTTGTCCTGGCGGACCTGGTTGAGCGCCCGCTTGGCGGCGACCGGGTCGCGGCTGGGCACGACCGCGGCCATGCCGCCGATCGCGTGGGCGCCGCGCCGGTGACAGGTCTTGACCAGCAGTTCCGTGTACGCCCGCATGAACGGTGCCGTCATCGTCACCTGGGACCGCTCGGGCAGGACCGCGTCCGGACGGTTCTTGATCATGCTGAACAGGTAGTCCCAGCGGCCCGCGTTCAGTCCGGCCGAGTGCTCCCGCAGCTCGTACAGGATCTCGTCCATCTCGAACGCCGCGTTGATCGTCTCGATCAGCACGGTGGCCCGGATGGTGCCGCGGGGCATGCCGAGGTACTCCTGGGCGAAGACGAAGACGTCGTTCCAGAGGCGGGCCTCCAGGTGGGACTCCAGCTTCGGCAGGTAGAAGTACGGCCCGCTGCCCCGGTCGATCTGCCGCTGCCCGCAGTGGAACAGGTACAGGCCGAAGTCGAAGAGCGACGCGGACACCGCCCGCCCGCCGATCCGCAGGTGACACTCGGGCAGGTGCCAGCCACGCGGCCGCACCATGATCGTCGGGACCTGGTCGCCGATCTCGTAGCGCCTGCCGTCGGCGGCCGTGAAGTCCAGCGTGCCGTCCAGCGCGTCCTTCAGGTTGACCTGCCCGAGGACGATGTTCTCCCAGGTGGGGGAGGTGGCGTCCTCGAAGTCGGCCATCCAGACCTTCGCGCCGGAGTTCAGCGCGTTGATGGTCATCTTGCGCTCGGGCGGCCCGGTGATCTCCACCCGCCGGTCCCGCAGGTCCGGTGCGGCCGGCGCGACCTGCCAGGACGTGTCGTCGCGGATGTGCTGGGTGGACGTCAGGAAGTCCAGGTCGGTCGTCCGGGTGGCCCGCCGGCGCCGGCGGCGCTCCAGGAGCTGGACGCGCTGGGCGCCGAACTCGCGGTCGAGCGCCACGATGAACGCGACGGCCTCGGGGGTCAGGATCTCGGAGTACCGGCCCGCGGTGGTGCCCGTGACGGTGATTTCTTCGGAGCCCATGTCAGAACCTGCCCATTCCCTTTAGAACTGCTCGGCCTCGGTGCTACCGGACAGGGCGGTCGTGGACGACTCCGGGTTCAGCGCGGTGGAGACCGCGTCGAAGTAACCGGTGCCGACCTCGGCCTGGTGCTTGGTGGCGGTGTAGCCGTCGGACTCCGCCGCGAACTCGGCCTCCTGCAGCTTCACGTACGCCGTCATGCCGGTCTCGGCGTAGCCCTTGGCCAGCTCGAACATCGAGTGGTTCAGCGCGTGGAAGCCGGCCAGCGTGACGAACTGGAACTTGTATCCCATCGCGCCGAGCTCCTTCTGGAACCGGGCGATGTCGGCGTCGTCCAGGTTGCGCTTCCAGTTGAACGACGGTGAGCAGTTGTAGGCGAGCATCTTGCCCGGGTGCTTGGCGTGCACGGCCTCGGCGAACCGCTTGGCGAACTCGAGGTCCGGCTTGCCGGTCTCCACCCAGAGCAGGTCGGCGTAGTCGGCGTAGGCGACACCGCGGGAGATCGCGGCGTCCTCGCCCGGGTTGACCCGGAAGAAGCCCTCGGCGGTGCGCTCACCGGTCAGGAACGGCCGGTCGCGCTCGTCCACGTCGGTGGTGAGCAGGTCCGCCGCCAGGGCGTCGGTGCGGGCGATGACGAGCGTCGGCACTCCGGCGACGTCCGCGGCGAGACGAGCGGCGTTCAGCGTACGGATGTGCTGCTGGGTGGGGATCAGAACCTTACCGCCGAGGTGGCCGCACTTCTTCTCGCTGGCCAGCTGGTCCTCCCAGTGCACGCCCGCCGCGCCGGCCGCGATCATGCCCTTCATCAGCTCGAACGCGTTCAGCGGGCCACCGAAGCCGGCCTCCGCGTCGGCGACGATCGGGGCGAACCAGTCACGCTCGTGCCGGCCGGCCGCGGTGTCGATCTGGTCGGCGCGGATCAGCGCGTTGTTGATCCGCCGGACCACCGCGGGCACCGAGTTCGCCGGGTAGAGCGACTGGTCCGGGTAGGTGTGACCGGAGAGGTTCGCGTCCGCCGCGACCTGCCATCCGGACAGGTAGATCGCCTTCAGGCCGGCGCGCACCATCTGGGTCGCCTGGCCACCGCTCAGCGCGCCGAGCGCGTTGATGTAGTCCTCGGTGTTCAGCAGCTCCCACAGCCGGGCGGCGCCGCGCTCCGCGAGGGTGTGCCGTTCCTGGAGGGTGCCCCGCAGCTTCACGACGTCCTGCGCGGTGTAGTCGCGCTTGATGCCGGTCCAGCGGGGGTCGCCGGCCCATTCCCGAGTGAGGTCCGCAGCGGTACCGCCCCTGGTTTCGGTCAGCTCAGTCATCAGAACAATCCCTTTCCTGCCCTGTCGCGTTTCTTCCGTGTGGAAGAACTTCACTTTCAGGGATCGTGCAAGCCCTGATGAAGGGTTCTGTGAGGAGAAGAAGTGCGAAAATTCTGTTAACGTGAAACACGTGACCGCTTCACTTTCTTCTGAGCCGGCGTCGGCATCCCCCGAATCACCCGTCGACCTGGTGACGCTCGGGCAGCGTCTCCGGCATCTGCGGCGGGCCAAAGGCATGACACTCGACCAGCTCAGCGAGGCGGTCGGGCGGGCGCCGTCCCAGCTCTCGCTCATCGAGAACGGGAAGAGGGAGCCGAAACTGTCGGTGCTCCAGGCGATCGCGGGCGCTTTGGGCGTACCCATGCAGGATCTTCTTCGGTCTGAGGCGCCCAGCCGTCGCGCCGGGCTGGAGATCGAGCTGGCCCACCACCAGCGGAATCCGGCGTATGCGGCGCTCGGCCTGCCCACGGTGCGTGCCGGGCGGCGGCTGCCGGCTGACGCGCTGGAGTCGCTGATCGGGCTGCACCGGGAGCTGAGCCGCCTGCTGACCGAGCAGAGCGCCACACCCGAGGTGGCGCGGCGGGCCAACGCGCAGCTGCGGGCCGACATGCGGCGCAGGGACAACTACTTCCCGGAGATCGAGCAGGCGGCGGCTCAGGTCCTCCAGTCGGTACGGCACACGACCGGCCCCCTGTCGCAGCGCGGCATCCTCGACATCGCGGCTCAGATCGGGTTCACGCTGCACTACGTGAACGACCTGCCCAGCTCGACGCGGTCCGTCACCGACCTGAAAAATCGGCGGATATTCCTGCCGCAGGTGGCCAGCGGCAGAGGCCACGACCCTCGGAGCGTGGTGCTGCAGACGCTCGGCCACTTCGTGCTCGGGCACGCCGACCCGGCCGACTACGGTGACTTCCTGCGGCAGCGGGTCGAGGTCAACTACTTCGCGGCGGCCCTGCTGATGCCGGAGAAGTTCGCCGTCGAGTTCCTCACCGAGGCGAAGGCCGACCGCGCCCTCGCCATCGACGACTTCCGGGACGCGTTCGGCGTGTCCTACGAGACGGCGGCACACCGGTTCACGAACCTGGCCACCCACCACTTCGGGATCCCGGTGCACTTCGCCCGGGTCCACGAGAGCGGGATCGTCTACAAGGCCTACGAGAACGACAACGTGCGCTTCCCGTCCGACGTGACCGGCGCCATCGAGGGCCAGCCGGTCTGCCGCAAGTGGGCCTCCCGAACGGTCTTCGAAGCCGACGACCCCTACTCGTCCTTCTACCAGTTCACCGACACGACAGCCGGAACGTACTGGTGCACGGTCCACGTCGAGTCGACCCGCTCCGGCGAGTTCTCGGTGACCGTGGGCACGCCCTACGAACATGCCCGCTGGTTCCGGGGCGGCGACGTCTCCGGCCGTACGGTCTCCAACTGCCCGGACCCCGACTGCTGCCGCCGCCCACCCGCGGACCTGGTGGACCGCTGGGCCGGAAACGCCTGGCCCAGCGCCCGGGTCCACTCCCACCTGCTGGCCGCCCTACCCCCCGGCACCTTCCCCGGCGTCGACAACCGCGACGTCTACGACTTCCTCGAACGCCGCGCCTAACCCCACCCCCCACCCCCGCCGTTCCCCGCCACCCCGCCCAGCCGCCCGTCGGCCTATCTCGCTCAGCCGCCCGTCGGCACGCCGCGCCCGGCCGCGCCTTCGGGCTGCTCCAGCGGGGAGCTGCGGTTGCGCGAGGGGGACGGTTTTGGGCGGGGATGGCCCACGCAGGACCGTCAGGCTTGATATCCCGCGTGGGCCATCCCCGCCCAAAACCTTGCAACTCAGCCTCCGCGAGGCGCGTCGCGGCCCGGCAACACCTGATCACTGCACGCCACGCCACGCCGGGCTGCGCGCGGCGACTCCGGGTAGCGACGGGCTGCGCGCGGCGACTCCGGGTAGCGACGGGCTGCGCGCGGCGACTCCGGGCGGCGTCGGGCGGTGTCGGGCAGCGCTGGGGCGGTGCCGGGTGGTGCCGGGTGGTGCCGGGTGGTGCCGGGTGGTGCCGGGTGGTGCCGGGCAGGGTCGGGCGGGTCGGGCGGGTCGGGCAGCGCTGGGCAGGGTCGGGCAGGGTCGGGCGGCGTCGTGCCGGTGCTCGTCGATGGGCGAGACCAGGCCGTGGTGCGCCTCGGGGACCACGGCAGGCATGCCCGATCGCCGTCTCGACAACGTGGCCTGACGACGGCTCACACTGCCGGGCCGTCACCCAACCGCGCTTCGGTAGCGGGGCGGCTGGCGGCGGTGGACGTAACCGGGCCGCTATTCGGTCCACCACTGCCAGCCGACGGCCCGCTGCTGGCGGTGGTGGACGTAACCGGGCCGCTATTCGGTCCACCACTGCCAGCCGACGGCCCGCTGCTGGCGGTGGTGGACGTAACCGGGCCGCTATTCGGTCCACCACTGCCAGCCGACGGCCCGCTGCTGGCGGTGGTGGACGTAATGCGGGCGCTGTTCGGTCCATGAGTGCCAGCTGGCGCTGTTCGGTCCACGAGTGCCAGCGGGCGCTGTTCGGTCCATGAGTGCCGACCAGCGCTGTTGTTCCGCCTACCTGCCGCGCTGCACGGAGCTTGAGTTGCAAGGTTTTGGGCGGGGATGGCCCACGCGGGATATCAAGCCTGACGGTCCTGCGTGGGCCATCCCCGCCCAAAACCGTCCCAGCTCGCGCAAATCCACGGCGCTGCGGAGGGCTGCGGCGCTCGCGCAAACCCACGGCGCTGCGGAGGGCTGCGGCGCTTACGCAAATCCACGGCGCTGCGGAGGGCTGCGGCGCTTACGCAAACCCACGGCGCCGCGGAGGGCTACGGCTCGTGGAGGGCCACGGAGCGGGCGGGGCCGGGGCCGCGGGCGGGGCCGGGGCCGCGGCGTCCGGGAGGGCGCGGGTGGGCGGGGCGGGTTAGGAGGCCAGTTGGCGGGTGGTTAGGCGGGCGGCTATGGGGGGTTCGTGGGCTTCGGGGCCGGGGCGGACCTGGGACCAGAGGTCGAGGGCGGCCTTCTTGGCGGGGCCCAGTTTGTCCTTGGCCAGGTATTTGGCGTCGGCGGCGATGCGGGTGCCACGGGGGACCGGGATGGAGGGTTCGTAGCCGAAGCGGGGGAGGCGGTCGCCGAAGGCTGTTTCGCACTGGCGGATCTCGTCGTCGGTGAGGCGGCTGCGCCAGCTCTGGACTCGCTCGGTGGTGGGTGCCTTGTGGGTGAGCGTGTGCCAGGTCTTGTACTCGGGCACGGCGACGGAGGCGAGCTTGTTGGGGGCGGTCATCGCCGGGTCGAAGTCTTCGTCGAGGAAGGCGCAGATGGCGCGCAGGTGCGGTTCCGGGTCGGCGACCAGGTCCTCGTAGCGGACCTGGTGGTAGACGTCGTCGGGGTAGTAGCGGGCGGCGGCCAGGGAGGCGTCGGCGGACCTCGTCCAGTATTCGATGAGGGTGTCGAACTCGTCGGGCTTCCAGGGTGTCTCTTTGAGCGACGCGACGCAGTCCCGGCCGTCGCGCATGATGTTGATGATCTGGGCGTCGGGGAAGAGTTTCAGGATCGTGCTCAGGTGCCGCAGGTAGACCGGGCGTTTGTCGCCCCAGCGGGGCTTGCCGAAGCGCTCGGAGTACATCCGGAAGACGATGCCGAAGGCGGAGCCCAGGGTGGGCGGGCCGGCGACGATCGCGTCGATCACCTGTTGCCGGTCGAGCCCGAGGTCGTCGAACTGTGAACTCTTGACGATGTACTCGGCGAGGGAGCGCCGGTTGCCCGGCTCGTTCAGGTCGCCGAAGTCGGCCCGCTGCTGGTGGGCGGTGAGCAGGAAGCGCGTCTCGGGTGGCAGCGCGATCCGGGGGTGTGCGTGCAGCATGAGCTGGAGCATCGTCGTGCCGGAGCGAGGGCAGCCGACGACGAAGATCGGGCGATCACTGGGCATGGCGATCACCGTAAACAAGATCCACTGGGTTTGTCCGCCCCAGCATCGTCATGTCGCTCCTCTCGCTGGTCTTCAGGGCTTTTCCGAAGACCTTGAAAAGATTTCGCAATAACGCTGTGCAGCCAAGACGTTTCGGCTGTCGAGAGGCTGTGAGTTTTCTGGCAATCTTGACCAACCAGGTGCAAAAGGTCGTCACCGTGATCGAAGAGTTACGGTCAGGCGGCGACCGGCTCCGGGGTGCGGGCCCGTGAGGGGCGGGTGGAGAGCCAGCAGCCGACGATGATGAGGGCGAAGCCGGCGATCGTGGCGGGGCCGATCGACTCGTTCAGCAGGACGACACCGAGCAGGACCGCGACGAGCGGGTTGAAGTAGGTGACCAGACCGGCGCGGTTCGACCCGGCCAGCGCGATCAGCTTGTAGAAGGCCAGCAGGGCGGCGGCGGTGCAGAGCAGGCCGAGAGCCACCAGCGCGAGCCACGAGTCGGTGCTGACCGGGCCGTCCGGCAGTGCGGTCAGGGCAAAAGGCAGGAGTACGACGGTGGTGATCGCGGTCGTACCGAGGGTCAGCGTCTCCGGCGGGATGTCGGCCGCCTTGCGCTGGACCAGCACTGTCGCCACCGCGTAGCTGACCGTGGCGAGCAGGACCATGCCGGCGCCGAGCAGGCCGTACCGGTCTCCGGAGACGTCCAGGCCGACGAGCACCACGACTCCGGCGAAACCGGTCACCAGTCCGGCGATCCGGATCGGGGTGAGCGGCTCGGTACGCACGAGCAGCAGCGCGATCACGGCCGGCTCGACGGCGATCAGGATCCCGGTCAGCGAGGAGGAGATGTGCTGCTCGCCGTACGTGATGAGCAGGAACGGGCCGATGATGTGGACGACAGCGATCAGGGCCACCACCGGCATCCGCCCGCGCAGCGCCCCGAACGTGCCCCGCATCAGCGCGACCGGGATCAGCACGGCGGCCGCGATGGCGGTCCGGCCGGCGACGACGAGGACCGGCGACAGGTCGTCGATCGCGATCTTGATGAGGAAGTAGGGGATGCCCCAGAGCACGGAGACGGCGAGGAAGAGGAGCCAGGCGAGACGATTCACAGGTTCAGCTTTCCGCCGTACGGTGGTAAGCGGTAGTGGTGACCTGCTGATGTGGTGTTAAGGAAAACTGATGATCGACGCTCGCCGGCTCCAGGTGCTGACCGAGGTGGCCCGCCAGGGCAGCTTCAACCGGGCCGCCGCTCAGCTGCGGCTCACCCCGTCCGCGGTGTCCCAGCAGATCAGCGCCCTCGAGCGCACCGTCGGCACCCCGGTGGTGCGGCGCAGCACCCGCGGCGTCGAGCTGACCGACGCCGGGCGGGTCCTGGTCGAGACCGCCGAGGCGATCGCCGCCGAGCTGCTCTGCGCCGAACGGGAGATCGCCGAGCTCGGCACCGCGCGCACCGAGCGGCTCACCGTCACGACGTTCACCAGCGGCGGGCAGCGACTGCTGCCGCCGGCCCTGACCCGGTTCAGCGCGGAGCATCCCGGCGTCGAGCTCACCGTGATCGAGAGCGAGCCGGAGGAGAGCCTGCCGCTGGTCCGCTCCGGCGCGTCCGATCTGGCCCTGGCCTACCACTTCGACGGTCCGCCGCCGGTCCGGCCCGGTGACCGCTCCGGCCTGGTCTGGACGCCGCTGCTGGAGGACCCGATGTGGATCGTGCTGCCGTCCGGGCACCGGCTCGTCGGCAGCACCTCGGTGACCGTCGCCGAGCTGGCGGGGGAGCGCTGGGTGCACGGGTGCCTGTCGATCGGTGAGATGCTCGACCACTACGCGGCGATGGCCGGATATCAGGTGCGCACGGCGTGCCGCGGCACCGATTACCAGTTCGCGCAGTCGCTGGTCCGGGCCGGTATCGGAATCAGCATGATTCCGGAGATCGCGCTGACCGCCGATCACAGCGGGCTGAGTGCCGCGCGGCTCGCACCGCCCGGTCCGTGCCGGTTCGTCGGGGTGGCGACTCCGCGGAGGCGCCGGCCGAATCCGCTCGTCGACGACCTGATGCGGATCCTGCGGGAGACGGTGGGCGCGCTGCCGGCAACGCCGCTGACCACCGGCCGGCAGTGAGCCGAAGTCGGTAGCGCCGGCTATTCGATCGAGCCCGGAGGCGGGGTCTCGGGTTGCGGCTCGGCCACCGATCTCAGCCCGGCGGGCGCGCTGCGGCCTGGCGTGGCAGCCAGGCCGCGGTGTAGCCCGGTGACTCTTCGTGTCTCGTACCAAATAGATCTTGATTCAACCGGCGGAAGCGACCGCGAGCAGGCGCTGGATCTGTTGCTGCCGCGCCGCGGCCATCTGGTCGGCCAGGCTGCGGGCTGGAGGGTACGCGCCACCCGCACTCTCCATCCGCATGGTCTCGACGCTGTTGTGCAGGTTTCCCAGCAGAAGTGCCACAGCCGTACGGTCGAAATCCGCGCCTTTCGCCTGGTCGAGCGCCGCCACGTCCTCCTCGCGGAGCGAGTGGAGATCACCGTGCCCGGCGTGCAGGCCCGCGGAGGGGTCGGCCTGCATCGGGCGCTCCCAGCCGAGCAGCCAGCGTTGCATGGTGCCGCTCTCGGTCTGCCACTGCTCGCGCAGCTCCGCGGCGACGGCCCGGACCTCCGCGCCCGCCGCGCGTTGCTCCGCCCGCTGGGCGACCTGCTCACCCTCGGTGATCTGCGCCAGTCCCATCTGGAGGAACATCACGTCGGTCTCGTTGAAGGCGGGCGGTGGCGCCTGCTTCTCGGCCGGCGCGCCGGAGCACGCGGCGGTGCACACGGCGGTCAGCAGGGCGATGAGGGCCAGGGCGGCCCGGCGAACCGGACCGCCCGCACCTCTGGTGATTACAGGGCCGTCCACAGCGCGGCTACGTAGGGCGGTTCCCAGCCGGCGAGCGCGGTGTGCGCCTGCCGGCACGAGTACGACCGGCCGTTGAACGTCACCCGGTCACCCACCTTGTACGAGACGCCGGCCGCCCACGAGGTGGCGCCGGACGTCGGGGTCGGCGTCGGGTTCGTGGTGGTCGTCGGCCGGGGGGTCGGCGTCGGGCTGGACGTGGGGGTCGGCGTCGGCGTCGGGTTGGTGGTGCCGCCGCTGATGTTCACGTCCACACAGGAGTAGAACGCGTTGACTGTGTCCGAGATGTTCCACCGGGCGAGCACGGTCTGCCGGCCGCTGAAGCCCTTCATGTTGACCGAGTGCGACTTGGTCGCCCCCGGCTGCGCGCCACCGTCGTTGAAGGAGGCCAGCTGGGTGTCGCCGATGAAGTATTCCCACGTCGAGGTGGAGTGGCGGGCGGTCAGCACCCAGTTGAAGGTGACGTTCTGCCCGACCGACGCGGCCGGCCAGTTCTTGCTGGTGTCGTTGAGCACAGTGAAACGGCTGCCGCCTCCGTTGCACTGCTTGGAGCCCTTGGGCATCTCGACGCTCTGGGGCTCGTAGACGATGTCACCGCAGCCGGAGACCGCGCCGCTGGCACAGTTGGCCTGACGGCTGGGCGGGGACGAGATGTAGCCGTGCGCGGACGCCGGGGAGACGGCCACGAAGAGGGATCCGGTGACCGCCGCGACGGTCAGCGTGGGGAGGGTGAATCTACGCCTCATGCACTCGCTCCTTGATGGAGTTGGGGGACGACGTGTTCACCAACGTAAATTAAAGAGCCCTAACAGTAAACAGTGTTAAGGGTTCTTTAGGGTTGCTCCGAAATGCCGCCGTGCTCAGCTGACGAGGCGGCGTTCCCAGGCCCAGGCGGCGATCTCGACCCGGTTGCGGGTGTCGAGCTTGGCGTGGATGCTGCTCAGGTGGGTCTTCACGGTGCCGACCGAGATGAACAGCTTCTCGGCGATCTCGGCGTTGGTCAGGCCGCGGGCGGTCAGCAGGACCACGTCCAGCTCCCGGGGTGAGAGCCCGCCGTCGTCACCGGCCGGTGCCGGCTGAGCCAGGTGCTCCAGCAGCCGTACGGTGATCGACGGGCTGATCAGCGCGTCCCCCGAGGCCGCCGCCCGGACCGCCTCGATGAGCAGGGCCGGCCCGGAGTCCTTGAGCAGGAAACCCACCGCGCCGTTGCGCAGGGCCTGATGCACGTACTCATCGAGGTCGAAGGTCGTCACGACGACCACCTTGACCGGGTCGGTGACGCCCGGACCGGCGAGCAGCCGCAGCGCCTGGAGCCCGTCCATCTTCGGCATCCGGATGTCCATCAGCGCCACGTCCGGCCGCAGCCGCCGGGCCGCGGCCACCGCCTCCACGCCGTCGGCCGCCTCGCCGACCACCTCCATGTCCGGCTGCGCGCCGAGGATCATGCCGAAGCCGGTGCGGACCATCGCCTGGTCGTCCGCGACGAGTACCCGGATCACCTGAAACTCCCTACTCGGAGAGGGGCAGCGCGGCGTCGACGACCCAGCCGCCGTCCACGCCGGGACCGGCCGAGATCTGCCCGCCGACCGCGCGGACCCGTTCGGTGAGGCCCGCCAGACCGTAACCCGGGCGGTCCCGGGGCGCGGGCGGACGGGGTGGCGGGCCGTCGTTGGATACCCGGACCAGCAGCAGTTTCGGGGTGCGCCGCAGCCACACGTGCACCGCCGACGCGGCCGGCGCGTGCTGGCGGGTGTTGGTCAGCGCCTCCATCACCACCCGGTACGCCGACGTGGAGATCTCCACCGGCATCCCGTCCGGATCGCCCTCCAGATGCAGCCGGGCCGGTGGTCCACCGGCCGCGGTGAACTGCTCGACGAGCGCCGGCAGCTCCGGCACCCCGGCGATCGGGGCGAGCGGCGCGTCCGGCCGTGACTCCGGGTCACGCAGCACCCCGACCATCCGCCGCATCGACGCCATCGTCTCGGCGCCGGCCTGCTCGATCTGCTCGAGGGCCAGCAGCACCCGCTTCGGGTCCTGCTCGGCGATGAACCGGGCACCCTGCGCCTGCACCACGATCCCGGTGACGTGGTGGGCGATGAAGTCGTGCAGGTCCCTGGCGAACTCGGTGCGCTGCTCGGTGCGTACCGCGTCGAGGGCGCGCCGCCGGTTGCCCTCCATCGTCCGCAGGGTGAACCCGACGCCGATCGCGGCGGCCGCACCCAGCGCCTGCACCAGGCAGAACGTGATGTAGACGGTCTCGCTGCCGGTCCGCAGCGGCATCAGGCTGACCGCCGCGGCGGTGATCGCGACGGCGGCGACCGCCCAGCGCGGTGTGGCGTTGCGGGTGACCACCACGAGCATGCCCAGCATCCCGGCCGACTCGGCCAGACCCCACAGTCCGCTGTACGGGTGCCGGTAGACCAGCAGCCCGGCGGTGACCGCCAGCGAGACGAGCGAGACCGCGATCGCACCGAGCGGCAGGGCGGTGCTGCCGACGGGGTGGACCGGCAGCCACGCCGCGGCGACCGCCATGGCGAGGGCGACCTGAATGATCAGCACCGGACTGCTGATCATGCCGCCGGTGAGGTCGAGGAGGCCGATCAGCGCCAGGGCGGCCAGGACGCCGATCTGAGCGGTACGCAGCACGACACGATTAACCATCGTGACCCAGCGTAGGCGGCGTTCCGCCCACTTCTATCGGCCGAAAGTAAGAGCCGCCGGACCCGGGGCCCTGCCGCCGGGCCGATGTGGCAGTGGCGCCGATCGATCAGGATTCGCCTGTCCGGTTCACAGCTCCCTTTCAAACTTCCTGCAGAGGTGCTCGCATGCATACACAGTCCTCATCCGCGCCCGACCACACCGCCCTGGCCGCGGTCGCGGCCGTGGACCTGGTCAAGGTGTACGGCAGCGGCCACACCGCGGTCCGCGCGCTCGACGGCGTGACGGTCGGGTTCGACCGCGGCCGCTTCACCGCCATCATGGGCCCGTCCGGCTCCGGCAAGTCCACGCTGATGCACTGCCTGGCCGGCCTGGACACCGCCACGTCGGGTCAGGTGCTGCTCGGCGGCACCGACCTGACCAAGCAGAGCGACCGAGTCCTGACCAAGGCCCGCCGGGAGCGTGTCGGCTTCGTGTTCCAGTCGTTCAACCTGCTACCGCAGCTCACCGCGGCCGCCAACATCACGCTGCCGCTGGATCTGGCCGGCCGCAAGCCGGACGCCGAGCTCTTCGACCGCCTGATCACCACGCTCGGCCTGGCCGGGCGGCTCAACCACCTGCCGAGCGAGCTCTCCGGCGGCCAGCAGCAGCGGGTCGCGCTGGCCCGGGCGCTGGTCTCCCGGCCCGAGGTGATCTTCGCCGACGAGCCGACCGGCAACCTCGACTCCCGCTCCGGCGCGGAGGTGCTCGGCCTGCTGCGGGACTCGGCCCGGAACCTGGGTCAGACGATCGTCATGGTCACCCACGACCCGGGTGCGGCCGCGTACGCCGACCGGGTCGTCATGCTCGCCGACGGCCGCCTGGCGGGGGAGATACACCAGCCGGACATCGCCGCCGTGACCGACGCTCTGCAGAGCCTGGCGGCGGGCCGGTGAACCCCGTCTTCCGTACGCAGATGGCCGGTGTGACCCGGCGCCCGGCTCGACTGCTGCTCACCGGGCTGGCGGTGCTCGTCGCGTCGTTCGTGGTCTACGCGACAGTGCTGGCGCAGCAGATCACCGAGCGCAGCGTCCTCGACGGGCTGAGCGGGACACCGGAGCAGGCCGGTCTGGTGGTCCGCAACGGGGTGATCACCACGAAGCAGCTCGCGGAGATCGGCAAGCTGCCCGGTGTCGCCGAGACCGCGGCCCGTACCGAGGCGGGCGGGCAGATCGGCACCGAGTACCTGGCCGTGAGCTCGGACCCGGGCTCCGGGCCGCTGAGCCTGCTGACGATGCGCGAGGGCCGCTACGCCACCGGCCCGGGGGAGATCGTGGTGACGCCGCGGACGGTCGAGCGCCTGGGCCTGACCGTGAACTCGGCGGTCGAGCTGGATCCCGGTGACGGCAAGCCGGTGTCGCTGAAGGTGGTCGGGGTGGCCGATACCCGCGACGACTGGGGCTTCCTCGCGTACGCGCCGATCACCACGGTGACCGGGCTGTCCGGTGCGGACGTGGTGAACCAGATCGACGTACGCCTGGACGCCGGCGCTGACGTGCCCGCCCTGCGGGAGCGGATGGCCGCGCTGACCCGGGGAACGGGTGCCGAGGGTGAACAGCCGGAGGTGGCGGCGGGCGCCGATGTCCGGCTCGCCGAGGCGCGCGCGGCGGCCGCCGAGGTCGACCAGGTCTTCGCCGTGGTCGGCATGTTCGTGGCGGTGGCCGTGGTGGCCGCCGGCCTGATCGCCGCGTCCACGTTCCGGATCGTCTTCGCGCAGCGGATGCGGCAGCTCGCCCTGCTGCGGGCGGTCGGTGCCGGGCGCGGCCCGCTGGCCCGGGCGCTGGCCGCCGAGGGGATGCTGACCGGCCTGGTCGCCGGCGTCACCGGGATGCTCGCCGCACTGGCCACCGGCCATCTCGTCCCGCTGCTGGCCGGCGCGTTCGGCGCGAAGGTGTCGTCACCCGGGTTCCCGCTCGCCGCGGCCGCCGGAACCGTCGTGCTGGCCGTGCTGATCACGGTCTTCGCGGTCCTCGCCCCGGCGCTGTCCGCGTCGCGGGTCGCGCCGCTGGAGGCGCTGCGGTCCGCCGCGTCCACCGGTGCGAAACGCGGCATCGGCGGCCTGCGCTGGGCCACCGGGCTCCTCCTCGCCGCGCTGGCGGCGGGTGCGGCCACGTTCGTGGCGGTCAACCTGCCGGGCCCGGACCCGGAGAACTACGACCCGATGCCGATGCTGCTGGGTGTCGTCGTCTCCGGCGGGTTCGCGTACATCGCCCTGATCGCCCTGGGCCCGGCCCTGGTCCGGCCGGTGCTCGCGGTGACCGGCTGGCCGCTGCGCCGGCTCGGGCCGGTCGGGAAGCTGGCCGTCGGTGGGGTCGGCGGCAGCACCCGCCGCGCCGCCGCCGTCTCGGTGGTGGTCGCGCTCGGTGTCACGCTGATCGCCGGTGTCCTGGTGGGCGGCGCCTCGATCCGGGTCCTCGCCGACCGGGAGCTGGCCGCGTCGGCACCGGCGGACTTCGAGCTGACCTCGTCGGAGAGCACGCCGCTGCCCGCCGGGTTCGCCGAGAAGGCCGGTGCGAGCAGCGACGTCACCCGGGTCACGCCGTACCGGCGGGCGATGAGCGTGACAGTGGGCGGCCTGGAGGACGTCGCGGCGACCGACCTGGCGATGAATGCGCTGCCGCGGCTCGCCGACCTGGACTTCGCGTCCGGTTCCGCCGACGACCTGGGACCCGGTAAGGCCGTCCTGGCCCGGTTCGCCGCCGACCTGGGCCACCTCGCCGTCGGCGACAGCTTCGAGGCGGTGGCCGGCAAGAGGACGACCCGGCTCACCGTGGTGGGTGTGCTCTCGGACATCGGGCCGCTGCACACCGGCCTGCTGGTGGACCCGGCCGACCTGACCGCGCTGGGTGCCGGCCCGGCACCGACCGGCCTGCTGGCCGACGCGGCCCGGGACGGCGAACAGGGCCGTACCGACGCGCTGCGGGCGCTGCGGGCCGCGATCGGCGGGCAGCCGGGCTTCGGGGTGACGGTCCTCGCCGACCAGCGGGATCAGATGAACACCGCGCTGACCGTGCTGCTCGGCGTCGCCCTCGGGCTGATCGGCCTGACGGTCCTGATCGCCGTGGTCGGTGTCGGCGCCACCACGGCGCTCTCGGTCGTCGAACGGGTCCGCGAGTCCGGCCTGCTCCGCGCGATCGGGATGTCCCGCGGCGGGCTGCGGGCGATGCTCACCACCGAGTCGGCCCTGTACGGCGTGATCGGCGCGGTGCTGGGACTGGTGCTCGGTGTCCCGTACGCCTGGCTCGCTCTCCAGGCCACCGGCGTGAACGCCCCGCTCACCGTGCCGGTCTGGCAGCTGGCCGGGGTCTTCGCCGCCCTCGTCGCGCTGACGGCGCTGGCCGGTGTCCTGCCCGCCCGCCGTGCCGCGAGGGTCAGTCCGGTGACCGCCCTGGGAACCGAGTGAGAGGGGGGCAACACATCGACCGGACGGTCCGGTAGCGTTCACGCCCGCAAGATCTTCGATCACAACGGGGGAGTGGAATGCAGAGGCGCCTGGCGATCGGTATAGGCACGGCGGTGGCGGTCCTGGCGGCCGGCGGCGGGGTCGCGGTGCTGACCTGGCCGTCCGGACCGGCCGGGAACACGGCACAGGACGAGGTCACCGTCCTGCCGCCGGAGCCGAACGCCGAGCCGCCCCGGATCGAGACCGCCCTGCGTACCGTCGACCTCGCCGGATCCGGCGGTGCCGCCGATCTGCCGCAGCGTGACACCGACAGGTTCAGCCTGCTCGGTGTCACCTGGGCGGACCCGCGGGACGTGCCGAAGGGCACCATCGAGGTCCGTACCCGCAGCGTCGCCTCCGGCAAGTGGTCCGCCTGGCAGCCGCTGGAGAAATCGGACATCGGCCCGGACGGCGCCGAGGCCGCGGCCGCCGAGCGGCGCGGTGGCACCGAGCCGATCTGGGTCGGCCCGTCGGACGGCGTGGCGGCCCGGGTGGCCGGCTCCGGCTCCGGTCTGCCCTCCGGACTGCGTCTCGATCTGATCGATCCCGGTCAGGAGGACGGCGAGCCGGTCGAGGAGACCGCGGGCGGCGAGACCGGCGGTACCGGCGGCGGCGAACCGGACCCGAGCGCCTCCGTCCCCGCTGAGGAACCGGCGACGACCGAGCCCACCCCGGCGGAGACCCTCTCGCCCACCGAGGCGACGCCGACCACGACGGCGCCTGGCACCACGGCCCCGACGACCGCACCCACGACGACCGCCCCCGCGACGACAGCGCCGACCACCGCTGCACCCACGACGACGACGGCGCCGACCACCGCGCCGACCACGTCAGTCCCGGCGCCCACCTCGACGGTGCCGGTCAAGGCGCAGTTCCCCACCTACTACACCCGGTACTCGTGGGGTGCCGACGAGCGCATCGTCGGCTCGGTCTCGATCGCCAAGGAGGTCAAGCTCCTCTGGGTGCACCACACCGCCACCACCAACGACTACGACTGCTCGGAGTCGGCGGCGATCGTGCGCAGCATCCAGACGTACCACGTGAAGAGCAACAAGTGGTCGGACATCGGCTACAACTACCTGCTGGACAAGTGCGGGCGGCTCTTCGAGGGCCGTAAGGGCGGCGTGGAGAACCCGGTCGTCGGCGCGCACACGCAGGGCTTCAACACCAATTTCGCGGCCATCTCGGTGATCGGCAACTTCGAGTCGGCGCAGTCGAACACGGCGGTCGAGACGATCATCGCCCAGGTTGCGGCGGCACGGCTGGGTAAGTACGACTACAACCCGACGAGCAGCGTGAAGGTCACGGCCGGCTCCAGCAACGACAAGTTCAAGGAGGGCGCGTCGATCACCCTGCCGCGGGTGGCCGGCCACCGCGACGCGGACGCCACCGCCTGCCCCGGCGCCAACCTCTACTCCCGGCTCGCCGCGATCCGCGCGGTCTCCCAGGAGATGGTCACCGGGATGACGCTGAAGTCGGTGACCGGCGGCGG
Organism: Actinoplanes sp. GCM10030250; assembly: GCF_042666575.1. Classification (NCBI taxonomy): domain Bacteria; kingdom Bacillati; phylum Actinomycetota; class Actinomycetes; order Micromonosporales; family Micromonosporaceae; genus Actinoplanes; species Actinoplanes sp. GCM10030250. Next base: position 101,211 of record NZ_JBHTDO010000015.1, on the reverse strand, counting down.
CTACGCGGCCGGCGCCTGGTACGTGAAGAACCGTGCCCAGCTCACCTGGTCGATGAGCACAGCCTCGGAGAAGGTGACCACGTTCGAGGTGCAGGTCGACGGCAAGACGGTGACCACGCTGCCCGGCACCGCCCGGACCGCCGCCGTGACCCTGGCAGCGGGACGGCACACCGTCGCCGTCCGTGCGGTGCACACCTCCGGCAGCACGGCCCGGGTGGCCGCCACCGTCTGGGGTGACGTGACGGCTCCGACGTTCCGGTCCGCTCTGACCGTCGGGCTGCGCACCGGAACCGTCAACAAGACGGCGGTGCCGGTGACCCTCGGCTTCTCCGCGGCCGACAACGCCAAGCTGGCCGGTTACACGTTCAGCAGGCCGCGTGCGGGCTCGGCGGCGGCGACCGCCAGGAGCTGGGCGACGACCGTACGGCCGGGTGCCTCCACCTACACGGTCACGGCCAAGGACGTCGCCGGCAACGCCCGGGCCGCCTCCGTGGCGCGGTCGGTGGCGGTCTCCGCCGAGACCGCGGCCAAGAAGACCGGTACCTGGACCAAGAAGAGCAGCAGCGCGCACCTGGGCGGCAAGGCGCTCTCCGCTTCGGCCAAGAACCGCAAGCTGACCTGGAAGTTCACCGGGCGCTCGGCCGCGCTGCTGTTCAGCCGGACCAGCAAGTCCGGCAAGGTGGCGATCTACCTCGACGGCAAGAAGGTCAGCACGCTCGACCTGCGGTCGTCCAAGAACGCCTACCGGCAGGCGATGTGGACGCGCAACCTCGCGTACGGCAAGCACACCGTCGCGATCGTGGTGCTCGGCACGTCCGGCCGCCCGGCGGTCATCTCGGACGGCCTCGCCTACGTCAAGTAGCCGGCGTCACCCGGAACGGCGCGGTACTCCGCGCCGTTCCGGCCCGCTGAACTCCTCGGCGGGCGGCAGCGTGAACCAGAAGGTCGCACCACGGCCCTCGCTGCTCTCCGCCTTGATCTCCCCGCCGTGCCGCTCGACCGCCCGGTGCACAGTGGTCAAGCCGATTCCGGTGCCCGGGAAGTCACGGGCGTCGTGCAGCCGCGCGAACGGCCGGAACAGCTGGCCGGCCTGGTCGGCGGGGAAACCGGCGCCGTTGTCGCGGACGTAGAACCGCTCGCCCTCCACGCCGACCTCGATCGCCGGCTGGTCGACCTTGCAGCTGAACTTCACCGCGTTGTTGATCAGGTTCTCCAGGATCACCCGGACCAGGCCCTCGTCCGCGTCGGCGATCATGTTCTCCCGTACGGTGAAAGTGACCTGCCGGTCCGGATCCCGGGCCGAGACCTCGGCGATCACCTGGCGTGCCGTCGCCGACATGTCGAAATGCGCCCTGCGCAGCTCGCCGCGGCTGGCCCGGGCGAGGATCAGGAGCGACTCCACCAGATCGGCCATCCGCATCGCGGCGGCGTGCACCCGGCTGAGCCGGTGCTTGGTCATCTCACCGATCGGCTCGCCGTCCTCCTCGTCGAGCATGTGCTCGCAGAAGCTGCTGATCACCTGGAGCGGGCCGCGCAGGTCGTGCGAGACCGAGCCGGAGAACGCCTCCAGCTCCCGGTTGCGCCACTCCAGCTCCTCCACCAGGGCGGCCCGGGTCTCGGCGAGCCGGCGGGCGGCGCGTTCCTCGGTCGCGTCGAGCTCGCGCCGCATCAGCTCCTCGCGGATCCGGCGCGCCTCGTCGTGCGACTGCTTGCGGCGGATCTGGGCCCGGACGTGCACCTTGAGGCCCTCGGGCACGTCCGCCTGCCGCACGTAGTCGTCGGCGCCGGCCGCCATGCAGTCGAGCATCCGTTCCTCGTCGCCGGTCATCACCACGGGCAGGTCGCCGACCTGCGGCACCTCGCGGAACCGGCGGCACGACTCGCGCGCCCGGTCGAGGTCGCCGTCGGTGCCCAGCACTATGCAGTCGACCGGCTGGGCCGAGAGCAGCTCCAGGGCGTCGTCGATGCCGGAGGCGCGGACCAGGTCGTAGCCGTCCGGCAGCAGGGCCTCGGCCCACATCTCGAGCTCGTCGCGGCTCGGGCTGACGGTGAGCACCTTGCCCGGCCCGTGCAGGCTTCCGGTAACCTCGATCGGCAGGTGCTCGGCGCTCTGCCGCAGCACCGCGGCCAGCTTGGCCAGCACCACGGCGAGGTCCTGCTGTTTGCGGACGAACGCGTCGGCGCCGGCTTCCAGCATCTGCATCTCGGTGGCGTAGTCGTCGGCGGCGGTCATCAGGATGCACGGTGTGTCCCGCAGCGCCGGGTCGAGGCGGACCCGGCGGATCACCGTGGCGCCGTCGATGCCGGGCATCACGCCGTCCACGATCACCGCGCTGGGCCGCTTGTCCGCCGCGGTCCGCAGGCCCTCCTCGCCGCTGGCCGCGGTCAGCACCGCGTACCCCTCCGGTTCGAGCAGGTCCCGCAGCTTCTCCCGGAAGGTCAGGCTGTCGTCGATGACCAGCACTGTCGACCGGTCCGAGGGGGAGTCCGACGGCTCCTTCAGCAGCTGCCGGGTGCGGGAGACCACGTAGCCGGTGTCGTAGGGCTTGCCCACGTACTCGTCGGCACCGATGCGCAGCCCGGCCAGGCGGTCGCTCACCTCGCTCTCGCTGGACAGCAACAGCGTGATGACCTCGCCGTGCCCCGGTGTGCGGCGCAGCTCGGTGAGCAGTTCCAGGCCGTCCGCGTCGGGCAGCAGCACGTCCAGCACTGCCGCGTCGAACACCGAGCCGGCGAACGCCGTCCGGGCCTCCGCCCCGGTCGCGCAGAGGATGGTGGCGAAGCCCCCGTCGGAGAACGCCTCGTGCAGGTCCATCCGCACGGTCAGGCTGTCGTCCACGATCAGCACGGTCGGGGTCATCGCCGGTCACCCGCGAGCTTCATCCCGGCCAGCCGCGCGGCCATCCGGGCGGGCGGCATGACGTGGGCAGCCGCACCCAGCAGCGCCGCCTCCCGGGGCATGCCGTAGACGGTGCAGCTCGTCTCGTCCTGGGCGAAGGTGATCGCGCCCCGGCTGCGCATCTGGAGCAGGCCGGACGCGCCGTCGCGGCCCATCCCGGTGAGCAGGCACCCGGCCGCGGCGGGGCCGTACGCGGTCGCCACCGACTCGAACAGCACGTCCACCGCGGGGCGGCAGGAGTGCCGGGGCGGTCCGTCGCTGAGCCGCAGCAGGTGATCCTGGACGAAGAGGTGCCGGTCCGGTGGAGCCAGCAGGACCTGGCCGGTGGCCCGGCTGACCGGGGTGCCGTCCACGGCGTACCGCACGTTGCGGCCGGTCTGCCCGGCCAGCCAGTCGGAGAAGGCGACAGCGAACTGCTCGCTCGCCGCGATGTGCTGGACGCACAGCACCGGCGTGCGGAAGCTGGCCGGCAGCTCCCGCAGCAGCTCGGTGATGGCGGCCGGCCCGCCGGTCGAGGCACCGACGGCGACCACGCTGAGCACGTCGCTGACCGGTGCCGGCGCGGGCGGGTGCGGCCGTGCCGTGCCGGAACGCCCGTCCAGCCTGGCCCGCGGATGGGTGATCACCCGGATCCGGGCCACCATCCGCAGCGCCGCCCGCAGCCGCTGCGACCAGTCCACGTCCGAGTCGTCGCCGCGCGGCTTCTCCATCACGTCCACCGCTCCCGCCGCGAGAGCGTTGTACGTGCTGAACAGCTCCTGCCGGTCCGCCGACGAGACCACCAGGATCGGGGTCGGATGCTCCGCCATGATCTGCTCGGTGGCGGCCAGCCCGCTGATCCCGGGCAGCATCATGTCCATCGTGATGACGTCGGGCCGCAGCCGGGCGGTCATCTCCACCGCACGCTCGCCGTCCACGGCCTCGCCGATCACCGTCAACTGCGGGTCCGGGGCGAGCGCCTCGCGCAGGTGGCCGCGCATGGTGGGTGAGTCCTCGACGATGAGTACCCGGGTCATGAGCGCACCACCAGCCGCCGGATGTGTCCCAGCAGTTCCTCCTGGTCGAACTCGCCCTTGACCACGTAGGCGGAGGCGCCGGCCGCCCGGCCCCGGTCCCGGTCCGCCGCGCTGCCCCGGGAACTGACCAGGATCGCGGGGACCGCGGCGAGTGCCGGGTCGGCGCGGGTGCGCTCGACGAGCGTGAACCCGTCGATGCCGGGCATGTCGATGTCGCTGAGGATCAGGCCGTACCCGCGGGTGCCGGCCATCTCCAGGGCCTGTTCGCCGGAGGCGGCCAGGTCGACCTCGTACCCCGCCGACTCGAGGATGCTGCGCTCGAGCATCCGGGTGGTCAGCGAGTCGTCGACGACCAGGATCGGCAGCGGGGTGGCCGTCGGCCCGCTGCCCGGGCGCGCGCCGGCCAGGTGGCCCCGCAGCACCTCGGCGACCAGGCCCTCCGGGTCCAGCACCAGCCGGGGGTTGCCGTCGGCGTCCACCGCGACGCTGCCGATCACCGCGCTGGCCGGGGCCAGGTCCGGCAGCGGGCGGGCGACCAGCGCGGACGTCCCGGTGAGGCGGTCCACCCCGATCGCCACCATGCCGTTGTCGCCGTTCACCATGACGGCGGCGCCGGGGCCGGGGGAGTCGGTGACCGTGCCACCGGTGTGCAGGATCTCGGTCAGCGGCAGGAACGGTGCGGCGACACCCTCGTACACCAGCCGGCCGGTGCCGGCCGCGGTGGCCGCCTCCTCCGGGCTCAGCCGCAGGCAGCCGCGGACCGAGTCCAGCGGTACGGTGGCGACGGTGCCGCCCGCCTCGACCGACAGGCCGGTCATGCTGAGCAGCGCGAGCGGGATGGTCAGTTCGACGGTGGCGCCCGCGCCGGGTGAACTGCGCACCGTCACCTGACCGTGCAGCTGCGCGGCGACCTCGCGGACCGCGTCCATGCCGATGCCGCGCCCGGCCACCTCGGTCACCTGCGGTGACGTGCTGATACCGCCGTGCAGCACCAGATCGAGCATCTCCCGCGCGTCGGCCGGCCCGGAGCCGCGCTTGACGAGACCCCGCGCCTCAGCGGTGCTGCGCAGGGCCTCCAGGTCGAAGCCGCGCCCGTCGTCGGCGCACCGGAAGACCGCGAACCGGCCGTGCCGCTCCACCTCGACCGCGATCGTCCCCTCGGCCGGTTTGCGGGCCGCCAGCCGCTCCGCCTCCGGCTCGATGCCGTGCACCACCGCGTTGCGCACCACGTGCAGGAACGCGCCGCTGACCGGGCCGAGCAGGTGGGCGCCCATCCGGACGTCACCGCCGTACGACTCGAACCGCACCCGCTTGCCCTCGGCGTCGGCGGCGTCGCGCACCCCGCGCCGCAGTGCGGTGAAGATGTTCCCGGCCGGTACCAGCCGCAGCCCCTCCGCCTTGGCCCGGACGTCGTCGAGCTCCCGCTCGATCTGGTCCACCGCGTCGGTGAAGTGGCGCCCGGCCGATCCCAGCTCGCCGGCCAGCCGTTCGGCGGTGGCCCGGGTCGCCAGGGCGGGCGCGGCCCGGCCCACCCGCAGCTGGTCGGCGAGGTTCTCGGCCCGGCGGCGCAGAGCTTCGATGGTCTCGCAGCCGGAGCGCAGCGGCGCCATCCGGGCGTTCGCCACGCCGATCGCGTCCAGCAGGTCGTCCAGGTCGGCGCTGGCCGCCCGGGGCGCCACCCCGGCCTCCGGCGGCAGGCCCGGCGGCGGCTCGCCCGGCGCTTCGGCGGGGGCCTCGGGTGGTGCGGGCCCGGGAGCCGCTTCGAGAGCGGGCGGCTGCTCCAGGACGGTGACCTGCGCCTCGATCTCGTCGTTGAGCCGCAGCAGTTCGCGCATCTGCTCGGCGGCCAGGCCCGACGTGTCCGTGCGGTGCGGTACCAGGATCTCCTCGAACGCGTGGGCCCGGTCGGCGATGTCCTTCTGCTTCACCACCCGGGCAGCGCCCTTGAGGGTGTGCGCGATGCGCAGCAGCCGCGCCACCGGCTCCGGCCCGGGCCGCTGGTCCAGGTCGAGCACCCCGGAACTGATCTGGTCCACCAGCTCCCGCGCCTCCAGCCGGAAATAGCGGAGGGGATCGCGGCCCTCTGCCATCAGCGCCGTCCGGTGCCGACCAGCTCCAGCAGGTCGCCGGAGAGCGTGGAGAGGTGCGCCGCGGTCTGCTTGGTCTGCACCGCGCTCGCCTCGGTCTCGCGCGACACCCGCGCGGTGTCCGAGGCCGCCACGTTCACCTGCTCGACCGCGGTGGTCTGCTGCTTGGTGGAGAGCTCGATCTCGCGGGTGGCGTCGTTGGTGGTGGCGACCAGCTGGACGATCGCCCGGAACGAGTTGGTGGCGTCGTCGAACTGCCGGGCACCGGCGTCCACCGCCTTCGCCCCGATCTCGGTGGCCATCACCGTGGTGTTCACCGCACCCCGGACGTCGTCGATCAGCGCCCGGATCTCCTTGGCCGACGCCGCCGTACGGTCGGCCAGCTTGCGGATCTCCTCCGCCACCACGGCGAACCGCCGTCCCCACTCCCCGGCACCGCTCGCCTCGATGGTGGCGTTGATGGCCAGGATGTTCGTCTGCTCGGCCAGCTCCGACACCAGGTCGACGACCAGGCCGATCTGCTGGGACTTCTCTCCGAGGGCGAGCATGTGCTGCACGATCTGGTCGACCTGGGAGCGGATCGCCGTCATCGAGGCGCGGGTCTGGTCGATCGTCGAGTCGCCGTTGCGGGCCGCCGACTCGGTCTCCTCGGCGATCTGCGACACCCGCTGCGCCGAGTCCGCGATCTGCCGGGAGGTGATCAGCAGCTCGCTGATCGTCGTGGTGATCTCGCTCATCGCGCTCGCCTGGTCCCGGCCGCCGTTCACCTGCTGCGCGGCGGCGGCCTCGAGCTGGGCCGAGGAGCTCTGGATGTGCCCGACCGCGGCGCCCACCTCGCGGCGCAGGTCCCGGCTCAGCCGCCAGGCCACCGCGATCGCGCTGACCGCGGTGAGCGCACCCAGGCTGATGATCGCCGTGATGGCCAGCACGGTTCGCTCCGACGAGTTCTTGCGTCCCCCCTCGACGTCGGCCTGCACCCGGGCGACCAGCGTGGCCAGGTTCGCCTCGAGCTGCTCCCGCAACGGCCTCGCCAGCTCATCGTTGAGCCGGATCGCGGCCTCGATGGAGTTCACCTGCGAGCGCCGGGTCATCACCGTGGTCACCGCTTCGGCGTGCTTCACCTCGATCGCCTCCACCTGGGTGAGCAGCTCGGCCGCCGGGCCGGTCAGGCTGGCCCGGAGCAGGCCGAGCTCGTCGCGGAACCGGTTGCGGTCCTCCTCCGTCTTGTCCGCGAAGTCCTTGGTCCCGTACAGCAGGTAGGCGCGGAAGTCGGCGAGCCGGGTCTCCAGGATCCTGCCGACCCGTTCGGCCCTCGTCAGGTCCTCGGCGGCCGCGGTGATCGCCTGGTCCTTCGCGTTCACCACGACGGCCAGGCCGATCACCGAGGTGGCGATCGAGAGCAGCGTCAGGGCGACGGTCAGGGTCACACCGATCGCCAGTTTGCTGCCGTAGGTTCGTCCGGCCATCATGCAGGCTCCTCACGTCCGAGCGGGTGCCCCGCCAGCTGATGGACCAGTGCGCGGGTGGCGGGGACGTCGATGATCGGCCGGTTGCCGTCCGGCAGCCGCACCATGCCGCGCAGGTACCCCCCGGACCCGGCACCGTCGACCAGGTCGGTCACCGGCACCCGCAGGTGATGGTCGAGCTCGTGGAAGGCGAGCGCCAGCGCCGGAGTCCCGCTGGTCAGCACCAGCCAGCGGGGCCGCTGCGCGATAGGGTGGCCGAGCAGGGCGGCCAGGTCGTAGACGGGCACCACGACGCCGGCGAAACCGGCGACGCCGAGCAGGGCCTTCAGGGTGGTGGGCAGGGCGGTCACCGGCCGGTCCGGGTGGACACCGGAGGCCTGGTCGAGGCGGAGTGCGTACGGCCTGCCGCCGGCACCCACGGCCAGCAGTTCGACGGTCTCGCCGTCCAGGAGCCGGGCCGGTTCGGCGAACGAGGCGTCGAAGTCGGTGCGCAGCCGGGCGACCCGCTCGGCCACCGTCCGCCCGGTCACCGCCGAACCCCGCAGCACACGTCGAGCTCGGTACGGCACAACGTGGTCAGGGCCAGTCTGCCGAACCCACCGCCGAACAGCGTGATCCGCTCCTCGTCCTCACGGGTCAGCAGGTCGAGGGCGGGTTCCAGGTGGGCCGCCGCACCCCGGTCGTCGCCGCGGCGGCGGGCGATCAGGCCCATCCGCAGGCGGGGCATCGCGAAGTCCGGGTCCAGGTACGCGGCCAGCCGGTACTGCCCGGCCGCCTGCTCCGCGCAGTCCAGCTCGTGGCAGACACCGAGCAGGTGGTGCGCGTCCGGGTGCGGCCCGCCGGAGTCGATCAGCCGGTGCGCGGCGTCGCGGGCCTCGGCGAGGCGGCCGACCTGTGCCAGCAGCACGCCGCGCAGCAGCAGCTCCCGGCTGCCCGAGACACCGCCCATGACCAGCAGGTTCAGGGCGTCGGCGAAGCGGTCGTCGCGCATCAGCCCGATCGCCCGCTGATGGATCTCGCCGCCGCCGGGTTCGGCCGGGGCCACGTGCCGGATCGCCGTCGTGCGCCGGGGTGACGGCCGGGGCGGCGGCGCGGGCCGGGAATCCCGCCGCCGGTAGTAGACCGTCCCGGAGTCGTACTGCGGCTCCAGCCCCTCAGGCTTGCTGCCCAGCGAGTCGGTGTGCCCGAGGAACAGGTAGCCGCCGGGGCACAGGGCCCGGGTCATCCGGCCGATCAGACCGGCAGCGGTGTCCGGTGTCAGATACATCAGCAGGTTCCGGCAGAAGATCACGTCGTACCGGCCGGTCTGCCACAGCTGCGGGTCGTCGAGGGCGACGTTGTTCTCGGCGAACCGGACGTTGTCCGCGACCTCGCCGGCCACCCGGAAGAGGTCGCCCTCGGGCCGGAACCAGCGGCGCACCGTGGTGGCGGGCGTCTCCCGCAGCGACCACCGCGAGTAGGTGGCGGCGGCGGCCCGCTCCAGCATCCGGTGGTTCGCGTCGACGCCGACCACGGACACGATCCAGTCGGTGGCCGGCCGCGCCTGGTACGCCTCGATCGCCAGCGAGTACGCCTCCTCACCCGACGAGCAGCCCACCGACAGCAACCGCAGCACCCGCTGCCCGCCCCGCGCGGTGACCCGCTCCGGCAGCACCCGGTCGCGGAGCACCCGGAACTGCTCCGCGTGCCGGAAGAAGTACGTCTCGGTGATGCTCAGCGCCTCGGCCAGCGCCGCCGTCTCCGCCGTCCAGCGCCGGCCGTCCAGCCGGTCGAGATAGCCGCGCACGCTGAGCCCGTGCGCCTGCGCCCGCTCGGTGAGCACCGCCGTCGTCTGCACGCCGTCGCCCTCGGCGAACGTCCAGCCCAGCCGCCGCTGCAGCGACTCGCGGAACCGGGTCAGGTCCGCGCCGCTGATCACGCCGCCACCTCGGTGGCGGCACCGGCAGCCGCCCACACCTCGTCGGGCACCGTCCCGATGCTGTGCAACAGCAGCAGCGGGTCGGTACCGAACGTGCCGACCGCGGCGATCAGGGCCTTCGACACCCCGGTGAACAGCGCGGCCGGCCCGTCCGGCGGCTCCACGTGGATCTGCTGAACGCCCAGCACCGGCCCGGTGCCGCAGGCCACCAGGCCGCGCCCGGCCCGCACCGCGACGTACCTGTCGATCTCACCGTCCCGCCCGGTCAGCAGCCGGGTCACGTCGATCACCGGAGCCGGCGCGCCGCGCAGGATGGTCAGACCGCGGACGTAGGGCGGCGTTCCCGCCAGGAGCCGCGTCTCCAGCGGCCGCATCGTCTCCACGACCTCGTCGAGGGGCAGCGCGCAGAACAGCGGCCCGGCCCGGAAGACCAGCGCGAGGACTCCGGCCTCACCCGCCGGAGCCACCAGCTCGCCGTGCTGCCCACTCACGCGCTCAGGCTAGCCAGGATCGGTCCGTCTTATATGAGCTTCGCTCAACTCCGTGAGCAGGGCTTTCACCCCACAGACCGGGATCGGGTACGGCCGAAGCGCACCGCCGTCACCGGCACCTGCGGGAGCTGTCGGCCTGTCCCGGCGCGCGGCCGCCCTCCGCGCGCCGGGACCGGCCTGCCTAGGTGCGGTCGTCGTGACCGTTGCTGAAGCGGATCGGCTCCGGGGTGTCCGGGTGGCGGCTGGGCCGATGCTGCCCGGGCGGGCGCCCGGCCACCGGCATGTCCGCCGTGTCCATGAAGCCCGGCACCACTTCTCCGGCGTGCCGGTGCGCTTCTTCGGCGGCGTGCCCGCGTGCTTTTTCGGCGGCCGGGCCGTGGGTGACGGCGACCGGGTTGACCGGGGTGCCGTCGCGGGCGACCTCCGGCCACCCGGCCGGAACCGGCCCGGCGGGTTCGGCGGGTTCCGCGGCAGGCACCGGACCGTCGCTCGTGGGCCAGAGTCGCGGCCGGCGCCGGGCGGCCAGGTCCTCCGCCCAGCCGAAGAGCAGCACGGCGACCCCGGTCAGGAGGAAGGCGGCGGCGAGCGAGACCGGCCCCTCCAAGCGGCCCACGTCGTCGAGGGCGACGTAGGTGAGCACCGGCCACAGCGCCACGATGGCCAGGTTGTGCCAGAGGTAGATGGTGACGGCGCGGGCGTTGACGAGCGTGACGAAGCGGTCCAGCGGCCGGATCCGGGACAGCCAGGTCATGTCCGGCTGCCAGCGCAGCACCAAAAGCACGAAGGCCAGCGACCAGAGCGACTGCGACTCGGAGACGTCGTTCAGGTCCCAGGCGTCCTCACCCTGGTGGCCGCTCTGCCAGTACAGGGCCGCGGCGCCGAGCACGGCGACGATGCCGAGGACCGCACCGGAGCTGAGCCGGGCGAGCCGTCCGTCACGGTGGGTGAAGCCGACGATCCAGCAGGCACCGTACGTGACGAGGTCCCACATCACCGCGTCCGCGTCCTCCGGCAGTCCGAGCCCGGTCTTGTCCAGAAAGGCGATGGCCGCGATCGGTGCGAGCGCCAGCAGCCAGCCGGCGCCGCCCATCTTCTTGTAGACGAACCACATCAGGGGCGAGAGCAGGATGAACCACACGTACGCCCGGATGTACCAGAGCGGCTCCCACACGTCGATGCCCAGCTCGCTGCCGGGCGGGTCGCCGAGCGGCAGCACCCAGAACACGAGCTTCCAGGGCGTGAAGGGGTGTGCGCCGTCCTCCTCCTGTGCCCAGCCGAGCCCGATCATCGCCGGTACGGCGAGGACGCCGAGCAGCCACAGCGGCGGGAGCAGCCGGCGCAGCCGGGACGTGACCACGCTGCCCGCCGGCCGTCTGGTCAGCGACGCGGCGGTCAGCGACCCGGCTAGCGCGAACATCACGCCCATGGCCGGGAACACGATGGACAGCCAGGCCCAGCCGAAGTGGTGATAAACGATCACCCGGACGATGGCTGCGGCACGAAGGAGGTCCAGGTATCGATTACGCACCGCGAAACCGTAGCGATGACGCGGGAGCCACCGCGCCCGCCGCCCGGCCGTCAAGGAGAAGCTGAGCGGGTTACCCCGGTAGAGGGAAGAACCGCGGAACGCGGTGCGATTGTGCGACGTCCGTGTTCCGGGACCATCCGTGTCCGCGCAGCTCAGCCCGTACCCCCGAGACTTTCTCGCGGTAAGGCCGGGTGACGCGCGCCCGGCGGCGCAGTGACCGGGCCGGGCCCACGCCGTTGGTCAACTGGCGAGAGCGCCGCGGATGGGCCGCGGCGCGCGATTCGACGGGATCAACCGGGTATGCGGAAACCTCTGGTAGCGCTCTGTGTGGCTGCCGCGGCACTGGGCGCGGGCGGTATCGCCGCGAACGCGCTGGCACAGGAGTCGCCGGATGGTTCGGACGTTGCGGATTTCAGCATCTTCGAGGAGCCGAACCTGCCGGGACTGGACGGGGACAACCTGCTGGGGCCGTTCCCCGACATGGACGTGCCGGACAGCGAGCCGATGGCCGAGCCGCCGCCGCGGCGCCCGCGGGCCGGCAGCGCGGCGGAGCCGCCATTGGCGCAGTCAGCGGATCCGATCGATCCCGTCCTGATCGATCCATCCCCCTCTCCTTCCTCGTCTCCCTCGAGGGTGACCAGGCGGACGCTGCCGGCGCCTGTCCGCGCTGACGAGCCGGAGCCCGCCACCGAACGGCCTCGCCCGCGGGCCGACGCCGAGCTGCGGCAGCGGCAGGCACCCGGCTTCGCGCGCCCGGCGGCCGACCCGCTCGCCGCCGCCCGCACCGCGGTCTCTGCCTCGTCGGTCTCCGCCAGCCCGTCCGCGCCGGTGCAGCAGCAGGTCCTGGCCCTGGTCAACCGCAACCGCCGCAGTCACGGCTGCGGCCCGCTGTCGGCGGACCGGCGGCTGATCGAGGCGGCCAACCGGCACGCGGCCGACATGGCGCAGCGCGGCTACTTCGACCACGAGGACCCGCGCGGCGATCGGGCCGGCAGCCGGGTCTCCCGCGCCGGGTACGACTGGAAGCGCTACGGCGAGAACATCGCCCGCGGCCAGAACACCCCCTACGAGGTGGTGACCGACTGGATGAACAGCCCGGAGCACCGGGAGAACATCCTCGACTGCCGGATGGACGAGGTGGGCCTGGGTCTCGCCTTCTCCCGCGGCGACACCCCCTACTGGGTGCAGGACTTCGCGACACCGCGCTGATCCCTCACCTTGCGTTGATCAACAGCTGACTCCCCGGAGCGGGATCCGCCTCGAACACCGAACCGGGATGCCGATGGCATCCCGGTTTCATGTCACCCTCCTTCCCGGCATGTCACGGGTGGGGTGGCTGTGCTTCGATGTGCGGACACCACTCCTGGGGAGGATGGAAATTGGCAGGAAGACGGGTTACCGCCCGCCTCGCCGGCGCCGTCATGGCGGTGCTCGTGGGTGGCGGTCTCGGTGCGATCGCGCTGACACCGGCCGGTGCCGGTGCCGCTGTGCGCAGCGCCCCGGTGACCGCGGCCTTGGCCACCACGGTGGTCTCCAAGGCGGCTGCCGCGTCGTGCGCGACCGGCAAGTACCAGAAGCAGGTCGAGGGTTACCTCAAGAAGCTGGGTGGATACGGAACGGTCACGGTCGACGGCAAGCAGTCCGCCGCCGACTGCACCGCGATCGTCAAGTTCCAGAAGCGGTTCGGCATCCAGCCGGCCAAGGGCCTGGCCGGCCCGACGACCTATGACGTCGCCAAGCGGCTGGCGTCGACGAAGACGGCGGCCTGCAAGGCGAAGAAGAAGGGCATCACCTTCTGCGTCAACCTCACGCAGCAGACGACGTGGGTGATGAAGAACGGCAAGGTGCACGTCAAGCCGACGGTCACGCGGACCGGCTACAAGGGTTACCGGACCCCGGCGGGCACCTTCACGATCAACAAGCGGACGAAGAAGGAGTGGTCCGACCCGTACGAGGTGTGGCTGCCGTACTGGCAGCGATTCATCGGCGGGCGTGGGTTCCACCAGACCACCACCTACCTCCACGACAAGTGGCGGGGTTCGCACGGTTGCGTCAACCTGCTCAAGCAGGACGCTCAGAAGTACTGGAGCATCGGCAAGATCGGAATGACGGTGAAGGTGATCGGGCGCCGGCCCGGCACCTGATCGGCAGCCATCGGCAGGCCGTCCTCGCTCCTGAGGGCGGCCTGTTGTTCGTTCATGAACGACATAGAGTGGCCTCTGTGTCCCGTAACCGCTCACGGACCGTGATCATCGCCGCCGGTCTCCTGGTGCTGTTCCCCATGACCGCGGCCTCCTGCGACGACGAGGCCCCCGGTGTCCGCCTGGGCACCGCCACCCTCGGCACCGTCGACGAGATCGTCGAGGCGCCCGGGACAGTCGTGGCGCGTACCGCCGCGACCCTGACCGCTCCCGCCGCCGGCACCCTGACCGACCTCCTGGTGGAGCCCGGCGAGAAGGTCGCCGAGGGCGACGTGCTCGCCGTCATCCACTCACCCGAGCTGGAGCGCCGCCGCGACGCGGCGAAGAAGGCCCTCGACCAGGCGCCCTCCGGCGGTGGCGTGCCCACCGGCACCTCCGGGTTCACCGCCGTGCGCGAACGCACCGACAAGCAGGCCGGCAAGGCCTTCGAACAGGCCGCCGAGGCCGCCGACCAGATCGCCGACCCGGAGCTGAAGAAGGCGCTGAAACGCCAGGTGGATGCCGCCAGGGAGCAGTATGCGGCGGCGTCCGAGGCGGCCGGCGCCGCGGTGCGGTCGGTGCAGCGCGGCGTCGCGTCGCTGAGCCGGGCGGTTGGCGCGCTCTCCGCGGCGCAGCGGCTGCAGACAGAGCAGGCGTACGAGCTCGCCGACGCCGCCGTCGACGCACTGACCCTCCGCGCACCCGTGGCCGGAGTGGTGCAACTGGGCGGTACGGCCCCCGCCGCCCCGTCCTCGCTCAGCGGCCTCCTCGAGTCCGGCGGCCAGCTGCCGCAGAGTGCCGGCGCCGCCGGCGCCGCCGGTGTCGACACCACCATCCCCGAGGGCGGGTTCGTGGCCGCCGGCGCCCCGGTGCTGACCGTTGTCGACACCAGCCGGCTCGGCCTGTCCGCCGAGGTGGACGAGACCGACGTGCTCCTGGTCGAAACCGGGGTCAAGGCGCGGGTCGAGCTGGACGCCGCACCCGGAGCCACCTACGCGGCCACGGTGCGCTCCACCGACCTGCTTCCCACCACGTCGGCCCGGGGCGGCGTCTCCTACCGGGTGCGGCTCGACCTCGCCGCCGGCTCGTACGCCGGAACCGAGGAGGCGGCACCCGCACCGCGCCCCGGCATGAGCGCGGTGATCCGGCTGAGCGTGCGGCAGGCCACCTCGGCCGTCACCGTGCCTGCCTCCGCCGTGCTCAGCAAGGACGGCCAGGACACCGTCTGGATCGTCGACGACGGCCGGTACCGGGCTGCCGGGGTGCGGCTCGGTGTGCAGGGCGAGGACACCGTGCAGGTGCTCTCCGGGGTGGACGCCGGCCAGCAGATCGTGGTCGGCGGCGCCGACCGGGTCGAAGCCGGTGCCGAGGTCCGGTGAGCCTGCCGGCCATCGTCGCCACCGACGTCTCGCGCACCTATCAGCTCGACGGGCTGTCGGTGCCCGCGCTGCGCGGCGTCTCGCTGACCGTCGAGGCGGGTGACTACGTGGCGGTGGTCGGCACGTCCGGCTCCGGCAAGTCGACCCTGATGCACCTGCTCGGCGGCCTGGACCGGCCGAGCGGCGGCTCGCTGCTGATCGGCGGCCGCGACGTCGCGACGCTGACCCCGAACGAGCTGGCCGAACTGCGCAACACGACGATCGGCTTCGTCTTCCAGTCGTTCCACCTGCTCGCCCGCACCACCGCGCAGGACAACGTCGGGCTGCCGCTGGTCTACCGCGGGCTCGGCCGCCGGGAACGGCGCGAACGGGCCGCCGCGATGCTGGAGCGGGTCGGCCTCGCCCACCGGTTGGGGCACCGCCCCAACCAGCTCTCCGGCGGGGAGCAGCAGCGGGTCGCCATCGCGCGGGCGCTGGTCACCGGGCCGTCGGTGCTGCTCGCCGACGAGCCGACCGGCAACCTGGACTCGGCGACCGGGCAGGCGGTGCTCGCGCTGCTGGAGTCGCTCAACGCCGACGGGGTGGCGGTCGTGCTCGTCACCCACGACCGGGAGGTCGCCGCGCGGGCCCGGCGGCAGATCGTGATGAGGGACGGCCTGATCGTGTCCGCCCCGCCGGGTGGCGGCGCATGAGGGTGGTGGAAGCGTGGCGGGTCGCCCTCGACGCCCTGCGGGCCAACCGGCTGCGCAGCATGCTCACCATGCTCGGCGTGGTGATCGGGGTGGCAGCGGTGGTCGCCCTCGTCGCGATCGGCACCGGCACCAAGGAACAGATCGAACGCCAGGTGGAGGGGCTCGGCTCCAACCTGCTGATCGTCGTACCGGGGCGGCTGACCGCGGGGGCGGCGCCGACCTCGTCGCCGCTCACCCTCGACGACGTCGACGCGGTCACCCGGGTGGTCGGCGACCGGACGCGGGTCGCTGTCACGATCAGTTCGGGGGAGACCGTACGGGCTGGGTCGCGCTCGGGTTTCGCCAGCATGCAGGGCGTTCTGGAGACCACGCCGACGGTCTTCGTGCGGCGGCTGGATCGAGGGACCTACCTGACGCGTACGGACGTGAGCACCGGCCGCCGCGTGGCCGTCCTGGGAGCGGGCCTGGCCGGGCAGCTGTTCGGCGAGCGGGACCCGATCGGGCGGCAGATCACCATCGGCGGTGTCCGGTTCCGGGTGATCGGCACGTTCGAGCCGCTCGGGCAGAGCCTCGGCGTGGACCGGGACGGTGAGGTGCACGTACCGGTCACGGCGGCCCAGCGGCTCCTCGGCACCGAGCGCATCGACGGTCTGGCGATCCGGGCCCCCGACCGGGAGGAGATCGACGAACTCGGCGCCGACGTGGTCGCCACGCTCGCCGAGCGGCACCCGGACACCGACTTCAGCGCGGTCACCCAGGAGCAGATCCTCGGCGTGCTCGGTGACATCCTCGGCGTACTGACCGGGGTGCTCGCCGCCATCGCCGGGATCAGCCTGCTCGTCGGCGGTGTCGGCGTCTCCAACATCATGCTCGTCTCGGTACGCGAGCGCACCAAGGAGATCGGCCTGCGCAAGGCGGTCGGCGCGCGTCCCCGCGACATCGGCGTGCAGTTCCTGCTCGAGGCGGTGCTGCTGACCACCACCGGTGGCGTGCTCGGCATGCTGCTCGGCGGTTCGGCGGCGCTGCTCGTGGACCGGCTCAGCCCGGTGCCGGCCGCGCTCACCTGGTGGTCGATGGCACTCGCGTTCGGAGTCTCCGCGGCGGTCGGGATCATCTTCGGCGTGGTACCCGCGCAACGGGCCGGCCGCCTCGACCCGGTGGTCGCCCTCCGCGCCGAATGAGCTGTCCCCTGGGGGCCACCACCTCGTCCCCGGCTCAGATGCGGCACCGGCGTACCGAAGGGGTCTTTCAGACCCCGGAGGAGAAGACTTTGCCGCTTCAGATACGCGACCCGCACGGGGCCTCCCGTGCCGTCGCCTACCTGATGCTGGCCGCCGGTGTGTACAACTTCGTCACCGGCGTCCTGATGAAGCTCGGCGCCCCGATCTTCGAGCTGATCGCCCTCGGCGTCGCGTCCGCCGCCTTCTCGCTCACGGGGGTGGCCTGCCTGCGCCGCCCCGGGAAGCTGCCGCGGGCGTTCTGGCTGTCCGTGCCCTTCCTGTCGTCAGGTGTGGTCACCGGCCTCAACCTGGCCACCCAGGACACCAGCACCGGCGCACAGCTCTTCTACCTGTGGCCGCTGCTCTACGCCGCCTCCTATCTGAGCCGCGTGATGATCGGCGCGACCGTCGCGACGATCTCCGCCGGGCACGCCCTCGTCGCGTTCACCTTCATGGACGTCGGCGCCGCCCTCAACGACTGGATCGCGATCACGGTGGCCATGGCGATGACCGCGCTCGTCGTCGCCGGCCTCGTCGAACGCAACGACCGGCTCCGCGACGTCCTCGAGGTCCAGGCCGGCTCCGACTCGCTCACCGGCCTGGCCAACCGCCGCACCTTCGACGAGTGGCTCGGCACCACCGCCACCGCGGCCGCGCACGGAGGCGCACCGCTGGCCCTGGTCATGATCGACGTAGACCATTTCAAGAACATCAACGACACCTGGGGTCACGCCACCGGCGACCGCGCGCTGCGCACGGTCGCCGACGCACTGCGCGCCGCCGCTCCCGGCGAAGATCATCTGGTGGCCAGGCTGGGCGGCGACGAGTTCGCTGTGCTGTTGCGCGCGGGCCCGCAAGAGGCCATCGGGTACGCGGAACAGGCGCGAGCCGTGGTGATGGCCACGGACGGGCTCCCCGGCGGCCCGCCACAGCTCAGCATCGGCGTCGCCGTCCTGCCCGGCCACGCCACCACCGGCGAGGAGCTCCAGCGGGTCGCGGACGCCGCCCTCTACCAGGCCAAGGCCGGCGGCCGCGGTCGCAGCGTGCTCGCCGGTGCCACACCCGCCGGCACAGCGTCGTACCCCTGAGCCAGCTCGTTTCCTCGGCCCGTGGTCTACCTCGGCCCGTGGTCTACCTCAGTCCGTGCTCTACCTTCGCCCGTGCTTCTACTCAGCCCGTGCTTCTACTCAGCGCGGGTTCACGATCGGCTGTTCGGCGGTCGGCTCGTCGGTTGCCCGCTCACTGAGCAGCCCAAGGATTTCCGCGGACCGCCTCGGATACGGCCCCCAGCCGTCCCGCAGCACGTGAATGTAGACCGACTCGAGACACACCCCGATCCGCTCCACCAGATCGGTGTCCTCCGGCGAACCCAGCCGGATCGCCCGCGCGAAATGATCCAGCGCCTCCATCAGCCGCCCCTGGTCGAAGCAGCTCCGCCCGGCGTTCTCGTGCACCACGCTGCGCACCGCCGCCGGCACGTCCGCGTCCACCGCCCGCTGGAACAGTCGATCCGCTTCGAGGAAATCCCCCCGCAGCCGCAACACGTGAGCCAGCTCCGCCTGCGCGATCACCATCGACTGCAGGTCCTGCGCCGACTCGGCGTGCGCCAGAGCCAGCCGGCTCGCCGCCGCGGCCATGCCGAGCTCGCCGAGCAGGCGGTAGACCTCCGCCCGTACGCTCAGCAGCCCCGCCCGCACGATGTTGTCACCCTCGTCGGCAAGCGGCCCGTCGAGCCTCTCACCCAGCTCCCGCAGCGCATCCCGGTCGTCCACGACCTCCCGCAGCGTCCCACCGTCCAGCCGCCACCGAATAGCCGACAGATCCGCCGCCGTCAGCGGTAGATGCGGCGCCAGCTCCGGCCCCTGCGGCGCGGCCTCAGCCTCGACCTGCGGCTGTCCGGCGCTGCTCTGCTGTTCTGTGCCGTTGGGGCTGTCCGGCCCCCTCTGCTCAGTCTGACCGGCATCGCCCGTTCCCGGATCAGCCCCGTCCCGCGTCGCATCTCCGGCGTCCGCCTCAGCCTCAGCCTCGCCCTCAGCCGCCTTGCTCTCAACCGCTTCGTCCTCAGCCGCCTTGGAGGCCGCGAACCAGCCCTTACCCGCAGCCTTGTCCGAGTACTGCCGAGGCTCAGTGTCCGGCCCGGAAACCGCCAGCCGAGCGATCGGCCGAAGGTTGTGCCAAGTCCCATCCGCATCCATGTACGGCGCGTCCCCACCACCGGCCTCACCCGGCCGCACAGCCGGAACGCTGACCTGGTCCCGCCTCGAAGACACCCCCTCCGCCGAACCACTCGGCCTCGGCGACTCCCACGGACTACGCGAAGCCTCCATCGACCCGGCCTGCGCATGTGCCTGCGCACCCTGCTCCGGCGCGGCCTGTGCCTGCCCACCCTCTTGCGGCACGGCCTGCGCCTGCGCACCCTGTGTCGGTTGCGCTTCCGCGGCCGCTGCCGGCGCGGCATGTGCGCCGCCTTCCCCATGACGCGGCCCCTGAGGTACGGCAGCGTGCCGCCCATCCTGAGCCCCGCCCGGCGCCCCGCTGACCGGCTTTCCACTCACCGGCACACCGCCCGCCGGCGCACCACTCACCGGCGCACCACTCACCGGCGCACCGCCGACGGGAGCGCCACCAGCCGGAACCGCCACGGTCGGTGCACCCCCGACCGGCACATTGCCGGCCGGAGCCGCCGGAGCCGCCGGAGCCGCCGGAGCCTGCGGAGCCTGCGGAACTGCTGGGGCCTGCGGAGCCGCCCAAGCCTGCGCCGCCGGAGCCTGCGGAACCGGCTGAGCCTGCGGAACCGGCTGAGCCTGCGGAACCGCCGGGGCCTGCGGAGGCGGCCAAGCCTGCGATGCCGGAGCCTGCGGGACTGACGGAGGTTGCGGAGCTGCCGGGACCTGCGGAGGAGGCGGCCAAGCCTGCGCCTCGGATGCCTTCTGCGCCTCGTCCTGCCGCGGAGCAGGCGGCCACGCGTTCTCCGGATGCGCCCCCACGGCACCCGAAGCGGGCCGAACCTGCGGACCGGTCGTCCACGAAGCGGCGGGCTGTTCCGCACCAGCACCCGGACGCGCCGGCGGCGGCCAAGCCGTAGCCGCCGACGGAGCCGCGGGAGCCTCCTGCGGGGCGGGCGCCCAGTTCGCTGCCGGCCGCGCGGGCGACACCGGCCGCATACCGGCGGGCGGCTGCGCGTTGTCGTCCGGCACCATCGCCCACGGCCCGTCCCCCTCGGACAGGAAGACATGCGCGGTACGCGGTGTCCGCCGCGAACGCTGCTGCGGCACCTCGGGCCCCGGCCGCCCGGCCTCACCCGGATACGGAATCCCACTACGCGAGTTCTCACCCGGCGGGTTGAACGCACCCCGCGAAGCCTCAGCAGGCGGCGGCGCAGGCACCGTAGGCCGTCCCACAGGCCCCTGCGGCACAGCTCCACCCTGCTGCGGCCCACCGGCATATCCAGCCGCCTGCTGCGGCGGACCGGCACGACCGGGCGCCTGCTGCGGCGGACCGGCGTATCCAGCGGCCTGCTGCGGCGGACTGGCATAACCGGGGGCCTGCTGCGGCGGGCCAGCATGACCGGGGGCCTGCTGCGGCGGGCCGGCGTATCCAGGAGCCTGTTGGGGCGGTCCGGCATAACCAGTAGCCGGCGACTGCGGCCGAATCTCCCGGGACACGTTGCCTGGCTCAGCCGTCCGACTGTCCTGCGCGGCGCGGGCGGCCTCAGCCGGGACCTGCGGCGCACCCGGACCGATCACGCGCGCCGGCGGCACCGGCTCCGGCGCGGCGACAACACGCGGCGTAACCGGCGGCGCAGACTTGATCACGCGGGGTTGCGGTGCCGGGGCACTCCGGCTGACAACCTTCGGGGGTACGGGCGGATCCGCCCGCCGCACCACCCGCGGCCCTCCGTCCGGCCCCGGACCGGCGTCCTGCCCCGGTGCCTGCTCCGTACTCGAAGCCGCACCCTCACGCCGCCCGTCACTGTTCCCGGCGGGTCCGTCCGGGCTCGGCGCCTGCTCCGCCGCCCGGCTGTCCACACCCTTGGGATCGAGACCGTTCGGATCGAGACCGTTCGGATCGAGACCGTTGGTATCGGGACTGTTGTGATCGAAACCGTTCGATTCGACTGGAACCGGCCGTCCGCCGGGGCTGACCGGTGCGATTCCGGCGACGCGTTCGTTCGCCGCCGGTTCGGGCCGGCGGTGGCCACGGTCGTCCGCGGCCGGCGGCTGCACCGTACCGGCGTGCTCCTCGACGCTCGCCCGGCCCTCCACACGCTGGTCCCGCGCAACCGGCTGCCGCTCCTCGCCGGGCCGGTCGACGCCGGGGCGTTCGAGTTCGGGGCGCTCGTCGCGCACCGGGAAGCCGCCACCGCGACCGTCGGCGCGGTAGGGGTCGACGGGGACCTGGGCGCGCCCGGCAACCGAGCGGTCGTCGCGCCACTCGGGGCCGGGACGGCGGATGTCCGGCTCGTCGCGGCGCGGGCGCCGTCCACCCGGCGGGCGGATCGGGCCGAAGTCCTCCTCGTCCCAGGCGGAGGCGCGGCCACGGCTGTCGCGGTCGTCGTCGGGGCGTACGCCGTACCGATCGCTCTGATCTCCCGCGTAGGCAGGACCGCGCCGCGCGTCATGTCCCCGGCGCCGGTCCTGGCCGGCGTCCCAGCGCGCACCGCGCTCCGGCTCCTCCCAGTATTCGTCCGAGCGAAGCTCGATGGTGCGGCCACTGGGCGGCACGCGCCGATCGTTGTCGTCCCACTCCTGGTCGCGTCGCGGCTCGCCGCGCTGTGGCTCGTCTCGCCGTGCGTCGACGGACCGTGGGTCCACCGGCCGTGAGTCAACCGGCGGTGCGCCGGCGGATCGCGGGTCGGCGGACCGGGGGTCGGCAGAGCGTGGGTCTACCGAGCGGGGGTCAGCAGAGCGGGGGTCTACCGAGCGGGGGTCGAGGGAGCGGGGGTCGAGGGAGCGGGGGCCGGTGGACCTGGGGTCGGCGGGCCGACGGGCGGGACCGTCGCGGCGGCCGGAACGCGGGTCCTCGCCCTCCCAGCGTGCGGCGGGCCTTTCCCGGCCACGTTCGTCGCCTCGGCGGTCGTCCTGGATGTCGTCACGGCGTGCGACGTCGTCCCGGTAGCGCTGCGAGTCGTACCGGTCGCCGCTCCGTCCTGTGCCGGCCCGGTCGTGACGGCCGCCGCGCCGGGTGCTGGAGCCACCGCGGCGCAGCTCGGGGCGCGCCGCCGGGTCGATGATCGGGAAGTCGGGCTTGTCGAAGTCGACGCCGAGTTCGGGCCGGTTGAAGTCGATGTCGCCGAACTCGTCGCCGGCCAGATTCTCGACGGAGGTGTCGATCGGTACGAAGTCCGGGTCGTCCAGCCAGCTCGGCCGCTGCGAGTCGAACGCCTGCCGGCGCGCGGCCGGCTCGTCGAGGCCCTCGTCACCACGGCGGCGGGTGGGAATGACCGGATCCGGGGCGGTACGCCGTTCGAAGTGCTTCTCCTGGACCACAGCGTGCTGTGGCATGAACGAGTACTCGGTGTACTCGTCGTCCCAGTATTCGTCGTCTTCGAAGCTCATGAGACGGCCCTGAACCGGCTGGGGGTAAACCCGCTGCCCCGTCGCCGCATCCGTGCCACCGTCCTCACCCCTGTTCCACCCCCGTGCACCGGCGCCCGCCCCTCGCGCCCCGGATCGATCCCTGCCACCTGGTGGATGTGGAAGGGTAATCACGGATTTGCGCGGTGCGCCACCGTCCTGCGGAGCACTGCCAACGAACCCCCGGTGGGCTGCGGCGCCGACCGTCCCGGCGCCGCAGCCCGCCGGAGGTGGTCGATCACCCCGGTATACGTCGGCAGGGTGCCCCCGGTTCAATGCCGTACGCAGTCACTATGCCGGGGATCCGACAGTAACCGGGCAGGCGCGGCGAGGGCTCGCCCGATCAACGAAAGTCGTTGTTCCCCGGTCACGGGGCCGATGACGACTTAAGAACGTTTTAAGGTTCTCTTGAGGCCAGCTAGAGACTTGCGGGTGACCCTGAAAAGGTGACGCCCGGGCGTGTCGAACGCCACTGCGCCGGGACACGGATCATGGTGCCCTCATCTGTCACGGTTGTGCAGTGCCCGGGTGAACGACGGGCGCCCCGTCGCGGAGGCAACAGTCCTGGCGGGCCCGGTAACCGGTTCCACAGACTCCCCGGCACGCGGCCGCCGCCCCCCAGTAGAGCGGTCGCACGCGCCCGAGACGATCCGCGGGGGACGACGCCCCCGAGATCCTTCGCGGATGGCTGTTTGTGGCGCGGAGCCGGGACGAGAGGCGGCGGCGGGACTTGATCCCGCCGCCGTTTCGCATTCCCGCCCCACCGAGCGGGCCCCCATTGCTGTCTCCCGCCCGTTGTGGCAGCACCCACAGCCAGCCGGTCGGGCCAGCTGGCGTCCAGCGGTGTCTCCCGCCCGTTTTGGTAACGCTCAGCGCCAGCTGGTTGGGCCGGCTGGCGTCCAGGGGTGCCTTGCGGCCGTTTTGACGACGCTCAGCGCCAGCTGGTTGGGCCGGCTGGCGTCCAGCGGTGTCTCGTGTCCGTTTTGGTAACGCTCAGCGCCAGCTGGTTGGGCCGGCTGGCTCCCAGGGGTGCCTTGCGGCCGTTGTGACGACGCTCAGAACCAGCTGGGGTGGGGGGACTGGTTAGAGGCGGCCGTCGAGGGTGAAGTGGCCTATGCGGCGGGGGAGGACGAGGCCCTCGGTGGCCAGGGCTGTCAGTAGGGCGGAGAGCTGGGTGCGGGTCAAGGAAGCGGCCTCGTCGGGGTGCGGGTGCGGGATGCCGAGAGCCGCGGCGGCTTCGATGGCACGGGAGCCGATGGCGGCCTCCACCGCCCAGACGCGGTGAGCGCAGAGGGCGGAGTGGGCGGAAACGGTCAGCTCGCCGTGGAGGCGTAACAGGCGGCGCAGGTCGGCGGCGAGGCGTTCGATCGGTGGGCCGAGGGGCTGCGGGGCGGGGTGGCGGCGGTTGCGTACGGCCGTCCAGCAGCGGGGGAGGAAGCCGGAGAGGAGCACCGGCGGTACGGCGAGGATGAGGAAGGTGCGGAGAGTCACGGCGCGCTCCTCGTCGGTGAGGGCGTGGCTTTCGACTTCGACCCTCCGCCCGCGGCGTCCGAGTCGTCAACACAGTTTGTGCGACTCGCGAATGCGGGCGTCCTGCGAAGCCACGATCAGATGACACCGCGGGTGGGCGCGCCGGAATCTAGAGAGGCGCCGCGGCGTGAGAGGGCCGCGTGGGAGAGGCGGGCGAGAGACAGGGGGTGAGGGCGACGGCGCGCTCACGCCCGGCGGGCGCGCAGCGGCCCGAACGGCTCACCTGGGCCGCGGTGTAGCCCGGTGACTCCGCGTCGATCGTACGATCAAAAGGTTTTGCCGTGCCGATTTCGTGCCTTCAAGCGGACCGTCGGCAATTCCGGTGCCGGCAGTGGATCGGCGGCGCAGCCGGTGACTGTCCCGAAGCGTGCGCCGCCCAGCGAGGCCATCCAGTCCTCGCGCGCCGCGACGATGTCCTCGTGGGTGCGACCGACGAAGTTCCACCACATGACGAGCGGTTCGTCGAAGGGTTCGCCGCCGACGAGGAAGAGTCGGGCCGGGCCGCCGGTGTCGATGGTGAGGGTGGTCCGGCCGTCGCCGAGATAGAGGAGGGAGCCGGGCTCGAGGGGGCCACCGGCAAACAGGGGGTCGGCGGCAAGCAGGGGGTCGCCGGTGACGGTTGCCGTGCCGGACATGACGACGAGGCCGTGCTCGAAGGCGGGGTCGAGGTCGAGGACATGGCGGGAGGCGGCGGTGAACAGAATTTCGGCGCCGGCCAGTGGGGTGTGGACGGTCGCCGGGGAGCGCAGTTCGCCGAGCTGACCGATCACGACAGTGACCTTGGTGGTGTCCGTCGACACGGTGGGCAGACTCGCGTGGTGTTCGAAGCGGGCCGGGCCGTGCCGGGCGCCGTCCGGGAGGGCCAGCCAGAGTTGCAGGCCGTGCATGCCGTCCGGGTGGTCGGGCGGGGTGAACTCGGAGTGGGCGATGCCGTTGCCGGACGTCATGAGGTTGAGCTGCCCGGGGGAGATGAGCTGGTGGCTGCCGAGGCTGTCGCGGTGCTCGATGATCCCGTCGGCGAGCCAGGTGACGGTCTGCAGGCCGGTGTGCGGGTGCGGCGGGATCCGCATGCCGGGGCGCCCGCTGACGTCGTCGGGGCCGAAGTGGTCGACGAAGCACCAGGCGCCGATCATGCGGCGTTCCCGGTGCGGGAGCAGCCTGCGGACGGTGGTCCAGCGGCCGAGGGGCACGTCGTGGCCGGGCAGCAGGAGCAGGCTCATGACGCCTGCAGGGACGCGGAGCCCAGGATCCGGGTGATGGTGATCTCGATGGCGACCCGGGACGGGTTGGGGCGCGGGGTGCGGTAGCGCCCGGCGTAGCGCCGCACCGCCTCGGCGACGGGTTCGGGCTCGTCGCGGACCACGGCCAGGCCCTCGATCGTGCTCCAGCGCCCGCCGTCGACCTGGCAGACGGCGACCCGCTGCTGGCCGCGGCGGATGTGCCGGACGTGCGCCGAGGTCACCGAGGAGATCACCCGGGCCAGGCCGGCGGTGGTGTCCAGGGTGGCGCCGACGGCCACCACGTGCGGTGAGCCGTCGGCGCGCAGTGTGGTGAGCGTGCACAGGTGGCGTTCGGTCCAGAACTCGGCGAGGGCCGCCGAGTCGGCCGGGATCGGGCCGCTCATGCCGGCTGCGCCGGGAGCTCGCCGCGGCGGACCGCTCGGACCAGGGCCTCATGGTCGCTCTCGACCTGGTCGGCGTACGCCCGCGCGAAGCGGCAGAGCGAATCGTCGAGCTTGTCCCCGCTGCCCGCGTATCCGGCGATCACGGACGCCCCGCTGGTCCGGGCGTGCGACTTGGCGAGCAGATAGCCGCAGATCCCCGCGTAGTCGGCGAGTGCGCCGGCGTTGATGTCCTCCACCAGGATGGCGCCCTTCATGTCGCGGAACTGGCGTACGTAGTACTGCTGTTCGCCGAGCGTGGTCCACCCGAGCAGCGGGTCGCTGACCGTCTGGAGTGCCTGCTGATATTCGACCACCCGCTGCCCCTGATGCCGGTGCCAGGCGTGCGCCCCGTGCTGGTGCCGCGCGATCACCGACCGGCGGGCCTGCTTGAGCTGGAGGAACAGGACGTCGTCGGGACTGCTGCCCTCGCAGAGAGCGACGTACGCCCGGAGCCCGACCGAACCCACCCCGACCACCTTGTGAGCGATGTCGACGATCCGGTACCCGCCGAGAATCCGTGCCCAGTGCGGCTTCAGCGTGTTCAGGTACCCGTCGAGCGCACCGGCGAGCTGGTCACGTTCCTCATGCGGCAGCCGGGTGATCAGCGGCGGCTCCTCGACCAGCCGGGCGGTCCCGTCGTGCCGCTCGGTGAAGCGGGGCAGCGCCCGGTCGCTGGTCCGGCGGCGAGCCCGGCGGGCGGCCCGGTCGATCTCGTCGCGGAAGCTGGCCCGGCTGGCCGACTGCATCGCCTCGACGTCGAGCTGGTCGAAGGAGCGGCCCAGCAGCGGCTGCTCGGCGAGGTGGGCGATCTGCACCCGGTACTCCTCGACGCAGTGCTTCACCGCGTCCGCGCAGGCGCTCTCCCGGAAGCCGTTCTGCCGGCCGGCGACGTGGACGCTGACCACCAGGCGGCGCAGGTCCCACTCCCACGGGCCGGTGTGCGCCTCGTCGAAGTCGTTGAGGTCGAAGACCAGTTCCCGTTCCGGCGAGGCGTAGAAGCCGAAGTTGCCGAGGTGGGCGTCACCGCAGATGACCGGGGTGATCCCGGTGCACGGCAGGCCGGCGAAATCGTCGGCCATGATGTTGGCCGAGCCGCGCAGAAACGCGTACGGCGATGCGATCATGCGGCCGACCCGCACCGGGATCAGGTGCTCGAGCCGGCCGGTGTGCGAGTCGGCGATCTGGCTGACCGGGTCGGCGCGGCGATCGGGGGCACGCCAGTGCGCCATGTCGGAACGGGGGGACCGCTCCCGCAACGATCGACCGATCTCGTAACGTTGTGCCCGTGGGGCGGCGGCGCGGCGCAGCGAGGTGAAGCCCTCGTCGTCTACGCTGCCGGACACGAGGCGGCCGTCGGCCGTGGGTGACGCTTCCATCGAGCCTTCCATCGAGCCTGAGAGTACGTGTTCGGCGGTGACGCCCGAACGGGGCTTCTGGAATGCCAGGTGTTATCGATAACATCTTGGAAACACCAGCAGATGGATCGGACCGAGGTGCGCAAGTGGACAAGATTACCCGTAGCCCGGCGATGACGGATGTCGCCCGCCTGGCCGGTGTTTCGCACCAGACGGTCTCCCGCGTCCTCAACGATCACCCGAACGTCAAGGAGCAGACCCGGATGCGGGTCCGCGCCGCCATCGCCGAGCTCAACTACCGGCCCAACCGCGCGGCCCGGGCCCTGGTCACCGGCCGCTCGCAGCTGATCGGTGTGGTCGCCCGCAACAGCACGCTCTACGGACCGGCCTCCATGCTCACCGAGTTCGAGCAGGCCGCCGCGGACGCCGGGTTCGCGGTGAGCGTCGGCAGCGTCCGCGAGCTGGACCGCTCGTCGATCGCCTCGGTGGTGGACCGGCACCTCGATCAGCGGGTGGCCGGTCTCGTCGTCATCGCCAACACCGCCTCCGCGGCGGAGGCGCTGGCGGAGATTCCGGGGGATCTGCCGGTGGTCTTCATCGACGGCGACCCGGCGAGCGGCCGCCCGGTGGTGACCGTGGACCAGGTGGCCGGCGCGCGGGCCGCGACCCGGCACCTGCTGGACGCCGGCCACCGTACGGTCTGGCACGTCTCCGGCCCGACCGACTGGTTCGACTCGGCCGGCCGGATCCAGGGCTGGCGGCAGACCCTGGAGGAGGCGGGTGCTGAGGTTCCGCCGCTGCTGTCCGCCGACTGGTCGGCCGCGGAGGGCTACCGGGCGGGGCAGATGCTGGCGCGGATGCCGGAGGTCACGGCGATCTTTACCGCGAACGACCATCTCGCGCTCGGAATTTTGCGCGCTTTGTCGGAACGAGGCCGCCGAGTACCGCATGATGTGAGTGTCGTCGGATTCGACGATGTGCCCGAGGCGGCGTATTTCATCCCGCCCCTGACCACCGTCCGGCAGGCCTTCGGAGACGTGGCCAGGGCGGCGTTGTCGCTGCTCCTGGGCCAGATGCGGGACGACTCGGGCGCCGCCGACCACATCCTGGTGCCGCCGCGGCTGATCGAACGGCAGAGCGTGGGGCGCCCAGCCTGAGGGGTGCCTGCATGTGAATATCCGTGGGGTTTACTGTTCACTTGTGAGCGATCAGGTGAACCGGCAGGACTGACGACGTGACCCGGCGATGTTGCACGGCTGTTACCGGGTTGTTGCCGACCGCCGTTGACAGGGCAATTGTTAGCGATAACACTTGTATTCACGCCGCCGGAACAGCCCCCGATGTTGTCGATCCACCCCGCGTTCCTCTCCGTGATGGGCCCTGCGCGCGATTCAGCGCCGCGTTTCCTGCACCGCCTGAATCTTTCGAACAAAGGACGACCCATGACACCGCAGATCTGGTTCCTCACCGGAAGCCAGCATCTCTACGGCCCGGAGACCCTGGAACGGGTCGCCGCGCAGTCCGCCGAGATCCAGCGGACCCTGGCCGGCGGCAAGCTGAGCGCCGAGATCGTCGGCAAGCCGGTCCTGACCGACTCGGGTGCGATCAAGCGCCTGATGCAGGACGCGAACGCCGACGACAACTGCATCGGCGTCATCGCCTGGATGCACACGTTCTCGCCGGCCAAGATGTGGATCGGCGGGCTTGACGCGCTGCGCAAGCCGCTGCTGCACCTGCACACCCAGCACAACGTCTCGCTGCCGTGGTCGTCCATCGACATGGACTTCATGAACCTCAACCAGGCGGCGCACGGCGACCGGGAGTTCGGGTTCATCCAGGCTCGTCTCGGTGTGCCGCGCAAGGTGGTCGCCGGGCACGTTTCCGACCCCCTGGTCGTGGCCCGCGTGGACGCCTGGGCCCGGGCAGCCACCGGCCTGCAGCACATGCGGGGGCTTCGGCTGGCCCGCTTCGGTGACAACATGCGGGACGTGGCGGTCACCGAGGGTGACAAGGTCGAGGCCGAGTTGCGGTTCGGCGTTTCGGTCAACACGTACGGGGTGAACGATCTCGTGTCTGTAGTCGACAGCGTCGACGAGATCGAGATCGACAAGCTTCTCGCCGAATATGCCGATATCTTCGAAATATCGGACAAGCTGCGTGAAAGCGCCGACGCATTTCGCTACGCGGCTCGCATCGAAGCGGGCATGCGGCGCTTCCTCACCGAGGGTGGCTTCGGCGCCTTCACCACGAACTTCGAAGACCTCGGCGGGCTGCGCCAGCTCCCCGGCCTCGCCGTCCAGCGGCTGATGGCCGACGGTTACGGCTTCGGTGGCGAGGGTGACTGGAAGACCTCGGTGCTTGTCGCGACCGTCAAGGCGATGGGCGCCGGAACCGGACGCGGCACCTCATTCATGGAGGATTACACCTACCACTTCGGTCCGGGTGAGCCTAAGATCCTCGGCGCGCACATGCTCGAGGTCTGCCCCTCGATCGCGTCGGCCCGCCCGCGGGCCGAGATCCACCCGCTGGGCATCGGCGGTCGTGAGGACCCGGTCCGCCTGGTCTTCGACGCCACCCCCGGTCCCGCCGTGGTCCTGGGGATGGCCGACATGGGCGACCGGTTCCGCCTGGTGGCCAACGAGATCGAGGTGATCCCGCCGGACGAGCCGCTGCCCAGGCTCCCGGTGGCTCGCGCGGTCTGGAAGCCGGCACCCTCGCTCTCCACCTCGGCGGAGTGCTGGATCATCGCCGGCGGACCGCACCACACCGTGCTGACCCAGGCGGTCGGAGCGGAAACTTTGCGCGATTTCGCCGAAATGGCGCAAACCGAGCTTCTAATGATCGATAGCCGCACCACCCCGGCCGACTTCGCCGACCGGGTGCGCTGGAACCAGGCGTATCACCGCCTGGCCCGGCCCCTGTAACACCGCTCTCGAAGAGGAGAAAACTAGTGAAATACCCCCGTCTTGCGGCGGCAATCACCGCCGCATCGATGGTCGCGACGATGGCGGCCTGCGGCTCGTCGGAGAAGACGTCCGACCAGGAGGCCGCCAGCGGCGACAACGCCGGCGCCCTGATCGGCATCACCATGCCGACCCGGTCCTCGGAGCGGTGGATCCACGACGGCGACAACCTCAAGTCGCAGCTCGAGGGCCTCGGCTACAAGGTCGACCTGCAGTACGCCGAGAACGACATCCCCACGCAGACCCAGCAGCTGGACAACCAGATCACCAAGGGCGCCAAGCTGCTGATCATCGCGTCGATCGACGGCACCGCGATCACCACCCAGCTGGAGAACGCCGCCGCGAACAAGATCCCGGTCATCGCGTACGACCGGCTGATCCGTAACAGCCCGAACGTGGACTACTACGCCACGTTCGACAACTTCAAGGTCGGCGTGCAGCAGGCCACCTCGCTGCTGACCGGTCTGAAGGTCCTCAACGCCGACGGCAGCGAGGGCAGCGTGAAGGGCCCGCTGAACGTCGAGCTGTTCGCCGGTTCCCCGGACGACAACAACGCGACGTTCTTCTTCAACGGCGCGATGAGTGTCCTGCAGCCGCACATCGACAAGGGCACCCTCGTCGTCAAGAGCGGCCAGAAGGACTTCAAGACGGTTGCCACCCTGCGCTGGGACCCGGCCACCGCGCAGAAGCGCATGGAGAACATCCTGACCTCGACCTACAAGGGCAACGTCAAGGTCAACGGCGTGCTCTCCCCGTACGACGGTCTCTCGATCGGTATCCTCTCCGCTCTCAAGTCGAGCGGTTACGGCACCGGCGCGAACCCGTACCCGACCGTCACCGGCCAGGACGCCGAGCTCGCCTCGGTGAAGTCGATCATCGCGGGTGAGCAGTACTCCACCATCTACAAGGACACCCGCCAGCTGGCGAAGACCACCGGTGAGATGGCGGACGCCGTGCTCAAGGGCGGCACCCCGACCACCAACAACACCAAGGACTACGACAACGGCAACAAGGTCGTTCCGTCCATGCTGCTGGAGTCCCTCATCGTCGACAAGAGCAACTACCAGAAGGAGCTCGTCGACAGCGGTTACTACACGGCCGACCAGCTGAAGTGATCCGGGCTCCGCGCCCCGCCCGACCCCAGCGGGCGGGGCGCGGCCTTCCCGGCCCCTTGAATCGACGCCCATAGGTTCCATGACCGACCGCAGCGAGCGGCTCCACCCGCAGCGAGCGCATGGACGGAGGAGGCACTGCCCATGACCGAAACGATCCTGCGGATGAGCGGCATCACCAAGACGTTCCCGGGCGTCAAGGCGCTGCAGGACGTCAACCTGGACGTTCGCCGAGGGGAGATCCACTCGATCTGCGGCGAGAACGGGGCCGGTAAGTCGACCCTGATGAAGGTGCTGTCCGGCGTCTACCCGCACGGTGATTACGAGGGTGAGATCGAGTTCGAGGGTGAGCCGTGCCGGTTCTCCGGTATTCGCGACAGCGAGCACCGCGGCATCGTCATCATCCATCAGGAACTGGCGCTCGCGCACAATCTTTCCATCGCCGAGAACATCTTTCTCGGCAATGAGCAGTCCAAGCGTGGCCTGATCGACTGGAACAAGACCAACGCGGCGGCCGATCAGCTGCTGCGCCGGGTCGGGCTGACCGAGAGTTCGGTGACCCCGGTCATCGAGCTGGGTGTCGGCAAGCAGCAGCTGGTGGAGATCGCCAAGGCGCTGTCGAAGAAGGTCAAGCTGCTGATCCTCGACGAGCCCACCGCCGCCCTGAACGACGAGGACTCCGAGCACCTGCTCGGCCTGCTGCGCGGGCTGCGTGACGAGGGCATCACCTGTGTGATCATCTCGCACAAGCTGAACGAGGTCATGAGCATCTCGGACCGGGTGACGATCCTGCGTGACGGCCGGACCATCTGGACCGACGAGACGACCGGCCTGTCCGAGGACAAAATCATCTCGGGCATGGTGGGCCGCGACCTCGAACACCGCTACCCGGAGCACGAGCCGACCATCGGCGAGGAAGTGTTGCGGATCGAGGACTGGACCGTGCACAGCCCGTCGCAGCCCGACCGTGCCCTGGTCCGCAAGGTCAACATGACGTTGCGGCGCGGCGAGATCGTCGGCCTGGCGGGCTTGATGGGTGCCGGCCGGACCGAGCTGGCGATGAGCGTTTTCGGCCGCTCGTACGGGGTGAACATCTCCGGCCGGCTGATCAAGGACGGGAAGCAGATCCAGGCCCGCAACGTGCGGGAGGCGATCGATCACGGCATCGCGTACGCCACCGAGGACCGCAAGCGGTACGGCCTCAACCTGATCGAGGACATCAAACGCAACGTCTCCGCCGCCGCTTTGGGGAAGCTCGCCAAGGGTGGCTGGGTCGACGGCAACGAAGAGCACAAGATCGCCGACGAGTTCCGGGCCAGCATGAACATCAAGGCGCCGAACGTCGAGGCGATCACCGGGAAACTCTCCGGCGGCAACCAGCAGAAAGTGGTGCTGTCGAAGTGGATCTTCACGAACCCGGACGTGCTGATCCTCGACGAGCCGACCCGGGGCATCGACGTCGGTGCGAAGTACGAGATCTACACGATCATCAACCGGCTCGCCGACGAGGGCAAGGCGATCTTGGTCATCTCCTCCGAGCTGCCCGAACTGCTCGGTATCTGTGACCGCATCTACACCCTGTCGGCCGGCCGGATCACCGGTGAGGTGCCCCGCGCCGACGCCACACAGGAGGGTCTGATGACCCTCATGACGAAGGAAGAACAGGAGGTAGCGCCGTGACGGTCGCACCCACCAACGCCGATCTGAGCGTGGGCGGCACGGGGCCGTCCGCGCCGAAACCCGGCAAGGCCGGATTCAGCCTCGGTTTCAACCTGAAACAGAGCGGCATCTACATCGCGTTCGCGCTGATCATCCTGCTGTTCACCATCCTGACCGGCGGTGACCTGCTCCAGCCGCAGAACATCAGCAACATCATCGTCCAGAACTCGTACATCCTGGTTCTGGCGATCGGCATGATCCTGATCATCATCGCCGGGCACATCGACCTGTCCGTCGGCTCGGTCGTTGCCGCGTGTGGAGCGTTCTCCGCGGTCATGATGGTCAACTGGGACCTGCCCTGGCCGGTAGCGATCATCGGCACCCTGCTGTTCGGCGCGGCCATCGGCGCCTGGCAGGGCTACTGGGTGGCCTACTTCGGCATCCCCGCCTTCATCGTCACGCTGGCCGGCATGCTGCTGTTCCGCGCGATCACCCTGATGATCCTCGGCAACCAGGGCATCGGCCCGTTCCCCGACGAGATCCGCACCCTCGCCAACGGCTTCACCACCGGTTTCCTGGGCAATGTCGGACTCGGTGCGCTCGGCGGCGCCGACCTGTTCAGCATCATCGTCGGCCTGGCCGTCGTGCTCGGCATGGCCTTCGTGCAGTGGCGGGCCCGCACCTCCCGCCGCCAGTACCACCAGGCCGTCGAC
Source organism: Actinoplanes sp. GCM10030250 (assembly GCF_042666575.1). NCBI lineage: Bacteria > Bacillati > Actinomycetota > Actinomycetes > Micromonosporales > Micromonosporaceae > Actinoplanes > Actinoplanes sp. GCM10030250. Next base: position 67,764 of record NZ_JBHTDO010000015.1, on the reverse strand, counting down.
CCGATCTGGCTGTTCGCACTGAAGGTCGCCGTCCCCGCCGTCCTGGTCATGTTCGTGATCATCCAGCTGGCCCGCTTCCGCAACCTGCCCTGGGTTCTTGTGCTCCTCGCGATTCTGGTCGTCGGCTACACCGTGGTCACCAACCGGGCCGTCTTCGGCCGCCAGATCTACGCCGTCGGCGGCAACCTCCAGGCCGCCACCCTCTCCGGCGTCAAGGTCAAGTCGGTCGTCTTCTGGCTCTTCGTCAACATGGGCGTCCTCGCCGCGCTGGCCGGCATCATCTTCGCCGGCCGCCTCAACCAGGCGAACCCCACCGCCGGCAACAGCTTCGAACTCGACGCCATCGCCGCAGCCTTCATCGGCGGCGCCGCTGTCCAGGGCGGCGTCGGCAAAGTCGTCGGCGCCATCACCGGCGGCCTCATCATGGGCGTCATCAACAACGGCATGAGCCTCATCGGCGCCGAATCCGAAAAGGTCATGCTGGTCAAGGGCGCGGTGCTCCTAGCCGCCGTCGCCTTCGACGTCTGGTCAAAACGCCGCACGGCCGCGGCGCGCTGACACTTCATCTCACTAACGCGTCGTCCCTGTCCAGGGCCTTGGGGGGACGGCACCGAACGGGGCCGGCGTGCGTTTCCACGCGCCGGCCCCGTTCATTCTTCTTTCCGTACGATCGACGCGCCCCTCCCCAACGGACATGTCCACCCCCAGCTCGGGCCGCCACGCCCACAACCCGGCCCACGCCGAGCACCGGCCGCCCGCCGACCGAACAGCCCGCGTGCCGAGCCAGTCCAATCGCACACGTTGAGCTTCCGTGCGCCCCACCCACGTCGAAACGCACATAAACGCACACGCACCCCCGTGTGCGCCCCTACCCCCGCTCCCACCCGCAGCCGCCCACCCAACTGGCACCCAGCGGGCACATTTCGGGCACCGGGCACCCCTCAGTGCCAGCTGTCCCAAGCGGCTGGCGCTGAGGGGGCACATTTCGGGCACCGGGCACCGCTCGGTGCCAGCTGTTCCGAGCGGCTGGTGCTGAGCGGGCACATTTCGGGCACCGGGCACCGCTCGGTGCCAGCTGTTCCGAGCGGCTGGTGCTGAGGGGGCACATTTCGGGCACCGGGCACCGCTCAGTGCCAGCTGTCCCGAGCGGCTGGTGCTGAGGGGGCACATTTCGGGCACCGGGCACCGCTCGGTGCCAGCTGTTCCGAGCGGCTGGTGCTGAGGGGGCACATGTCGGGCACCGGGCACCCCTCAGTGCCAGCTGGGGAAGCCGGCTGGGCGTGGGAGGGATCGGTGCGGTGGGGCGGGAGAGGTGGGGGTGAGCGGAACCACCGATCTCAGCCCGGCGGGCGCCGCGCCGGGCGCGACCACCCGCCTGGATCGCGTGGCAGCGGCGTGACTTTGCGTGGATCGTACGAAATCTTGAAAAGAAGTAAGGGCGAGCAGCTCAGCGAGCCGCAACCAACCCGAAGGAGGAGGGTTTGACGCCGGGGAAAACCTCGGAGAGTGACCCCAAGCCGCATCTCTTCTGCAACACCTCGCCGATCACCGAGCGGTAGTCGGTGGTAACCGCGAGATCCCCCGCGACCAGGTCCGCGGGCGCCAGCCCCGGCCACTGCGAATAGACCTTCCCGCCCCGCACACCCCCGCCGAGCAGCAGCATCGCGTTCCCGTGGCCGTGATCCGCGCCGTGTGAGCCGTTCTCCGCCACCCGCCGCCCGAACTCGCTGATCGTCAGCACGGTGACGTTCTTCATCGTCTCGTCGCCGAGGTCCGCGACGAACGCCGCCACCGACTGGGCGAATTCGGTCAGGTTGTCGTGCATGCGCTGGCCCTTGACCGCGTTGCCGAGGCCCTCGTGCATGTCCCAGTCGCCGCAGTCGACGGCCGCCGTGACCAGACCGGCTTTCGCCTTGATCAGGCGGGCGACGTCGCGCAGGGCGGTGGCGAGCTCGGTGGCCGGATACTCGGCGGTCGACGGCGCGATCTTGGCGACCGCGGCGAGGGCGCGGTCGGCGGCCTGGGCGGGGGCGGCGAGGTGGGCGGGCGCGTCGGCGTACATGGCGCGCAGCGCGGCGGCCATCGGGCGCTTGCCGTCGCCGGCGAGTTTGACGTCGTCGACGGTGTTCATCGAGATGTCGGCGGCGGGACCGGCGAAGATGCGGGCCGGCATGGCCTTGCCGAGGGAGACGCCGGCGAGCGGACCGGTGGCGCCGGTCAGGCCGAGCGTCCGGTCGAGCCAGCCGCTGCGGATCGACGTGCCGGGTGCGGCGTTCTCCATGGCTTCCATGGCGGCGAAGTGGGAGCGGGTCGGGTTGGCCTGGCCGACGGCGTGTACGGCGGCGAGCTTGCCGGCCTTCCACTGCGGCAGCAGCGGCGCGAGCGCGGGGTGCAGGCCGAACGTGCCGTCGCCGGCGATCACCGTGCTCGTGGGCAGGGCGATCGTCGGCCGGGCCTTGACGTAGCCGGGGTCGCCGATCGGTGCGATGGCGGACATCCCGTCGAATCCGCCGCGCAGCGAGATCACGACGAGGGTGTCGCCCCGGTAGTCGGTGCCGGCGGCGTAGGCGAGTTTGGTGCTGAGCGTTGCGCTCGCCAGGCCGGCGCAGGCACCGGCGCCGGCGGCGAGGAGAGCCCGGCGGTTCACGAAGATCACCTCAGCTGGAAACTGGGAGAGTCGAGGACCAGTGCGATCAGGTACGGCGCGGCGCCGGCGAGCGACTTGTCCTTCGCGGTCAGAGGACTGGTCGGCAGCTTCTCCGCGACGCTGAGGACGGCGGCGGTGTGCTTGGCCGGCAGCTTGGCCCCGGTGAGCCGTACGGCAAGCGCGTCCACGAGCGCCCCGTAGGTCCCCGGCAGCACCGGTACCAGCGACTTCAGCAGGTCCGCGGGCCGGGTGAGCTGCTTGGGATACCAGCCGGCGGCCAGGTTGAGGTGCAGGTTGCAGCGCATCACGAACGCCGACGGTGACGCCCAGACCGCTGCCACGTCCGGGAAGCCGTTCGGCGGGCTCCAGCGGAACGGGGCGTTGCCGGCGTCGACCAGGTTGTTGTAGAGCGCGTCGAGCGCCTTCACACCGGAGGTCTCCGGGCCGAGGCCGAGCGCACGCACTGCGGCGATCATGTCCTCGAACGGGGTGCGGGTCTTCTGCCCGATCGAGGCGGCGAACTCGGGCGAGGTGAACAGCGCCCGCAGCACCGGGACGATCGCGGTGTCGTTGTCGAGGTAGACCTTCGCCAGCTTGGTGACCAGCGACGCGGGGGCCTCGTCGGCGACGAAGCGGACGCACAGCTTGCGGGCCAGGCGCTCGGCGGTCGCCTTCTGCCGGGCCAGGTGGTCGAGGAAGGCGAGCGCGGCGGACTCACCGTCGGTGGCGGTGTTGGCGTGCTTGAAGCCGAGGATGGTGACGGCGCCGGTGGCGTGCCGGGAGGCGTCGTAGGTGTACGAGCCGGACTTGCCGACCGTCATGCCGGTGAGCAGCCTGGCAGCCGCGAGCACGTCGGCCTCGCTGTAGACCAGGCCGACGGTGTGCAGCTCCATCAGCTCGCGGGCGTAGTTCTCGTTCGGGTGCGCCTTCGTCGACGAGCGCTGGTCGAGGTAGGTCAGCATGGCCGGGTGCCGGGCGCTGGCCTTGAGCATGTCGGCGAACTTGCCGAAGGTGTGCTTGCGGATCACCTGGACGTCGTAGTCGGCGCGGGTGTCCCAGACGCCGCTGGACGGCGCGGCGATGTGCAGGTGGTTGGCGAAGAACGCGACGGCCGACTCGAACAGCTGCCGGTTGCTCCACGCCGCGCGGGCGATCGCGGCCCGGCCCAGCTGGCCGAACGCCTCGTAGGAGTGCTTGGACAGCTTCGCCCGCACGGTCGCCCCGTCGGCGCCGGCCAGCGGCAGGCGGGCCAGGACCTTGTCGCAGGCCGCATCGCTGATCTTGGCCGGGGCGAACTGCCGGTCCAGCCAGCCGTTCAGGCCCAGCTTGCGGGCCTCGGCGAGGCTTTCCGGCGTGGGGCCGAAGGTGGCGCGGCGGAGCAGGTGGGGAATGAGATCGCTGCCCAGCAGGGGGGAGACGGCCTGGGCGGGCGCGGAGACGGACAATCCCGTGGCGGTGAGGGCGGTGGCGGCGACGGAACCGGCGATCACAGTGCGGCGGGTGGTCATGCCCCATGGTTCGGCCCGATGCCGGAACCCCCGCACCGCTGCAACCGTGACTAACGATCCCGCAATCGGCTCGCACCCGTGACCCCGGCAGGCCCTCGGACGTAGGCTCATGACCGTGGATCAGGCAGAGACCGTACGCACCCCCTCGTCCTGGGTCGTGGTAGGACTCGACAACGGCGGCACCTGCAACAACGCCACCGTCCTCGACGCGACAGGGCAGTTCCTCGTCAGCAACCTCGTGGAGAATCCGAGCCGGGTGACGGACGGGCCGGAGTCGGCCGTCGAGTCGCTCGCGGCCGCGTTCTCCGACATTCTGGAGCTGACCAGGACACCGCTGTCCCTGGTCCGCGCGGTCGGCCTGGACACACCCGGCCCGGCCAGCGCCCACGGCGTCATCTCGTCGAAGGGCGCGACGAACTTCAATCAGGTGTCCTGGCACGGCTTCGACATCCGCGGTGCCCTGGAGAGCAAGCTCGGGCTGCCCGTCGTCTACAACAACGACGCCAACGCGGCCGCCCTCTACGCGCATCACCGGCATTTCGGCACCGCGGCGCTGGAGAAGTCGTCGGTCTCGGCGATCGTCGGCACCGGCCTCGGCGGCGGTGTGGTGGAGAGGGGCAAGGTGATCCGCGGCGCCGCCGGGATGGCCGGCGAGCTGGGCCACGTGCAGATCCCGCTGCTGGGTGTCCTGGAGGAGGGCCAGCCGGTCCCGGTCTGCAACTGTGGCTTCGAGGGTGACGTGGAGGCGATCGCCTCGCTCACCGGCATCAAGAACAACCTTCTGCCCTACTGGCTGACCCGCTTCCCGGACCACCCTCTCGCGTCGGAGCCGGTCGCGCGGGCGGCGAAACTGCTGCGTGGCTACGGTGAGAAGGACGATTCCCTGGCGATCGCCGTCTTCACCCAGCAGGCGAAGGCGATCGGCAAGCTGTTCACGATCGCCGCCAACTTCACCGACCCGGACGCCTACTTCCTGGGCGGGGGAGTGGTCGAGGCCGAGCCGCACTTCCGGCAGTGGTTCCTCAACACCGTGCGCGAGAACACCCAGCTGCGCGACGAGCAGGCCCGGGCCGCGACCTTCGCCCTGGTGCCCGATCTGGACATGGCAGGGGCGAGGGGTGCGGCGGTGGCGGCACTCGACGCGGTCGCTGCCGGGGCACGCTGAGCGACGTTTTATCGTACGGAGAAAGCTGTCCTTCCCGTGGCAGCCGCACCAGCGGCTGCCACGGTGGCGTTCAGTCCTCGTTCAGCGCACTCGCGACATCGGGGCTCATCGGCAGATAGTCGCTCAGCCCGAGCGTGTCGAAGAGGCGCCGCAGGAAACCCGACGGTGCCGCCAGGCGCACCCAGCCGCCGCGCTCGGTGGCCCGGCCGTGCGCGGTGACCAGCACGCCGACGCCCATCGAGTCACAGAAGTCGAGGCCGGAGACGTCCACCACGATGCGCGGCGAGGGACGCTCGACGAGGCGGCCGAGGTTGGCCTTGAGCGCGGGCGCGGTGTCGATGTCGAGGGATCCGCGCAGGACCAGAACGGCCGTGTTGGGTGGGTGATGGGCGACCGATACCTGCATAGGCGTGTGTCTTTCAGGGGGAGGGGGCGGGCTTGCGAACAACCCTATGCGAGCCCGCCAACCCCCGCAGAAGACGCGACCTCAGTTCGCGTTGCGCCACTTGCGCCCGTGCCGCCCGATCAGGCGGTCGGCGTCGGCCGGGCCCCAGGACGCGGCCTCGTACGCCGGGATCGGTGAGTTGTCCCGGTCCCAGTGCTCGATGATCGGGTCGACGATCCGCCAGCACTGCTCGACCTCGTCACTGCGGATGAACAGCGACGCGTCACCGATCAGCGCGTCCAGCAGGAGACGCTCGTACGCCTCCGGTGACTCCTCGACGAACGTCCCGTCGTACGAGAAGTCCATGCTCGCCGTGCGCACCCGGAAGGAGTGACCGGGCACCTTGGCACCGAAGCGCAGCGAGATGCCCTCGTTCGGCTGGATCCGCAGGATCAGCGCGTCGGCCTCCAGGCCGGTCAGCTGATCGGTCGGGATCGGCAGGTGCGGCGGCCGCTGGAACTGCAGCGCCACCTCGGTGAGCCGGTGCGGAAGCCGCTTGCCGGTCCGCACGTAGAACGGCACCCCGGCCCAGCGCCAGTTGTCGACGTTCAGGCGCATCGCCGCATACGTCTCGGTACGCGACAGCGGGTCGACACCGACCTCCTCGCGGTAGCCGGCCATCAGCTCCTCACGGGTGCCGCCCCGGGTGTACTGACCGCGGACGGCCGCCTCGGCGATGTCCCGGTCGGTGGGCAGCCGGATCGCCTGGAGCAGCTTCACCTTCTCGTTGCGCAGGCCCTCGGCGCCGAACGACGCGGGCGGCTCCATCAGGGCCAGCGCGAGCACCTGGAGAACGTGGTTCTGCACGATGTCGCGCATCGCGCCGGCGTTCTCGTAGAAGCCGCCGCGGGTGCCGACGCCGAGCGTCTCGGCGACGGTGATCTGCACGTGGTCGACCCAGGAGCGGTCCCAGATCGGCTGGAAGATCGAGTTGGCGAAGCGCAGCGCCAGCACGTTCTGGACGGTGTCCTTGCCCAGGTAGTGGTCGATCCGGAAGACCTGCGGCTCGTCGAACGCGCTGTGCACGACGGCGTCCAGCTCGCGGGCCGTGGCGAGGTTCCGCCCGTACGGCTTCTCGATGACCAGCCGGGAGAAGGAGCCCTCGCGCGGGTGGTTGAGCCCGGCACCGGCCAGCCCGTTGATCACCGGCTCGAAGGCGCCGGCCGGGGTGGAGAGGTAGAAGAGCCGGTTGCCGGACGTGCCGCGCTGCGCGTCCAACTCGTCGAGGGTCTCGGCGAGGCGCTTGTAGGTCTCCGGGTCGTCGTAACCGCCGGCGACATAGCGCACGCCGCCCTGGAGCTGGCGCTTCTCGGCGAGGCTGCGGTTGCCGAGCGCGCTGTCGGCGAACTGCTCGTCGGTCATGGGCGTGCGTGCGACACCGACGAGGGCGAACTGATCCGGCAGCCGGTTGTGCCGGGCCAGGCTCTCGACCGCCGGTAGCAGCTTGCGCCGGGTCAGGTCACCGGAGGCGCCGAAGATCACCAGCGTGGCTGGTGGCGCGCTGCGCTCCTGGATGAGCTGAGGTGCGTGGTCCATCTTCTGCGTGTCCTCCGACCGGTTCGATGCCGTCCGTTTGAACCTTACGCAGCGGAACCACCGGAGGGTTCACCACGTGGTGGCGAACACGGCCGGGCTATCGTGAAAAAAGTGGCAAAATGGTCCCAAAGGTCTGGCAACCGAGGGAGACCCTGTGAAGTACCGGCTCGTGACCCGCAGCGACTTCGACGGCCTCGTGTGCGCCGTGCTGCTGCGTCACCTGGACATGATCGACGACATCATGTTCGTGCACCCCAAAGACGTGCAGGACGGTGTCGTCGAGGTGACCGACCGGGACATCCTCACCAACCTTCCGTACGACGCCCGTGCTTATCAGGTCTACGACCACCACCACTCGGAGACCCTGCGTAACGAGGGCGGCAGGGACAACCACGTCATCGACGCCGACGCGCCGTCCGCGGCCCGGGTGATCTTCGAGCACTTCGGCGGCAAGGCGCGCTTCCCGCAGGTCTCCGACGAACTGATGCGCGCGGTGGACCAGGCCGACTCGGCGGACTACACGCTCACCGACATCCTCAGCCCCACCGGCTGGACGCTGCTCAACTTCCTGATGGACAGCCGGACCGGGCTCGGCCGGTTCCGCAACTTCCGGATCTCCAACTACCAGCTGATGATGCAGCTCATCGACGCCTGCATCGAGCTTCAGGACGTGCACGACATCCTGGCGCTGCCCGACGTGATCGAGCGTTCCGAGCTCTACCACGAGTGCTCGGCCAGGTTCGTGGAGCAGCTGCACCGGGTCTGCCGGCTCGACGGTGACGTGGTGATCGTGGACCTGCGCGAGGAAGAGGTCATCGAGGCGGGCAACCGGTTCATGGTCTACGCGCTGTTCCCGGAGGCCCGCGTCTCGATGCACATCATCTGGGGCCGGCAGAAGCTCAACACGGTGTTCGCCTGCGGCAAGTCGATCCTCGACCGCAGCTCACCCGTCGACATCGGCGAGGTGATGCTGCGCTACGGCGGCGGCGGGCACCTCGCGGCGGGCACCTGCCAGGTACCGCACGACGAGACGGAGCGGGTGGAACACGAGATCATCGACGCGCTGCGCACCGAGCGGGTCGTCCCGGTCTGAGCCCGCGCCGTCCCGCTGTCCGGATTCTTGTGCCGGCCCGTGTTGTCCTGGTCCGGGTATGCGTACGGGCGGGGAGTCGCCTCCCCGCCCGCACGACGCGCGGATCACGGGCCTTGCCCGGGGCCCCACCCGCCGGTCGTGGCCGAGCGCCCCACGCGCTTGCCCACGACGTCCTCACGCCCACCCGCGTGAGGTTTTCCCTGCAGGACCCGGCCTGCGTGGGAGTCTTCGTCAGCCCTTGAAGGCCCACTTGCTGGTGCCGCTGCCCGCCGCGACGGGCTCCTTCTCGCTCTCGTCCTCGTCCGCGCCCTCCGGTTCGGCCGGCGTGTCGCCCGGCTCCTCCTCGGCGCGGTGCCGGTTGCGCAGCATCACCCAGCCGGCCCCGAGCAGGGCCAGCACGGCGACCACCCAGCCGGAGATCGACATCAGCGAGGGGCCGGCGTCGGCGTCGTCCAGGATCTTGTCGAACGCGGCTTGCTCGCCCGGGGTGAGATCACCCGTGGTGCCGGTGCCGGTGCCGTTGTGGTGGGTGCCGGTCGCGGAGCCGTCCGACGGGGTCAGCGACAGCGTTGCCGTCTGCGCCGGTGCCTTCGAGCCGTCCGCGTACTTCATCTCCACGGTGAACTTCATCGTGCTCAGCTGCGGCAGCGGGCCGGCCGCGAGGCCCAGGTCCGCGGCCTGGCCGGGAGCGAGGGTCTTGCCCACCGCGAGCCAGGTGATGGAGCTGGGCACCGTGGTGATCGGCGACGCGCCGTGGATGGGCTGGATCGGCGTGCTCAGTTCCTGCCACTCGATCTTCGGCGCCCAGGTGTCGACGGACAGCGGATAGAGCTCCGCGATCGGGGTGTCTGCCGGCGTGCGCACGGTCACCTCGGTCACCGGCACGGTGCCCTCGTTGGACACGTGGAAGTACAGATTCTCGCCACTGCCCTGCGCCGCGGTCGCCGGGCTCACCGTCACGTCCGCCGCCGCCGGAGCGGCCGCGGAGAGTACGACGCCGGTGGTCACAGCGGCCAGTACGCCCGCGCGGCGGGCCATCCCCAGATGCCTCACGACATGTAGTTCGGATCACGCGTCCCGATGGTTCAACGAGTTCGCAGAACTTTTCGAGATCCCGCATGATGAGCGGATGCGCGATGTGCCGATCGACGGGGACATGATCCGGCTGGGTCAGTTCCTCAAACTCGCCGACCTCATCGAGACCGGGGGAGAGGCCAAGATCGTCATCGCCTCCGGCGACGTCACGGTGAACGGCGAGGTGGACATGCGCCGCGGCCGCCAGCTGCACGCGGGAGACGTGGTCGAGGTGCTGGGGCGCATCGCCAGGGTGGTTCCGTAACACCTGCGGCGGGAAAGTCGCGAGGAGTCGGAACCCGGTGGCGGGCCGGTTCGTCGTACCGTTCATGACCCGAACCCGCGGCCTCCTGATCGCCGCCGCAGCCATCCCCATCCTCCTGGGCGCCTGCGCCCGGCCGGGCACGTCGGCCGGGGCCGGTGACTCCGGCCCGGTCGTCGAGAGCGCCTCCGTTCCCGCCTCGGACGACAGCACCGCGGTGATCCGCGTCGAGTACCGGGGCGGTTTCGTCCCGCCGGAGTTCCTGCTCGGCCGCCTGCCGATGATCTCGGTCTACGCCGACGGCCGCGTGATCACCGACGGCCCGGTGCCGCTGATCGCGCCCGGACCGGCCCTGCCCAACCTCCAGGTGCAGCAGATCGATCAGGCCGTGCTCAAGGAGCTGACCGCCGAGGCCCTCGCGGCCGGCGTGAAGAACGGCACCGACTTCGGCTCGCCCGGCGTGGCCGACATCCCCAGCACCCGGGTCACCGTCGTCACCGCCGAGGGCACGCAGGTCGCCGAGGCGGTCGCGCTGCGCGAGGCACAGGCCGACGACCCGGCGCTGAGCGCGGAGCAGAAGGCGGCCCGCAAGAAGCTGGTGAACTTCGTCGACCGGCTCACCGCGCTGTCGACCGCCGAGGGCATGCCGGCCCCCGCGGCGTACCAGCCGGCGCAACTGGCCGCGCTCGCCTCGCCGTGGACCGACCCGGGTGACAACCTGTCCGGCAAACCCACCGCGTGGCCCGGCCCCGAGCTGCCCGGCAGCTACCTGGACAAGGCCCTCGAGATCCGCTGTGTCGCGGTCACCGGTAAGGAGAAGGACGCGGTGCTGGCCGCCGCCGAGAAGGCCAATCAGCAGACGCCGTGGGTCTCCGCCGGCAAGCAGTGGCGCGTGATGTTCCGCCCACTGCTGCCCGACGAGTCCGGCTGCGCCGCGCTGCGGAGCGCCGGATGACCCCGTTCGACGACCCGTTCGACCTCGGGCCCGACGCCGGCGGTTCCAGCGGCAGCGCGGGCCCGGGGCCGGTCGAGCCGGTTCCGGCCCGCACCCTGTGCCGGATGCGGGGCGTCGGCGCCCGCGCCCGCACCCGATACCGCGGCGGCCCGCCGCGCTGACCGGCCGGTGCCGCGGGGACGTCCGCGGCGCCGGCCACCCATCTGATACCTCATCGGAGGGTCGGGAGTGGACGAGTGGCCGTGCTGCCCCGGCCACCCAGCGTATTGACCATGATCGCGGAGCGCCGATAGCGTCTCTCACCTGGGGAAACTTCGGGGGATGACGCCATGGTCGCTGCGCCGTGATCAGTCAGGACGATTTCATCTGGTTCACCACGCAGGCCGCCCGTGTCTACCAGGTCGAAGAGGACGAGATCACCGCGGCCGCGGATCGCCTCGGTGTCCCTGACCAGCGGCGGCACGCGCGCGAGATCTGTGAGCTCCACATCGCCCTGATCAACGTGGCGGCTGCTCATCAGTGGTGCCGGGCCGGCTGCGAGACCTGCCTGGCGATCCGCGAGGCGATCACGGTGGCGATGGCCGTCCTCCGTACCGAGGTCGACTCCCAGTTCCGCCTGATGTTCGACGGACCGGCCCGCGGTGTGGCGATGCCCGAGGCGCAGTCCTGGACCGAGACGCGTGCCGGAGCCGTCTATCGGGGCGGTCAGGCTTCGGCTTGAGAACGGCCGGGAATGCGAAAGCCCGCCCCGGGAGCGGGGCGGGCCGGGAAATCGCAGGTCAGTGGACTTCGAGCAGGTCCACGACGAAGATCAGGGTCTCGTTCGGCTTGATGGCGCCGGCGGCACCGCGCGCGCCGTAACCCAGGTGCGGCGGGATGACGAGACGACGGCGGCCGCCCACCTTCATGCCGGCCACGCCCTGGTCCCAGCCGGCGATGACCTGCTGGCCACCGACCCGGAAGCCGAACGGCTCGCCCCGGTTGTAGGAGGCGTCGAACTCCTTGCCCGTGGACTGGGCGACACCCACGTAGTGGACGCTCACGAAGTCGCCGGACTTCGCCTCCTGACCCTCCCCGTCAGCGATGTCCTCGATCAGCAGTTCGCTGGCGGGGGACTCGGGAATGGGGCCGACATCGGGCTTGCTCATGAAACCTCCAGATTTCTTACCGGACTCGGCCATGCAATCACAGCTTCGTGGTCGCTGAACGAGCGGTGCCGCAAGTACGTACCCACGGGTGGCCGGGAAACTCCCGGCCGTGCCGCCGTACCCGGGAGATCCAGTGTTCGTCCGCCGCCTCGCCGTCACCGGCCTGCTCGCCGCCGCCTCCGTGCCCGCGATTCCCACTCCCGCCCTCGCCCACGGCGCCCCGGTGACGCCGATCAGCCGCTCGGCGGCGTGCGGGGGGAACGGCACCGAGCGTACGGCCGCCGCCTGCAAAGCCGCGCTCAAGGCGACCGGGGGCTTCCTCGGCGCCTTCGACAACCTGCGCCTGGCGAACGTGAAGGACGACCGCGCCAGCGTGCCGGACGGCAAGCTGTGCAGTGGAGGGCTGGACGCCTACCGGGGACTCGACCTGGCCCGGGACGACTTCCCGGCGACCGAGGTCAAGTCCGGGGAGCGGCTCGCGGTGTCGTACCGGGGGACGATTCCGCACCAGGGTGTGTTCCGGATATTCCTCACCCGGACGGGTTACTCCGCGGCGAAGAAGCTGACGTGGGACGACCTCGGGGCGAAGCCGATCGCCGAGGTCACCGATCCGCCGTTGCGGGACGGGGCGTACCGGATGCGGGTGACGCTGCCGGAGCGGACCGGGCGGCACATGCTCTACGTGGTGTGGGAGACGACGAGTACGCCGGACACCTACTACTCGTGCTCCGACCTGGTCTTCCCGGCCGCGGCGAAGAAGGCGGCCGTGACGAGGGCGCCGGCGTCGCGTACCCCTGCCTCGTCTGCTCCTTCTTCTGCCGCACCCTCGTCCGCCGCTCCCTCGGCGGCGGCTCCTCCCGCACCCACCTCCGAGGCTCCGGAGACGGCCGACACGGTGCTCACGTCCGCCGAGAAGCCCGCGGAGCCCGGGATGGTCACTCTCGGACACTGGCTGGTTTTGGGAGCGCTCACAGCAGCCGCCCTGGTCATCGCCGGTGCGGGCCTCTCCCGGCTGCGCCGCCGCCGCGGACAGTGAGCCGATTCTGAGAATTTGTTGAACCGCCCAGGTGTGGATCTCGTACTGATCGGCGTCGACATGCACCGCCCGTCCGGCCCCCAACAGACGACGAAAGGCCAAGCATGAGTCGTGTTCGTTACCGCGCCCCGGGACGTCAGTGGCTGTCCCGCCGCCGGGTCCTCGCCCTCGCCGCAACCGGCGTCGGCGTCTCCGCGGTTTCGGTCGCCGGCCTCAGCCTCGCCGGTGAGAACGAAGCCTCCGGCGACGGTTCCCCGCTGGTCATCTCGGTGCGTGACGCCAAGAAGGGCACGATCGACGTCTTTTCCGGCGAGAAGTTGAAGACCATCACCGACAAGAAGCTCGTCGCGAGCCTTCTCAAGGCCGCCGGCCGCTGAGCTGAAGAGGATTCAGAAAAATGTCTTCACACCGCGAAGCGCCGGAGATCAGCAAAGACCCGGTGGCCGACAGTTCCGACCTGTACGCGTTCGTCAGCCCCGACGACCCGGACACGGTCACCCTGATCGCCAACTACGTTCCGTTGCAGCTCCCGGCGAGCGGCCCGAACTTCTTCGAGTTCGGCGACGACGTGCTCTACCAGATCCACATCGACGCGAACGGTGACGCCCGCCCCGACGTCACCTACCAGTTCCGGTTCCGCACCGAGCTGCGCAACGACCGTACGTTCCTCTACAACACCGGCCCGATCGAGTCCCTGGACAGCGAGAACTGGAACCGCCGTCAGTTCTTCTCGGTGACCAAGGTCGACGGCCACGGCAAGAGCACCGTCCTGGCGAAGGACCTGCCCTGCCCGCCCTGCAACGTCGGCCCGCTCTCGATCCCCGACTACGAGAAGCTCGCCGCCGACGCCGTGCACAAGCTGAAGACCGGTGAGAAGGTCTTCGCCGGCCAGCGCGCCGACGCCTTCTTCGTCGACCTGGGCTCGATCTTCGACCTGGGCACCCTGCGCCCGTTCCAGGACAAGCACCTGGTCGGCCAGAACCTGTTCAACTACGCCGGCAAGGCGGTCAACGCCACCGACAAGACGAACGTGCACAGCATCGCCGTGCAGGTCCCGCTGCACATGGTCCGCCGCGACGGCAAGAAGCGGGTACGCGGACGCGACGCCGGAGCGGTCATCGGCGTGTGGACGTCGGCCAGCCGCCGCCAGGTGGAGGTGCGCAACGGCGACGGCAAGTCCGCCGACGTGGTCGTGGGTCCCCCGGTCCAGGTGTCCCGGCTGGGCAACCCGCTGTTCAACGAGGTCATCGTGCCGATGGCGCAGAAGGACAAGTGGAACGCGCTGCCGCCGAGCGAGGACAAGCGGTTCGCCGAGTTCGTCGCCACCCCCGAGCTGGGCGCGCTGCTGCCGGTGCTCTACCCGGGCCTGTTCGACAAGCTGGACGCGCTCAACAAGACCAAGGAGCCCCGGGCCGACCTGCTCGCGATCCTGCTCACCGGTATCCCGGACGGCATCATCGACGGCTTCCAGAACAACACCGGTGACCTGCAGGCCGACATGCTGCGGCTGAACACGGCCATCCCGCCGGCCGAGAAGGAGAACAAGTTCGGCGTGGTCGGCGGCGACCTGGCCGGCTTCCCCAACGGGCGGCGCATCGCCGACGACGTGGTCTCCATCTCGCTGCGCGCCATCGCCGGGGCCACGGTCCCGCTGGTGAACGCCGACTTCGAGCCGGACGCCGCGGCCGCGCTGGTGGAGCAGGGCCTGAGCATCAAGGACTCCAGCGCCAAGCTGCTCAAGAAGTTCCCGTACCTGGGCACCCCGTTCGACGGCTTCGGGAACCCCTCATGACCCACGCGCACAGCCACGGCTCCGGGCACCACCATCACCACACGCTCGCCCCGTCCGGTCAGGGCACCGTGATGCTGAACATCGGCGGGGGGATCGGCGCGCTGATCATCCACACCGACGGGCAATGGCACGGTCACGAGATCGAGGTGAGCCCGGCGGGGGCTCCGGAGGACCGTACGCACGCCGCGGTCCGCGCCCGTTATGTCCGGGGTGGGGTCACCTTCAGTGTGGTCCTCGACGCCCTCCCGCAGGGCCGGTACCTGCTCTGGCAGGACGCCGCGGAGCCATTGGCCGAGGTGGAGGTCCACGGCGGGTCGGTCACCGAGTTCGCCTGGCCGGTCGACGCGATTCCCGGACGGGGCCTGCTTCCGGTTTAGTGTGAAGGCATGGCAGGCGGCCTGAATCGCGGACCGGTGTCACCGGGAGCGGACATTCCGGTCCACATCGGACTGCGCACCACCGACATGGAGGAAGCGCGGGCCTTCTGCCGCAAGATGTACTACGGACCCCTGCGGATCGAGCCGGTCGGCGACCCCCGGCGCTTCCATTTCAGCGCCGACGTGGTCCTGCTCGGCCCGATCACGCTGGGCGAGGTGGGGTACGGCACCGACATCCGGGTGTCGATAGCGGCCCTGGAGACGTCGTACCACGTCCTCGTCCCGCTCACCGGGGTACTCACCTCCCGGCACCGCGGCGCGGTCGTCCTCGCCGACCCGACCCGCGCCGTGGTGTACCGGCCCACCGGCGACATCGAACTCGAATGGCCCGGCACCTGCCGCCTGCTGAGCGTCAAGGTGGAACGGGCGGCGCTGGAACGCGAACTCGACGCGGCCCTCGACCAGCGGGTGGTGTCACCGCTGCCGCTGGGCGCCAGCTTCGACCTGGTGGACGGCCCCGGCCGGACGTGGGCGGCGCTGGTCCGGCTGCTCCTCACCGAGCTGCGCGGCCGCAACGGGCTGGCCAGCCAGCCGCGGATGGCGGCACGCTGGCGGGACATGGTGGTGAGTGGGCTGGCCCTCACCGTGGAGCACCCTTACGGTGAGGAACCGGCAGGGCTTCAAGGACCACACCGTCCGCGTACGGTCAAACGCGCTCTTGACGTGATGCACACGGAGCCGTGGCGTCCCTATACCGTGGGTGACCTGGCTGATGTGGCTGGTGTGGGGGTTCGGGTGCTGCAGGAGTCGTTTCGGCAGCATGTGGGGATGCCGCCGCTCACCTATCTGCGGCGGTTGCGGCTTGATGGGGTTCACGCTGAGTTGTCGCGTTCCGAGGATGGGAAGGCGAGCGTGAGCGAGATCGCCTATCGATGGGGGTTCACGCATCTGGGGCGGTTCGCGGCGGTTTATCGGGATCGGTTCGGGGTCTCGCCGTCCCACACGCTGCGCGGCCGCGATTAGCGCCTCTTTCCGGTAGCCCCTGCCGGAGGCGAGCCTGCGGCCGCTCCCCGAGGCGGGCCGCCGGGCTTGCGCAAGATCGACTGGGGTAGGTAGCAGCACACGTTGGGGTTGCGTGTGCGTTGACAGGGCTCGGGCCGCGCTGATCGGCCGGCTTACAGCTCGATGCGCTGGCCCTTGCCGATGACGACCACCCCGTTGTCGCTGACCGTGTAGAGCTTGCGGTCGCGATCGAGGTCGACGCCGATCTGCGCGCCCTCGGGGATGATCACGTTCTTGTCGATGATGGCGTTGCGGATGATCGAGCGGCGGCCCACCGAGACGCCCTCCATGATGACCGCGCCGTCGACGTGGGCCCACGAGTTGACCCGCACGTTGGGGGAGATCACGGAGCGTTCGACGAGGGCGCCGGAGACCACCACGCCGGGGGAGATCATCGAGTCGATGGCGCGGCCCTGCCGGTCGTCGTAGCCGTGGACGAATTTCGCCGGCGGCCACGAGCCGTAGTTGGTGAAGATGGGCCAGTCGTGGTTGTAGAGGTTGAAGATCGGCAGGGTGGCGATCAGGTCCATGTGGGCCTCGTAGAACGAGTCGAGGGTTCCCACGTCGCGCCAGTAGCCGAGGTCGCGGTCGGTGCTACCGGGCACGTCGTTGTCGCGGAAGTCGTAGACGTTCGCCTCGCCGCGCTCGACGAGCATGGGGATGATGTTGCCGCCCATGTCGTGTTTGCTGTCCGGGTTCTGGGCATCGGCGCTGACCGCCTCGCAGAGCGCCCGGGTGGTGAACACGTAGTTGCCCATCGACGCGTAGACCTCGCCGGGGGCGTCGGCCAGGCCGACGGCGTCGCGGGGCTTCTCGCGGAACGCGCGGATCCGCTTGCCGTCCTCGCCGACCTCGATCACGCCGAACTGGTCGGCGAGCGACAGCGGCTGGCGGATGCCGGCGACGGTGACCGCGGCGCCCGAGGCGATGTGGTCGTTCACCATCTGCTTCGGGTCCATCCGGTAGATGTGGTCGGCACCGAAGACGATCACGTAGTCCGGGGACTCGTCGTTGATCAGGTTGAGGCTCTGGTAGATGGCGTCGGCGGAGCCGGCGAACCAGCGCGGGCCGAGCCGCTGCTGCGCGGGGACCGGGGTGACGTAGTTGCCCAGGAGCGTGGACATCCGCCAGGTCTTGGAGATGTGCCGGTCCAGTGAGTGCGACTTGTACTGGGTCAACACGACGATCTTGAGATACCCCGCGTTGGCGAGGTTGGAGAGCACGAAGTCGATCATGCGGTAGATGCCGCCGAACGGTACGCCGGGCTTGGCCCGGTCCGCCGTCAGGGGCATCAGGCGCTTGCCTTCTCCACCAGCCAGAACAATCGCAAGCACCTTGACAGCCATGGGAAGGACGCTAATGTGACCGCCGCCCGTCCGCCACCCGAAAGGGCGGTTCGAAATATCTTGCGGATCTTGCAGACAGCTTACTCGGGCGCAACGAGCGCGGCTCCGGGCGCGGCACGGGCGATGGCGCGGGCGATGGCGCGGGCGATGGCCGAGGCACGCGTCGATGACTCGATCACTTCGCCTCCACCATGAGGCCCGCGGCGGCGAAGTATCCTGCGACACGTGACCGCATCGGGAACTGAGCAGCTGCGCGCCGACCTGATCACCCGCGAATACCCGCCGGAGGTGTACGGGGGAGCCGGGGTCCACCTGGAGTACCTGGCTCGTGACCTGCGCGGCCTCGCCGACGTGCGGGTGCACTGCTTCGGCGCCGAGCGGGACGAGCCCGGTGTCACGGCGTACCCCGAACCCGCCGAGCTGTCGGGTGCGAACGCGGCCCTGCGCACCATGGGGGTGAACCTCGCGATGGCCGCCGGGTGCGCCGGGGCGGACGTCGTGCACAGCCACACCTGGTATGCGAACTTCGCCGGTCACACCGCGAAGCTGCTGCACGGCATCCCGCACGTGGTGACCACGCACAGCCTGGAGCCGCTGCGCCCGTGGAAGGCCGAGCAGCTCGGCGGCGGTTACGCGCTCTCGTCGTTCTGCGAGCGGACCGCGATCGAGCACGCCGACGCGATCATCGCGGTCTCCGGCGGGATGCGGCGTGACGTGCTCAAGGCGTACCCGTCGGTGAATCCCGGAAAGATCCACGTCGTCTACAACGGCATCGACACCGAGCTGTACCAGCCGAACCGCGGCACCGACGTGGTCGACCGGCTCGGCATCGACCGCAGCCGCCCCAGCGTCGTGTTCGTCGGCCGGATCACCCGGCAGAAGGGCCTGCCGTACCTGATGCGGGCCTGCCACGACCTGCCCGCCGAGACCCAGATCGTCCTGCTCGCCGGCGCACCGGACACCCCCGAGATCGCCGCCGAGGTGGAGAGCCTGGCCCGCGACCTGCGCGAGGCCCGCGACCCGCAGGGCGTGATCTGGGTGCAGGAGATGCTGCCCAAGCAGGAGGTCATCCAGGTTCTCACGCACGCCACGGTCTTCGTCTGCCCCTCGGTCTACGAGCCGATGGGCATCGTCAACCTGGAGGCGATGGCCTGCGAGACCGCGGTGGTCGCCACCGCGACCGGCGGCATCCCCGAGGTGGTCGCGGACGGCGAGACCGGCCTGCTGGTGCCGATCGAGCAGGTGGAAGACGGTACGGGCACGCCCGTCGACCCGGCGAAGTTCGTCGCCGACCTGGCGGCCACCCTGACCCGGGTGCTGCGTGACCCGCAGCTCGCCGAGCAGATGGGCCGGGCCGGCCGCCGCCGCGCGGTCGAGCACTTCAGCTGGTCCCGGATCGCCGAGGACACCCTCGAGGTCTACCGGTCGGTGCTGTGACCTTGCTCAAGAAGCCACCCCTGCAGGTGGCCCTGCTGCTGGCCGTGGTCCTGTTCGCGGTCGCGGTGCTCGGGGTCGGCCTGCTCCGGGCGGCGTTCTACGAGCCGGCCGCGGTGACCAGCACCGCTGTTCCGGGCGTACCGGCTCCGGCGCCCACCGCGACCGGGAAGTGCGGGACCCAGCCGGTCAAGGCCGCTCGCGAGTTGCGCGGGATGTGGCTGACCACGGTCTACAACATCGACTTCCCGAGCAAGCCGGGCCTGTCCCAGGCGCGGGTGAAGTCCGAGTACCTGGGGTGGCTGGACCTGGCGGTCGCCCAGCGGCACAACGCGATCTTCGTGCACGTCCGCCCGAGCGGCGACGCGTTCTGGGACTCGAAGTTCGCGCCGTGGTCGAACTGGCTGACCGGCAAGCTGGACGGCACCGATCCCGGCTGGGACCCGATGGCGTTCATGGTCGACGAGGCGCACAAGCGAAACCTGGAATTCCACGCCTGGTTCAACCCGTACCGTGGCACGCAGCCCGCACCCACCGGAGCCGGCGCCGACCTCGCCAAGCTCGCCCCCGATCACCCGTTGCGGCTTCACCCGGAGTGGCGCCTCGCCTATCCCACCGGCAAGGCGAGCCGGCTCTACTTCGATCCCGGCATCCCGGAGGCGCGCAAGTTCGTCGAGGACTCGATGCTGGAGGCGGTGGAGAGGTACGACGTCGACGGCGTCCACTTCGACGACTTCTTCTACCCGTACCCGGAGAACGGCCAGGACTTCCCCGACAAGGCGTCCTACGCGAGGTACGGCGGCGGGAAGACCAAGGCCGACTGGCGCCGGGAGAACGTGAACACCCTGGTCCGCGAGATGCACGAGCGCCTCCAGGAGATCAAGCCGTGGGTCAAGTTCGGGATCAGCCCGTTCGGCATCTGGCGCAACCAGGGCGAGGGCTCCGACTCCAAGGGCCTGGAGAGCTACAGCGCGATCTACGCGGACACCCGCAAGTGGGTGCGCGAGGGCTGGCTCGACTACATCGTGCCGCAGTTGTACTGGACGATCGGCTTCGACAAGGCCGACTACGCCAAGGTGCTGCCGTGGTGGGTGCGGACGGTCAAGGACACGCAGGTGCAGCTCTACATCGGCATGGCCGACTACCGGGTGGGTGAGAAGGGCGACTGGAGCGACCCCGCCCAGCTGGACAAGCAGATGCAGCTCAACGACAAATACGGCGTGCAGGGCCAGGTCCATTTCAGCGCCAAGCAGATCCGGGAGAACCGGCTGGGCTCGGTGGCGCGCTATCAGAGCCGGCATTACGCCTCGCCCGCGCTGCTGCCCAGGATGGCTCGCCTGCCGGCTGCACCGCCCGCGGCACCCCGCATCACCGGCGCCGAGCGTTCCGCCGGCGGTTCTCTGACCATCAGGACGGCGCCGGGTGGGCGATCCACGAGCTGGGCCCTTTACCGTACGCAGGAAAACAGTGCCACCCTCGTCGCCACCGGCCGCACCGGCACCGCCGTCACGGACCCGAAACCACCCGCCGGCACCGCCACCTACTGCCTGAGCGCCCTCGACCGCTCCGGCAACGAGGGCCCGATCAGCGCACCCTTCACCACGACCGGCTCCTGACCACGACGTGACCGGGGTCGATACGATCCGTATCGATACCGGGACCTCGGGGAAGGCGTCCAGCGCAGTGAGCAGTGAGCCCATTCTCTACCGTCAGACCCTGCGCCTGCTCCGGCTGTCGCTGATCGTCTTCGCCCTGATCGCGGTCCTCTCCCTGGTGGTGCTGTCGCCGATCGGGATGCGGTGGTTCGCCGACGGCCAGGCCGACTGGTCACAGCTGTCCGACATCGGCCAGGCCTACGGCGGGATCTCCGCGATCCTGTCCACGCTGGCGATCCTCGGCGTCGCCGTCTCGCTGATCCTGCAGAACCGGCAGGTGCGCGCCGAGCAGGCGCTCACCCTGCGGAACCGGCAGATGGAGATCATCAAGATCACCATCGACAATCCGGAGCTGGCGATCCAGGAGCCGGAGTACGGCGGTGACACCGGCGCCATTCTCCTGGGCATGCACTCGAACCTGTGGATGCAGCAGTGGCGGATGGCCTGGGATCTCGGCTTCATCGGCGACGCGGAGGTGCGCAACCAGGCCGCGCAGCTCTTCATGGACGAGCGCCGGCACCACTGGTGGGACCAGTTCGGCCCGGGCTGGGACGGCGACGCCCGCCATTTCAAGAGCGGCACGTCCTTCGTCAGCCTCGTCGACCAGGGGATGCGGGTCGCGAAGCAGCGGCTCGCCGAGACCGCGGCGGCCGCATCGGCGGCGGCATCGGCGGCTGAGACGGCGGCGGCATCGGCGGCTGAGACGGCGGCGGCTGAGACGGCGGCGGCGGGCGACCCGGAGCCCTGATTCGCCGATACGATGCGGGCCATGTTTCGTCGTGACCCGGTCAAGCCGGCCGATCAGATCGTCACCGCATGGGAGCAGCGCGACGAGGGTGCCTTCCTGGCCGCCCTGGAAAAGCTGCCGCAGGCCGCCCGGCGCGCCAAGCCGGACCAGGTGCAGGCGGCGGTGGTGCGGCTCCTGCCGGTCCTGGCGGAGATCAGCCCCGGTTCCGGCGGCCACCTGGCCCAGCTGGCCGGCGCCATGGCCGACCTGGGCACCGACGTGACGGTGGTGGCGCCGATCCTGGTCCGCCGGGCGGCCGGGGTGCTGGAGCAGGCTGCGGAATTCGAGCGGGCCTACCGCGCCGAGCACGGCTCGGTGCCGTCGTCCGGGTTCGAGGCTGTGATCCCGCAGGTGATGGAGCGGTTCACCGGCGACCCCGCCCTGGTCGAGGCGTATTTCACCGCCAACCAGTGGGTCCAGCCGGTGATCTACCTGTCGCAGCGCAAGGAGTTCCGCGCCGCGGTCGCCGCCGTTCCCGACCGGCCGCGGCTGCTCTCCGCCGCCGGTGCCGCGAAGGACTTCGTGGACGCCGCCGGCTGGCTGCAGGGCCTGCTGGTCGTCGTCGACGACGAGCCGCTGATCGTGCTGCACCGTGCGACCGGGCGCGCCTTCCGGGTGACGATCAGCGGGATCGGTGACAACTTCCAGCTGCACACGCTGCTGGCCGGTGCTCTTGTCGGCGACGCCGGCGCCGGGCTTGCGGGCGAGCGTCCCAGCGCGGTGGAGATCGCCGCCGCGTCCGACGGCGACCCGGAGCCCGCCAACGGCATCCGCGGCACCTTCAACCTGGTCGACCACACCGGGGAGTGGATCTGGAACGAGGGCCACCCGGCCGACATCCCGGCCCTCGACGGCGTCCGGCTGGTCGTGATCGACCCGGCGCCGTACGACCGCACCTGGAACACCGGCCGCCTCTACCCACACATGAAACCCGAGCTCACCGTCGCAGGCGAGCTCCCCGCCGACGAGGCGGCCACCTGGTCGGGCCGGGTCAAACCGTCCCAGCGCTAGGACGGCATTCCGCGTTGGGGCAGGGTCTCGGTCCGGTCCCTCGTGACGCTCCGAGACCCCTTGTCACGCTCGGCGATCGGCGGCCCATGTTCGCCACCGCCGCGGCGCGCGGTGCGGAAACCGGGAGTGGTCATAGCCGCACCCATGGTCCGCACAACGGCGCGGGCCTCGATCACCGCTCACGGTCGGCGCTGCGGCCGTTCAGGCCGTCGTCACGACGTCAGGTCCTGACTCTCCTGGAACTATTCCGAGAGGCGTAAGCGTCGGCATCCATGCCTCACATCGTGCCGGATATGAAGATCGATGCCGAGTCGGATATTGATGGACGCAAGGTGGAACCGGCGACGGAGGTCAGCCGGTGACTTTGCCGCCGGCGACTTCCAGGTGGCGGTTGGTGGCGACCGCCTCCAGCATCCGGCGGTCGTGGGTGACCAGCAGCAGCGTTCCCGGGTAGGTGCTCAGCGCCGACTCCAGCTGCTCGATCGCCACCAGGTCCAGGTGGTTCGTCGGCTCGTCGAGGACCAGCAGGTTCACGCCGCGGGCCTGGAGCAGCGCCAGGGCCGCCCGGGTCCGCTCGCCCGGTGACAGCGACTCGGCGGGCCGCGTCACGTGGCCTGCGCGGAGGCCGAACTTGGCGAGCAGGGTCCGCACGTCGGCGTCGCTGAACGACGGGACGGCGGCGCCGAAGGCCTGGGCGAGGGGCGTGTCGCCGAGGAACAGGCCGCGTGCCTGGTCCACCTCGCCGACGACCACGCCGGGGCCGAGGTGCTGGGCGCCCTCGCCGATCGGGATGCGACCGAGCAGGGCGCCGAGGAGCGTGGACTTGCCGGAGCCGTTCGCGCCGGTGATGGCCACCCGGTCGCCCCAGTCGATCTGCAGGGTCACCGGTCCGAGAGTGAAGTCGCCACGTCGTACCGTCGCGTCTCGAAGCGTGGCCACCACCGCGCCCGCGCGGGGAGCCGCCGCGATCTCCATGCGCAGCTCCCACTCCTTGCGGGGCTCCTCGACGACCTCGAGCCGCTCGATCATCCGTTCGGTCTGCCGGGCCTTGGCCGCCTGCTTCTCGCTCGTCTCGCCGCGGAAGGCCTTCGCGACCTTGTCGTTGTCGGGGGCCTTGCGGCGGGCGTTGCGCACGCCCTTCTCCATCCAGGCGCGCTGCGTGCGCGCCCGGTCCAGGAGGTTCTCCTTCTTGTCCGCGTACTCCTCGAACTCCTCCCGGGCGTGCGCCCGGGCCCGCTCACGTTCCTCCAGGTAGCTGCTGTAGCCGCCGCCGTAGAGGTTGACCTGCTGCTGGGCCAGGTCGAGTTCGAGCACCTTGGTGACGGTGCGGGTGAGGAACTCGCGGTCGTGGCTGACCACCACGGCGCCCGCGCGCAGGCCGGTCATGAACGCCTCCAGGCGTGCCAGCCCGTCCAGGTCGAGATCGTTCGTCGGTTCGTCGAGAAGGTACAGGTCGTAGCGGCTGAGCAGCAGGGATGCCATGCCGGCGCGGGCCGCCTGCCCGCCGGAGAGCGCGGTCATGGGCAGGTCCAGGATGCCGGTCAGGCCCAGTTCCCCGGCGATCTGCGCGGCGCGTTCCTCCAGGTCGGCGCCGCCGAGGTCGAGCCAGCGCTCGAGCGCCACCGCGTATCTGTCGTCGGCGCCGGCCGCGCCCGCGGCGAGGTCTTCCGCCGCGGCGTCCATCGCGGCCTGCGCGGCCGCCACCCCGGTGCGCCGGGCCAGGAAATCGGTCACCGACTCGTCTGCGCGCCGCTCCCGTTCCTGGGGGAGATATCCGACGTTGGCGGCGGGCGGGCTGAGGGAGACGCTTCCGCTCTCCGTGGGGATCAAACCGGCGAGGGTACGCAGGAGCGTGGTCTTGCCCGCTCCATTGACCCCCACCAGCCCGATCACGTCACCCGGTGCCACCACCAGGTCGAGTCCGGAGAAGAGATTACGGTCGCCGTGCCCCGCGGCGAGTTCCCGGGCGATCATCGTGGCGCTCATCAGACGCCCATCGTAGGACGCAGGCTCAGCGGAGCTTGGCGCCGTACACGTGGTCGACGGTCATGGCGAGCAGCACGCGGCGGTCGGAGACCATCACCGAGCGGTACTCGTCCCAGTCGGGATGCTCGCCGGCGGCCTTCCGGTAGTAGTCCACCAGGGCTTCCACCTCGGGACCGTGCGGATCGGTGCCCGGGCCGATCAGCGTGGCGGTGCCGTCCGCGGTGGCCCAGGACCAGCCGTCGGCGCTCGTCACCTCGAGGGCGGCGCGGGGGTCCCGGCGCAGGTTCACCGTCTTGGCGCGCCCCTCGACCATCGAGACGTAGATGACGTCCTTCTCGCGGTCGTAGAACGGCGTCACCGGGGAGAGCTGTGGACGGCCGTCCGCCTTGATGGTGGCGAGCACACCGAGCCGGCTCTCCGCGAGCAGCGTGCGCGGGTCGAACAGGGTTGTCGTCATGTCCGTGCCAAGTCCGGCGGGGCAGCGCCTTATTCCGCGTCACGGTAACGTGAGCATTGCTCAACATCGATGCAAAAACGGGGGAATTCCGCGTGCTCAAACGCTTGTCTCATGCTGTCCTGGTTCTGATCGCGGCGACCGCATCGGGGGTGATGACGAGCCCCGGCGCCGCGCAGGCGGCCGCCACCTTCGCCCGGATCGACGCCTCGCCGTTCGTGCTCGACCCGTCCGACAGCTTCCAGCGATACGGCGACATCGTGTCCCGTATCGAGGCGAGCGGGAAGGTCACCAGCGCCGCGTCGCTGAGTGCCGCGATCGACGGCACCCAGGACTTCGAGCCCGTCTGGGGCTTCGGCAGCTACTCGACCGGGATCGCCGCCTCGCGAAACCCTGTCGGGTTCCGCTGGGACGGCGAGGACGACGACTGGAACGATCCGTGGCGCCCGCAGGGCATCACCGGCTCGTGGGACGCGCAGCCCAACCTGCTCTGGGAGAACCGGAAGATCGCCGTGACGAGCTGGCACGGCCCGCACGACCGGAACAACCCGAACAAGAACGTCGACGACTTCACCCGGCTCACTTTCGTCGACCACACCAGCACCTCGAGCCTGAAGTTCCGCGACGTGCTGCTCGTCGTGCCGAAGACCGTCGACGGGGTGGACACCTTCGCCAGGTTCAACTGGAACCACGGCGACGGCGTCGTCTGGTACGGCAACACGCTGCTGGTCGCCAACGGCGGCCGGATGCACGCGTTCAGCCTCAAGCACCTGTGGAAGATGACCCGCTCCGAGGAGGAGGTCGGTCTCGGCGCGGACGGCTCGAAGGCGCCGAGCGGGCGCTGGCACCGATACGTGCTGCCCATGGTCGGCGAGTACTTCCCGGAGTCCACGCCGCCGGACAACGGCTACATCGGCTGTGAGTCGCGCGTCAAGACGCGCCACTGCCTCAACTCGATCAGCCTCGACCGCCGCGGCAGCAACCGTGACTCGCTGGTCTCCGCCGAGTTCGTCGGCGACGACCTCGCCGGCGGCCGGGCGTTCCGCTGGCCGATGGACGCCTCGACCGCCCTGCCGCTGGTCCGCGAGGACGGCAAGGTGCACGCCGACGAGGCGTTCGTGTCGCCGATCTGGCACATGCAGGGCATCGCCAGCGACGGCGCCAACTGGTTCATCTCCGGCACGTGCGCCGGGGGCAGCGGCACCTGCGTCCACAAGGCCGCCCCCGACACGTCGCCGAGCCAGCAGGCCACGGTCAACCGCGGCCTGCAGAACCTGTCGTACCAGCCCGCCTACAACGGGTCGGCGCCGCGGTTGTGGGGCCTGACCGAGGGCAACGACCGGTTCGTCTTCAACATCTCGGTGCCGTAAGCGGTCAGGTCGCGATCGGGACGGCCGCGCCGCTCACCCGCACCCCGGGCTCGCCGGGGACCAGGCGGACCGTGATGCGGCTCGGCCGTCCCAAGTCGTCGCCCTGGCGCAGCAGCAGGGTGGCGTCCGCGGGCACCAGGCCCAGCTCCCGCAGGTAACCGCCGAGTGCCGCGGCGGCCGCGCCGGTGGCCGGGTCCTCGTAGACGTCGCCGATCGGGAACGGGTTGCGCACGGCGAACTCCGCCGCACCGGCCCGGTGCACCAGCTGCACCGTCGTCCAGCCACGCTCGGTCATCAGCGCCTTGAGCGCCGGCACGTCGTAGTCCAGGCCGGCGAGGCGCTCGCGGCTGGTCACGGCCAGGATCGGGTGGTACGCCCCGGCGTACGCGACCCGCGGCGGCAGAGCGGTGTCGAGGTCGTCACGCCCCCAGCGCAGTGCCGCGAGCAGCGCGGTCAGGTCGCCGGCGGCCAGGTCCGCCACGCTCGTCGCGACGCTGGTCAGGGTGGCCACCCCGTCCGTGCCCACGGTGACCGGCACCTCGCCGGCGTTCGTCACGAAGAGATGCTCACCGGGGCCGAGAGCCGCTGCCGTCGCCACCGTGGCGTGCCCGCAGAACGGCACCTCCAGGACCGGGCTGAAGTAGCGCACGCGGTAGGCGCCGCCGGGCCGTCCCGTCACGAACGCGGTCTCCGAATAGCCGACCTCCGCCGCGATCGCCAGCATCTCGGCGTCACCGAGCCCGCCCGCGTCCAGGACGACCCCGGCCGGGTTGCCACCCCGGGGATCCGCGCTGAAGGCCACGTACCGCTGAATCTCTGTCATGGGGCTGACCCTGCCGCGCGGCACCGGGGGTGACCAGAGCCAATCGCGCGTGCCTGGATGTGTCGCCCCGCACAGTCGATGTTTGTCATACCCGCGGGGTAGCGTTCGTGCGGTGACAGAGGCGATCACACCCATCCCACCAGCCGGCCTGCCGCGCACCCTCGGCGAGCTGCGGTCCTCAGGCCATGAGTTCCGCACCGTCAAGGAGGAGCTGCGCGACAATCTGCTCCGCAAACTGGGCGCGGGCGAGCCGCGCTTCCCCGGCATCGTCGGCTATGACGAGACGGTGCTTCCCGAGGTGGAGCGTGCCCTGCTGGCCGGCCACGACATGGTGCTGCTCGGCGAGCGCGGCCAGGGCAAGACCCGGCTGATCCGGGCATTGGGCGGCCTGCTCGACGAGTGGACCCCGTTCATCACCGGCTCCGAGCTGCACGAGCACCCCTATCATCCACTCACTCCCGCCGCTCGGCGGCTGGCCGCCGAGGCCGGTGATCTCCTGCCGGTCTCCTGGCTGCACCGCTCCGAGCGTTACGGGGAGAAACTGGCCACCCCGGACACCAGCGTCGGCGACCTGATCGGCGACGTGGATCCGATCAAGGTGGCCGAGGGCCGTGCCCTGGGCGACCCGGAGACGATCCACTTCGGCCTGGTGCCCCGGACGAACCGGGGCATCTTCGCGGTCAACGAGCTGCCCGACCTAGCCGAGCGCATCCAGGTGTCGCTGCTCAACGTGCTGGAGGAGCGCGACATCCAGGTCCGCGGCTATCAGCTGCGCCTCCCGCTCGACCTGCTGCTCGTCGCCTCGGCGAACCCCGAGGACTACACGAACCGCGGCCGGATCATCACCCCCCTCAAGGACCGCTTCGGCGCCGAGATCCGCACCCACTACCCGGTGGATCTCGAGCTGGAGACCGCTCTGATCCGGCAGGAGGCGGCGCTTGTCGCGTCCGTGCCGGAGCACCTGCTCGACGTGCTCGCGCGCTACACGCGGGCGGTCCGCGACTCACCGTCGGTCGACTCCCGCTCCGGGGTGTCGGCGCGGTTCGCGATCGCGGCGGCCGAGACGGTCGCGGCGTCCGCGCTGCGCCGGGCCGGGCTGCGCGGCGAGCGTGAGGCGGTGGCCCGGGTGTGCGACACCGTGTCGGTCACCTCGACGCTGCGCGGCAAGGTGGAGTTCGAGAGCGGCGAGGAGGGCCGGGAGACCGAGGTCCTGGCGCACCTGCTGCGGGTGGCGACCGCCGAGACGTTCCGGGCCCGGCTCTCCGGGCTCGATCTGTCCGGGTTCACCGACCTGGTCGCCGAGGGCGCCATCATCCAGACCGGTGACCTGGTCAGCGCCGAGGAGCTGCTCGGCCAGATCGGCACCGTGCCGGGCCTGGCCAAGGTTCTCGACCGGCTGGATCTCGGTGACGCGCCGAGCCCGGGGCAGGCGGCGTCCGGCGTGGAGTTCGTCCTGGAGGGTCTGCACCTGACGAGGCGCCTCGCCAAGGAGCTGACCGACGACGGCCGCACCCTCTACGGGAGCTGACCGTGCCGGGCAACGTCTTTCGATACGGCGCCTGGCGCGACGGCCCCGACCCGCTCGCCCCGCCCTACGACGTCCGCGCCGCCGTCGACGAGATGGGTGAGCGGGTCCTCGCGGGCGACAGCCTGCGCGACGCGCTGCGTGACCTGATCCGGCGCGGCCCGCGGGACGGCCGCGGTCTGGACGCGTTGCGTGAGCGTGCCCGCCGGCTGCGGCGTGACGCGCTGCGCCGGGGCAACCTGGACGGCGCGGTCACCCGCGCCCAGCAGATGCTGGACCAGGCCGTCGCCACCGAGCGCGACGCGCTCTCGGCCAGGGACGACGACGCGGCCCGCTTCAACGAGGCGGTCCTCGACAGCCTGCCGCGCTCGGTCTCGCAGGCCGTCTCCGAGCTGTCCGACTACCAGTGGGCCTCCGACGAGGCCCGCGCGATCTACCAGCAGATCCTCGACGGCCTGCGGCAGGAGGTGGTCTCGCAGCGGTTCGCGGGCATGCGGCAGGCGCTCCAGCAGGGCGACTTCGAGGACGTCTCGGCGATGCTGAGCGATCTCAACGACCTGCTCGCCCGGCACGCCCGCGGTGAGGACACGGCCGACGCGTTCCGTGACTTCATGGCGAAGCACGGCCGGTTCTTCCCGGACGATCCCGCAAACGTCGACGAGCTGATCGACTCCCTGGCCCGGCAGGCCGCCGCCGCCGAGCGGCTGATGCGCTCGCTCAGCCCGCAGCAGCGCGAGGAGCTGGAAGGCCTGATGCAGCAGGCGCTCGGCGAGGGCCCGTTGGGCGGGCAGCTCGCGGAGCTCTCCGACAACCTGCGATCGCTGCGCCCCGGCCTGAACTGGGGCCGTGGTGAGCGGATGCGCGGCCAGAACGACCTGGGTTACGGCGACGCGGCCGCAGCACTCGGCGAGATCGGCGACCTGGACGAGCTGATCGAGCAGCTCGAGCAGGAGCACGCCGGCGCGACCCTCGACGACGTCGACGTGGAATCGGTGGAGCGCCAGCTCGGCCGGGGCGCCGCCGACGACCTGCGCCGGCTGCGCGAGCTGGAGCGCGAGTTGCGCCGCCAGGGCTGGGTGCAACGCGACGCCGAGGGGCTCACCCTCTCACCGAAAGCGCTGCGCCGGCTCGGCCAGACCGCCCTGTCGCAGATCTTCCGCGACATCGCCGGCAAGCGCGGCGACCACGACATGCGCGACGCGGGAGCGGCCGGCGACCTGATCGGCTCCTCCCGCCGCTGGGAGTTCGGCGACGACCAACCCCTCGACGTCGTGCGCACCCTGGGCAACGCGGTTCGCCGCCGGGCCGGCTCCCGAGACGTCCAGACCCTTCCGGTACGCCTCGAGCCCGACGACTTCGAAGTCGCCGAAACCGAGCGGCGCGCCTCGGCGGCGGTGGCACTCTGCGTCGACCTCTCCTACTCGATGTATGCGGACGGTCGCTGGGGCCCGATGAAACAGACCGCCCTCGCCCTGTCCCACCTGGTCGCCACGAAATTCCAGCAGGACGCGCTACAGATCATCGGCTTCGGCAAGTACGCCCAGAACCTCTCCCAGGGCGAGCTGGCCGCCATCGAACCGACGGTCGAGAAAGGCACCAACCTCCAGCACGCCCTGAAACTCGCCGGCCGTCACCTGCGGCGTCACCCGGGTGCGGAGCCGGTCGTGCTGGTCGTGACCGACGGCGAGCCGACAGCGCACCTGGAGGACGACGGGGAGGCGGTGTTCTGGTGGCCGCCCTTGTCGGAGACTGTGCAGGCGACGGTGCGGGAGGTCGACCAGCTCACCCGGTACGGCGCCACCATGAACGTGTTCATGCTCGGCGAGGACCCGGGTCTGCGCCGGTTCGTGGGGGCGGTGGCTCAGCGTAATGGGGGGCGGGTGTTCAGCCCTGAGCCGGGGGAGTTGGGGCGCTACGTGATCGACGACTACGTGCGCGCCCGGCGCGGCCGACGGTGACGTTGACGGGCGGCGCGGTGGCACTTCCCGTCGCCCGTCGCGCCGCCGCATTCACGCGCCGCGCCACCGCCCCGCCCTGCGCCGCGCCACCGCGCCGCGCCACCGCCCTGCGCCGCGCCGAGCCGCGCCACCGCCCCGCCCTGCGCCGAGCCGCGCCACCGCCCCGCCCTGCGCCGCGCCGCGCCACCGCCCCGCCCTGCGCCGCGCCGCACCCACGCGCCGCGCCACCGCCCTGCGCCGCGCCGCGCCACCGCCCCGCCCTGCGCCGCGCCGCGCCACCGTGCCCGGCGTGCCCAGCCCGCCGCGCGGACGTCAGCAGCCAGCCAGCCAACCGCCCGCCCGCCTGCAGCCGCCCGCCTGCCGCCGCCTCCGCTGTCGGCGCGTCTGGCGTGGGTAGGCGCGCACGTTGGGGTTGCGTGTGCGGTGGTTGGGCCTATGACGTGCCTATGACGTGGGTAAACGCGCACTCAACCTCAACGTGTGCGCCTGTATCGCTGCCCGCGAGCGGCTTGGCGCTCGGGCTGTGGGGTGGGCCGGCGGCGGGGGTCAGCGGCGTGGGTCAGCGGCGGAGGGTGTCGATGGGGGCCTCGCCGTAGCGTTCGCGGTAGGCGGCGGCGAAGCGGCCCGCGTGGGTGAAGCCGTAGCGGTAGGCGATCTGGGCGACGGTGGTTCCGGGAGGTGCTTCGCGGAGGTCGTCGTGGACCAGGCCCAGGCGTAGTTGCCTCAGGTAGGACATGGGGGGCATTCCCGCGTACCGATGGAAGCTCTGCTGCAGTGACCGCACGCCGACGCCGGCGATCTCGGCGAGGTCGGCCACGGTGAAGGGGCGGCCCGGTTGGGCGCGCATCGCGTCGACCACCCGCCTGATCGCGCCCGGTGCGGCGAGGCTGGGGCGCTGGCGGTCCAGTTGGTCGCGGTAGCGGTGCCCGGTGGCCAGCAGCAGGCCGGTGATCATGGATTCTCGCAGGCGGGCGCCGACCACCGGGTGTGCGGTCAGGCCGCCCGGCAGGCCGGTGTCGGCGGCGATCATGCGGGTGAGGCGTGCCCAGGTGGCGCCGGGGCCGTGGGTCACGTCGAGGAGGGGGCTGAGGTCGAGCGGTCCGCGTACCGGGGTCTCGAGCATGCTGGCCAGCTGGTTCTCCAGGTCCCGGCGGCTGATCTTCACGGCGAGGATGCGGCAGTCGCCGTCCCAGCTGTCGACGGTGGTGTCGCCGACCGGCTGGTATACGGCGGCGTGGCCGGTGTCGGCCCGGTGCGGTTCGTCGCTGCCCTGGTGTGAGGTGAGGCGGCCGGTCAGGGGCATGTTGACGTGGTAGGCGTCGAGTTCGCCGGAGAAGATGCGCACGTCGACGCCGAAGCTGAGGTCACCGATGGTGACCGCCGGGCTGCCGGCGACGGCGAAGGTCGCGGTCCATTCGGCGGGCCAGGCGAGCACGTTGGCGTCGATGGCGTAGAAGTGCCGTCGGAGAACGTCACAGGCCTCGTCGACGTCCGTGAGCGAGTGAGTCGAAGCACGCACGTCTTACAGCTTGACGTTTCAATGAACAGGTTGCCAAGCGTGTGGAAGGCGTCACGTTAACGGTATCCCGGGTGAATTCGGGCCAAACTCCTGATGATCTTTCGGCGCTTTGCGGCCTCCATCCTGGTTTGCCCGCGCTCTGGCGCAGATCTTGTGCTCCCCGACACCCGGATGGGTGGCCGACAGCCGACAGTCTCGGTCGCCCGATCGATGAACTAGCCTCCTAGGATGCTCTACGGGATGTGGCGGGTGTGACTGCGCGTCGGCTACGGGGAGGCGGCTGGTTATAGTTGCTCGGCGAGTGCCCTGGAGATAAGTGCTGCACCGCCGTGGGGGATCAGGGTCGCGGCGGATCAGGGCGGCATTGCGGACACGGGGTCCGCGCTGGAGCCGGGCGGGGGCCACGGCCGGGGGGAGAGGAAATCGCGATGTCGCAGCACCCTGCGCCGTCCATCGAGACCTCCAACCGCATCTGGACGCTCCCCAACGTGATCAGCTTCCTGCGGCTGCTCGGCGTTCCGCTCTTCCTCTACCTGCTGCTCGTCGCGGAGCAGGACATCGCCGCGGTGATCGTGCTGGCGATCGGCGGGTCGACGGACTGGGTGGACGGCTACATCGCCCGCCGGACGAACTCGGTCAGCCGCCTCGGTGAGCTTCTCGACCCTTTCGCTGACCGGCTCTACATCCTGGCCACGCTCATCGGGTTCACCGTGCGCGAGGTGGTGCCGTTGTGGTTCACCGGCGCGCTGCTGGCCCGTGAGGCGGTGCTCGGTGTGGTGCTGCTGATCCTGCGGCGGCGTGGCTACGGGCCGCCGCCGGTGCACTACGTGGGCAAGACCGGCACGTTCCTGCTGCTCGCCGCGTTCCCGCTCATCCTGCTGGCGAAGGCCGTGCCGTCGATCGCCTTCTGGATGACACCTGTCGGCTGGGGCCTGGCCTGGTGGGCGCTCGGGTTGTACTGGGCGGCCTGCGGCCTCTACATCGTTCAGGCCGTGCGAATGCTGCGCGCGGACAAAGCCGACCGGGCCGAAAAGGCCGGCAGAGTGGGCAGCGCTGACAAGGCAGGCAGAGTGGGCCGGGCCGGCAGCGCGGGCAGCGTCGAGAAGGCCGAGAGAGCCGACAAGGGCGAGTCGTGACGGTCCCGGATCCGGACGGCGGCTCGGGGAAACGGACGTACGCCCCCGACTTCCTGACCGAGTTGTTCCGCAATCCGCTGGACCCGGGTTACGCCGACGCGGCGGCCCGCCGCGAGCAGACCGGTGGGCGGACCGGCACCGGCAAGCGTGCGGCGAGTGTGTCCTCGGCCGTGGTGCTGCTGATGATCGGCTTCCTGCTGGTGATCGCCTACCGGCAGACCGTGGCGGAGGAGCCGGCGCGGACGCAGGCGCGCCAGGAGCTGGTCGAGCAGGTGGAGCGGCGGCGGGACGAGACCGAGAACCTCCAGACGCGGGCGGACAAGCTCGCCGACGAGGTGGCCGGCCTGCGTGAGCTGGCGCTCAGCGACGCGGCGGTGGCTCAGCTGCGTGATCTGGAGGCGGCCTCAGGGCTGGCTACGGTACGCGGGAACGGTGCCAAGGTGACCGTGGCGGACGGGCCCACGTCGGTCGACGCGGTCACCGGGGAGCGGCGTACCGAGGGCCAGGTGAAGGACACCGACCTCCAGCTGGCGGCGAACGCGCTGTGGGCCGAGGGTGCCGAGGCGATCGCGATCAACGGGGAGCGGCTGACCGGTACGTCGACGATCCGGCAGGCCGGTGAGGCGATCCTGGTCGGTGTGCGCCCGGTGACCACGCCGTACGAGGTGGTGGCGATCGGGCCCGGCGATCTGGCCAAGGCGTTCCGGGGTGGTTACGCCGGTCAGTTCTTCGAGACTCTTTCCGCCCGGTACGGCATGTCGTTGGAGGTGTCCGTGGTGAAGAACGTGACTCTGGATGCGGCGGCCGAGCAGAAGCTGCGGATCGCCGAGCCGAGTGTTGCCCCGCCCGCCCCGTCGGGTTCGTCGCCGGCCGGCTCCGGGTCGCCCGTGCCGTCCGGCTCTGTGTCGGAAGGCGGACGATGATCGCCGTACTCGCCCTGATCGCCGGTGTCCTGCTGGGCATCGTGTTCAATCCGGCGGTGCCGCCGGAGTTGGTGCCCTATCTGCCGATCGCGGTGGTGGCGGCGCTGGACGCGGTGTTCGGCGGGGTTCGCGCCAAACTGGACGGCATCTTCGACGACAAGCAGTTCGTCGTGTCGTTCATCTCCAACGTGCTGGTGTCGGCGCTGATCGTGTACGTGGGTGATCAGCTGGGTGTCGGTGGCCAGCTGTCCACGGGTGTCGTGGTCGTGCTGGGCGTGCGGATCTTCGGTAATGTCGCGGCGATCCGCAGGCACCTCTTCCGGGCTTAGGACTTCAATGACCGATCGTGACGATGCCGGCCAGCGTCCGGGCCGCGACCTTCCCGTGGTGGAGGACGCGCGGTCCGCCGCGCCCGTGACGTCCGCGCCGGCGGCGGATCCCGGCGTCCACGTGGAAGAGGAGCCGACGGTCTCTCTCGGCGGCGAGCAGGTGGCCGCGCGGGCGAACCGGGAGGACGAGGCGACGGTGTCGCTGAGCGGCGAGCCGGTGGCCGCGCGGAGGGACCCGGAAGAGGATCCGACGGTCGCGATGAGCGGCGAGCAACTGGCCGTGCGAGCGGATCCGGAAGCCGGAGACGGGCCTCGATCGGGTGACAGTGGGCCGGCCGCGGGGGAGACGTCCGCCACGTCACCCGATCCGTCGATTTCCGGTACAGCTCAGCCCGTACCCCAAGAAAGTGATCTTGATCGCGGAGCCGGAGGCGACCAGGGTCCCGGCCGGGGAATCCGGCGGCCGGCTCCGGCGGGGACGCTCATCTGGGTGCTGCTGGCGCTGCTGGGGTTCACGCTCGTGGTGCAGGTGCGCAGCAACGACGCCGACCATGGGCTGGCGACCGCGCGGCAGGAGGACCTGGTCCGGATCCTGAGCGATCTGGAGGCGCAGGACAGCCGGCTGCTGGCCGACATCCAGGCGCTGGAGAGCACCCGCCAGCAGCTGTCCTCGGGTGTGCAGGGCCGGGAGGCGGCGCTGGCCGAGGCGACGAAACGCACCGCTGAGCTGGGCCTGCTCGCGGGGACCGTGCCGGGGCGCGGGCCGGGCCTGGAGATCCTGCTGGACCGGGTGAAGGCCTCGGACGTGCTGAACGCGGTGCAGGAGCTGCGTGGTGCGCGCGGCGAGGTGATGCAGCTGGCCGGCGCCAACGGTGCCGCGGTGCGGGTGGTCGCGTCGAGCTATTTCGTGGACGCCTCCGGGGGCGGGATCATCGCCGACGGTGAACATCTGACGGGGCCGTTTCGTCTTCTGGTGATCGGGCAGCCGGACACCATGCGCACGGCATTGCAGATCCCGGGCGGGGTGGTCGCGTCGGTGCAGAACGACGGCGGTAGCGTGACCATGGACTCGCGTTCCCTGGTCGAAGTGACCGAGGTCCGTAAGGCGGCAAACCTGCAGTACGCGCGTCCGGTTTCGTGATTTACGGAGGAAGCGTTGATTCCTGAAGATCTGCGGTACACCGCGGAGCACGAGTGGGTGGCCGGCGACGGCAGCGGACCCGTGCGGGTGGGTATCACCCACTTCGCACAGGACGCTCTCGGTGACATCGTCTTCGTGGATCTGCCCGAGGAGGGCACGGTCGTGCAGGCGGGAGACTCGCTCGGCGAGATCGAGTCGACGAAGAGCGTGTCGGAGATCTACGCGCCCATTGCGGGCACCGTGGTGGCCAAGAACGCCACTCTCGCCGACGAGCCGGAAATCATCAACGGCGAGCCGTACGCGGCCGGATGGCTGGTGGAGATCGCGCCGGATGATCCGGCGGTGCTCGATTCTCTGCTCGACGCCGCGGCGTACCGGGCGCTCACCGAGAGCTGATGTCGTGTTCCGGGAGAATCAATGCCGCCCGGGGGCGAATGAACCTTTTTCACCGTGGCGAGGCTCCCGCTCCCGGCGGTGGTCAACGGCCCGGCGCCATCGGGCTCGATGCCAGGTTGAAAAAGGTTCAATAGAAGTCAATTGGTCTCCGCGAGTCCGGTTGCTCAGCGATATTGGCGCTGACTAGGCTCGCGGAGCACACGAAGAACTGTTATCCCTTTGAAACCGATAGTCGTGCGTCGGGCCGAATCCGGCCTCGGCGGGGCCGCAACGCGGGGGCTCCGCCGGGAGGCGACGACCAACTGATCCGTGAGGTGGTCCGATGACGCGCCCAGACGACGAGTTCCCCCCACTCGACGTCACGTCCACGCTGAACCTTGGCGCCCTTGACGAGGTGCTCGAGGGACCAGATACCGACGTGGTGCCGAGCCGCATGTCCGGCTCGCTGCCGCCCGGTATGGCTTTGCTGGTGGTGCGCCGTGGCCCTAACGCGGGCGCACGCTTCCTGCTGGATCACGATGTGACGACCAGCGGCCGGCACCCGGACAGTGACATCTTCCTCGACGACGTGACGGTGTCGCGCCGCCACGCCGAGTTCCACCGTGACGGCGGCACCTTCACCGTCCGCGACGTCGGCTCCCTCAACGGTACGTACGTGAACCGGGAAAGGGTTGAAGCCGCGACGCTCAGCAATGGCGACGAGGTCCAGATCGGCAAGTTCCGTCTGGTCTTCATCGCCGGTCCGCGTCCGGAGGGCGAGGGCGGCCGGGCGTGACGTCGTCGGGGGCGGCCGCGCGTGACCCGGGGGCTTCGCGCCCTCAGGACGGGCGTGAGGGTGCGCTGATGAGCATCGGGGAGGTGCTTGCCCATCTGCGCACCGAGTTCCCCGACACCACGATCTCGAAGTTGCGTTTCCTGGAGGCGGAGGGTCTCGTCGACCCGCAACGCACCGCCTCCGGGTACCGCAAGTACTCGTGGAACGACGTGGCCCGGCTGCGGTTCGTGCTGACCGCCCAGCGCGATCAGTACCTTCCTCTGCGGGTCATCCGCGAGCAGCTGGACCGGATGGAGCAGGAGCCGGCGGTGCCGCAGCGCCCGACGCTGGTGGCCGTCGGCGCCCAGCGGGCCACGGATCCGGCGGACACCCGGATCCCGAAGGCGGACCTGATCGAGCGCACCGGGGTGGAAGAGCCGCTGCTGGCCGAGCTGGAGCAGATCGGCCTGGTCGTGGCACGCCCGCCGGGCTGGTACGACGCCGACGCGGTGATCATCGTGGAGGCGGTGGTGGGTCTCACCCGCTACGGGCTGGAGGTCCGGCACATGCGGGCGTTCCGCAACGGCGCCGACCGTGAGGTGGGCCTGTTCACACAATTGCTGGCGCCTATGGTGCGCCAGCAGGACCCGGGCGCACGGGCCCGGGCGACGGAGACGGCACGTGAGCTGCAGGCGCTGTCGCAGCGCTTGCACTCGGCGCTGGTGCGCTCCGGACTGCGCGGCGAACTGGGTCGCTGACCCGGTTCGGCCTACCCTGTGGGGGGATCCCGCGCGGGTCGGTTTCCGGTGGTGTGCGTGTACCGTGCAGGTAGGGGCGGCTGGTGGGACAGCGGCGACAAAACAATGACACGAACTCAACGACACGGAGGCGGGCAGTGCGCGAGCTGAGCGTGGTCGGGGTCCGGGTGGAGCTGCCGAGCAACCAGCCGATCGTGTTGCTGCGAGAGGTTGACGGCGACCGTTACCTGCCCATCTGGATCGGGGCGGTGGAGGCGACCGCTATCGCGTATGAGCAGCAGGGCGTCAAGCCGGCCCGGCCGCTCACGCACGATCTTCTCCGGGACATCCTCTCGGCGCTGAAGGCGCCGCTGAAGGCGGTGGAGATCACCGAGCTGAAGGACAACGTCTTCTACGCCGATCTGCTGATCGGTGACAGCCTGCGGGTGTCCGCACGGCCGAGTGACTCGATCGCCCTGGCGTTGCGGGTGGGTGCGCCGATCCGCTGCGCGGATCAGGTGCTGACCGAGGCCGGCAT
Organism: Actinoplanes sp. GCM10030250; assembly: GCF_042666575.1. NCBI lineage: Bacteria > Bacillati > Actinomycetota > Actinomycetes > Micromonosporales > Micromonosporaceae > Actinoplanes > Actinoplanes sp. GCM10030250. Next base: position 29,842 of record NZ_JBHTDO010000015.1, on the reverse strand, counting down.
CGTGATCCCGGATGAGCAGGAGGACGAGGTGGAGAAATTCCGCGAGTTCCTCGATCAGGTCCGGCCGGAAGACTTCGCGGGCTGATCCGGCTTTCCCGGGTTGATCCGATTTCGCGGGTTGATCCGGTTTTCCGCGGGCTGATCCGGTTTCGCGGGTTGATCCGGTTATCCGCGGGCTGATCCGGTTTCGCCCGTTGATCAATCCCTGCGGTTGATCGATCTTCGCGGCCGGCGAGCCTTCGTGGTTGATCAATTTTGTGGGCTGATCCGGCGGTGGTGTCCGATATCGACGGTCGCCGAAGGGCAGTGCTCGCCCACACGCGGCGTGTCGTGCCGTTACCTCCATGTTTCGGCCCGGACTGAGATATACGCTCGTGAAGTCCAGGTGAACCGGCACACCGCCCAGAGTTTGATCATGGGCAGCGGGGAGGTAATTCGCGTGCAGGAGCAGCCTCTGGAGGGCCCACTACTCGGCGAGGACGGCGCAGTCGGGTATCGGGGCGTGACCGCCTGTCAGGCGGTGGGGATCAGCTATCGCCAACTCGACTACTGGGCACGGACCACGCTGGTGGTGCCGAGCGTGCGTGACGCCTCGGGGTCCGGGACGCAGCGGCTCTACTCGTTCCGCGACCTGGTGGTGCTGAAGGTGGTCAAGCGCCTGCTGGACGCGGGTGTGTCGCTGCAGAACATCCGCCGGGCCATCGACACGCTGCGGGTTCGCGGTGTGGACGACCTGGCGGAGATCACGCTGATCTCGGACGGGACCACGGTGTACGAGTGCCGTTCCCCGGAGGAGGTCGTCGACCTGCTGCAGGGCGGTCAGGGCGTGTTCGGCATCGCGATCGGCGGTGCGTTCAAGGAGATCCAGGGTTCGCTGTCGCACCTTCCCGCGGAGCCGGCGGCACCGCAGCCGGTGGGCGCTCAGGTGCCCGCCGAGCCGGCCGAGGGTGACGAGCTCGCCGCGCGGCGGGCGCGCCGCAGGGCGGGCTAGCGGTCAGAAACTGTCCGCATCCCGCGGTAGCTTCTCCGGGTGACTCACATCGCAGACAGCCACGATGTCATCCAGGTCCGCGGGGCCCGGGAGAACAACCTTCGCGACGTTTCGCTCGACGTGCCGAAACGGCGGTTGACCGTCTTCACCGGGGTGTCCGGTTCTGGTAAGTCCTCGCTGGTCTTCGGCACCATCGCCGCCGAGTCGCAGCGCATGATCAACGAGACGTACTCGGCGTTCCTCCAGTCGTTCATGGGCAGCCCGGCACGGCCGGACGTCGACGCGCTGCACAACCTCAGCGCCGCGATCGTGGTGGATCAGGAGCGGATGGGCGCGAATGCCCGGTCGACGCTCGGCACCGCGACTGACGCGTACACGATGCTTCGGATCATTTTCAGTCGTCTCGGCTCGCCGAGTGCCGGCAGCGCGCTGGCCTACTCGTTCAATGCCGAGGGCATGTGCCCGGGGTGCGAGGGCCTCGGCAAGGTGTCCAGCATCGATGTCTCGCAACTCGTCGACCGGGAGAAGTCGATCAACGAGGGCGCGATCACGGTGCCGAACTTCAGCGTCGACGGCTGGTATGTCAAGGCGTACTCGGAGTCCGGCTTCTTCGATCCGGACAAACCGGTGCGGGACTTCTCGCCGGAGGAGCTGTCCGACTTCCTCTACAAAGAACAGAGCAAGATCAAGATCAACGGCATCAACACGACGTACGAAGGTCTCGTGCCGAAGGTGCAGCGGATGTACCTGGCCAAGGAGCGCGAGTCGGTGCAGCCGCACATCCGGGCGTTCATCGACCGGGCGGCGACGTTCGCACCGTGCCCGGACTGCGGCGGCACCCGCCTCAAACCGGCGGTGCTGGCATCGCGGATCGACGGTCGCAACATCGCCGAGTGCTCCGCGATGCAGGTCAGCGACCTCGCCGAGTTCCTGTCCGGCATCACCGCGCCGTCGGTCGGCCCGGTCGTGACGAACCTGCGGCACACCCTCGACTCGCTGGTCGAAATCGGTCTCGGCTACCTGTCGCTGGACCGGGAATCGGCCACCCTCTCCGGCGGGGAGGCACAGCGGGTGAAGATGGTGCGGCACCTCGGGTCGAGCCTCACCGACATCACCTACGTGTTCGACGAACCCACCGTCGGCCTGCACCCGCACGACATCCAGCGGATGAACGGGCTGCTGCTGCGGCTGCGCGACAAGGGCAACACGGTCCTGGTCGTCGAGCACAAGCCGGAGACCATCGCGATCGCCGACCACGTGGTGGACCTCGGCCCCGGCGCCGGGCCGGGCGGCGGCCGCATCCAGTTCGAGGGCACCGTCGAGGGCCTGCGCGCCAGCGACTCGCTGACCGGCCGTTACCTCGGCCATCGGGTGAGTTTGAAGGACTCCCTGCGTACCTTTGAAAATGTCTTGCCGATCCGCAACGCCAGCACGCACAACCTGCGTGACGTCTCCGTCGACATCCCGTCCGGTGTGCTGACGGTGGTCACCGGGGTGGCCGGCTCCGGCAAGAGCTCATTGATCTACGGTTCGCTGCCGCACCGCGACGGCGTGGTCGTCGTCGACCAGTCCGCGATCCGCGGGTCCCGGCGCAGCAACCCGGCCACCTACACCGGGCTGCTCGACGCCGTGCGCACCGCCTTCGCCAAGGCGAACCAGGTCAAACCGGCCCTGTTCAGCGCCAACTCGGCCGGCGCCTGCCCGAACTGCAAGGGCATCGGCCTGGTCTACGTCGACCTGGCGATGATGGCCGGCGTCGCCGGAGTCTGCGAGGAGTGCGAGGGCAAGCGCTTCACCGCCGAGGTGCTCGGCTACAAGCTGCGCGGCCGCGACATCAGCGAGGTCCTGGCGATGCCGGTCAGCGAGGCCCTCGAGTTCTTCACCGAGAAGCCGGCCCGGGCCGTCCTGGACCGGCTGGCCGCGGTCGGCCTCGGCTACATCACCCTCGGGCAGCCGCTCAACACCCTCTCCGGCGGTGAGCGGCAGCGCCTGAAACTGGCCGTCCACATGGGCGGCGGGACGGTCACCTACCTGCTCGACGAACCCACCACCGGTCTGCACCTGGCCGATGTGGATCAGCTGCTGGCCCTGCTGGACCGCCTCGTCGACACCGGCAACACGGTGGTGGTCATCGAACATCACCTGGCGGTGATGGCCCACGCGGACTGGATCATCGACCTGGGGCCGGGCGCCGGGCAGGACGGCGGCAAGGTCGTTTTCACGGGTACGCCCAATGAGCTCGTTACCAAGTCGGACACGGTGACGGCTCAGCACCTGCGGGAGTACGTGTCCCTTCCTTAATCCTGCTTGCCTGTCCGGCTCTTTCAGGCGTGGTTCTGCTCGTCCAGGAAGGTGTGGTTCTGCTCGTCCAGGAAGGTCAGTGCGGCGGTGGCGAACAGGGGGGAGTCGCAGAGGTTGTAGTGGGTGAGGCCGGGCAGGATCGCCAGGGCGTGACCACCCTTGGGCCGGCCGTCACCCATCCAGCCGCCGTCACGCTGCCCGCCGTCGAGCAGCCCGAAGACCTCGACGAAGTGGGCCGGCGGGCACATGTCGGCGTCCGCGGCCACGATCAGCGTCGGCACCTGCAGGCCGCGGACCTCCTCGGTGAAGTCGAAGTCCTTCAGCATCGCCGTACCGATCTTGTCGAGCAGGCGGGGGAAGTCCTCCGGGCGCGGCGCCACCCGCTGGTACAGCTCGTACATCGGGGTCTCCTTCATGAACTCCGCGGCGGCGGCGTTCACCTGGACCTGCTGCTCGAGGATCTCCGGGTAGGTGGCGCTGCGCCGGATCCCGGCGGACGCGGCGACCAGGCGGCCCACCTTCCGCGGGTGCCGGATCGCGACCTGCAGGGCGACCCCGCCACCGAGCGAATACCCGACCACATCCGGCCGGTCCAGCTCCAGGTGATCGATGAGGGCGGCGATGTCGTCGGCCATCAACGGGATCTCGATCGGCCGGTCGATGTCGGCGGTCCGGCCGTGCCCCTGCAGGTCGACCAGGATCACCTGGTGCTTCTCGCTGAACGCGGGCAGGACCGGGCCGAACATCTCACCCGAGCCGAGGCCGCCGTGCAGTAGCACCAGCGGCTTGCCGGTGCCGTGGATCTCGTAGTACAGGTTGATGCCGTTGACGTCGGCGTACCGGCCGGAGCCGGCGTTGTCAGCGGTCCACGTGGTCATGTCGACTCCCTCGAAGCGTTCCGTGATGATGTTGCGGGGTAGACCCGGCGGGTGCCGGAAACTCATCGCGGGTGGCGAAGAAAAACCGAACTCGGATAGTTTCGGCTGCGTGAGCGATGTGGCGGCGCAGCTTGAGGTGTTCCGGCCGGAATTGACCGGCTACTGCTATCGCATGCTGGGGTCCAGCTTCGAAGCCGAGGACGCGGTGCAGGACACCATGATCCGGGCGTGGAAGGGCATGGACAGCTTCGAGGGCCGCTCCGCCCTGCGCTCCTGGCTCTACCGGATCGCCACGAACGTCTGCCTCACGATGCTCGGCAGCGCCCAGCGGCGGATTCGCCCGATGGACCTCGGCCCGGCCGGCTCCGGCCACGCCACCCACCCCGGTGAGCCGCGCCCCGAGGAGATCTGGGTCGGCCCGGTCCCCGACGAGCGGATCCTCCCCGAGGGCACCGACCCGGCGAACGTCATCGCCGCCCGCGAGTCGATCCGCCTCGCGTTCGTCGCCGCGCTGCAGCACCTGCCCGCCAAGCAGCGGGCCGTGCTGATCCTGCGCGAGGTCCTCGCCTGGTCGGCGCAGGAGGTCGCCGAGTTGCTGGACACCTCCGTCGCCGGCGTGAACAGCGCCCTGCAGCGGGCCCGCGCCACGATCGCCGCCGCCGACACGGGCGCCGACGTGTACCAGCCGCTCGACGAGGAGCAGAAGGCGCTGCTCGGGCGGTATGTGAGGGCTTTCGAGGCGTACGATTTGACCGCTCTGACCGCCCTGCTGCACGAGGACGCCACCCTGTCGATGCCGCCGCTCCCGCTCTGGCTGCGCGGCCCCGACGACATCACCGCGTGGATGTCCGGCACCGGCCGCGGCTGCCGCGGCTCCCGCCTGATCCCGGCGGTCGCGAACGGCCTGCCCGCCTTCGGCCAGTACCGCCCCAGCGTGACCGGCGCCGGCCACGACCCGTGGGCCCTGATCGTCCTCGAAACCACCGGCGGCCGCATCACCGCCGTCAACAATTTCCTCGACACCGAGCGGTTGTTCCCGCTCTTCGCCCTCCCCACCCACCTCCCCTGACCCAGCTGGCCTCCTGCGCCCCGCTGGCCTCCTGCGCCCCGCTGGCCCTGAGTGGCGCCTCGCGCCGGTCGAGGCGCCCCTGGGAGCCAGCTGGGTTGTCCGGCTGGAGGTGAGGGGGGTGTTTTCGGCCGGGAGGCACCTCTGGGAGCCAGCTGGGTTGTCCGGCTGGGCGTGAGGGGGGTGTTTTCGGCCGGGAGGCACCTCTGGGAGCCAGCTGGGTTGTCCGGCTGGAGGTGAGGGGGGTGTTTTCGGCCGGGAGGCACCCCTGGGGGCCAGCTGGTTTGCTCGGCTGGGGGTGGGAGGGGGTCAGAAGATGCGGATGGCGGCTTCGGCGGGGGCGTGCAGGAGGGGTTCGATCTCGTCGTCGAGGCGGAGGAGAGTCAGGGAGGCGCCGGCCATGTCGAGGGAGGTGCAGTACTCGTTGACGTAGCTGCGGCCCACGGTGATGCCGCGGCCGGCGAGTTGCTGGTGTGCGTGGCGGTAGAGGATGTAGAGCTCGCTGATCGGCGTACCGCCCAGGCCGTTGATCATGAGGGCCACCCGGTCGCCGGAGCGGTAGGGCAGGTCGCCGGCCACGGCTTCGAGCATGTCGTCGACGATGGCGTCGGCTGACTTGATGCGGCGGCGCTCGCGGCCGGGTTCGCCGTGGATGCCGACGCCGAATTCGATCTCGTCGGCGCCCAGTTCGAACAGCGGTGAGCCCTTCGACGGCGGGGTGCAGGCGGTCAGCGCGACGCCCATGGTGCGGGTGACATCGTTGACCTTGCGGCCGATCCGGAGTATCTCGTCCATGTCCGCGCCCTGTTCGGCGGCGGCGCCCACGGCCTTGATCACGAAGAAGTTGCCGGCCACGCCGCGGCGGCCGACCGTGTAGGTGGAGTCCTGCACTGCCACGTCGTCGTCGACGGTGAGGATCTCCGCGCGTACCCCGTCGGCCTCGGCCATCTCCTTGCCCATGTCGAAGGCCATCCGGTCGCCGGTGTAGTTGTTCACCAGCAGCAGCACGCCCTTCGGTGAGGCCAGCAGCTTCGCGGTCTCGTAGACGTAGTCCATCGGCGGCGCGGCGAACACGTCACCGGGGCAGGCCGCGTCGAGCATGCCGCGGCCGACCGCCATGACGTGCGCCGGTTCGTGGCCGGAGCCGGAGCCCTGGACGATGGAGACCTTGTCCTCGCGGGGCGCGTCGGTCCGCATGATCAGGTTGTAGGCCGGGACGTACCGGAGTTTGTCCGGGTTGGCCAGGGCGACACCCTCGAGCATCTCGGCCACGTAGTTCTTCGGGTCGTTGACGAACTTCTTCATGACGTCGCTCCTCGCCGTTGCCAGGTTTCACTGATCCGCTCGACGATGACCGCCACCGCGACGGCTCCCGCGTCGGCCGAGCCTCTGCTGCGCTCGCCGGTGTACGACGCGCGCCCCCGTTTCGCGACCATGCCGACCGTTGCCTCGGCCGCCTCCCGGGTGACCGCCGCGGCCGCCCGCAGCGCCTTCTCGCCGTCCGCCCCGCCGGCGAACTCCCGTTCCAGGCAGTCGGTCATCGGCACGAGGGCGTCCAGCAGCGTCTTGTCGCCGACGTCGGAGCGGCCGCGGGTCTTGATCCCCTCGATGGCCGCCCGCAACATCACCACGACCTGTTCACCGGAGAGATCCGCGGGAGAGGAACCGGCAGCTGCCCCGGCGCGCAGGAAGGCGGTGCCCCAGAGCGGCCCGGACGTGCCGCCGACCCGCGACGCGATGACCATCCCGGCCCGTTTCAGGAACGTGCCGGCGTCGCTGCGGTCGATGTCGTCCCAGCCGTCGAGCAGCTTCTCGAACCCGCGGGCCAGGGAGTAGCCGAGGTCGCCGTCGCCGACCACGGCGTCGAGGTCGCCGAAGTACTTCTCGTTCTCGACAGCGGTCTCGGCGATCGTACGGACCACCAGCTCCACGCCCGGCAGTGCGTTGCCGCTCATCGGTGCCCTCCCAGGCAGGCGCGCAGGTCGTCGAGCGTGAGGTAGCTCCCCGGGCGCGCCCTGCTCCGGTTGGCCAGCACTTCGATCGCGGGCCGGCCCGGGTCGCCGAGTTCCGACACGACCAGCAGCGCCTCGCTGAAGTCCTCGTCGCGGGTGTAGCCGTTGACCGTCACCAGGCAGGCGAGGCCCGCGCCTACGGCGGCGAGCAGCCCGTTGCGGGAGTCCTCGACGACGAGGGTGTCCGCCGGGTCGAGGCCGAGCCGGTCGACCGTCAACTGGTAGATCGCCGGGTCGGGCTTCTTCGCCGGCACGATGTCACCGGCGAACACCGGGATCCGTGCGGCGGCCGCCTGTCCGGCGGTGTTCGCGAGCACTGCCCGTACCGAAGCCTCTGCCGACGTCGACGCGACCGCGACTGTCCATCCTGCCCGGAGTGCGTCCTGGATGATCCGGGCTGTTCCCGGCCTGGCCGGAATCCGGCCCTCGGCCACCAGCCTGGTGAAGGTCGCGGTCTTGGCCCGGTGCCAGGTGCGGAGCAGATCGGTGCGGTCGGCGTGCCCGGCGGCCTCGGCGAACCGCGGATCGGCGAACAGCGACGCCATCCGCTCCTTGCCGCCACCGATCCGCAGCTTCTCGGCGTAGTCGTCCTCGCTCCACCGGACCGGCAGGCCGAACTGCGCGAAGGTGGCGTTGAAGGCGGGCAGGTGGCCGTGCCGTTCGGTGTCGGCCAGCACGCCGTCGCAGTCGAACACGAGGGCGGTCACCACGCCTGCCCCGATCCGCCGAACAGCCTGATGTGCCGGCGGGCCATCTCGGCGACCGCGGCCCGCTGGTGGCGGAACAGCGCCGGCGGATCCCACTGCCCGGCCTCCTGGAGGAACTCCAGGCCGGAACGCATGAACGTCTCCTTGAGCGCGGTGGAGATGTTGACCTTCGCGCAGCCCCGGGCGATCAGGTCGGTGAACTGCTCGTCGGCGAGCCCGGTGCCGCCGTGCAGGGCCATCGGGATGCCGGTGGCCGCGACCAGGTCGCTGACCCGCTGGGCGTTGAGCACGGGCGCCTGCTTGTACTGGCCGTGTGCGTTGCCGATCGCCGGGGCGAAGCAGTCGACGCCGGTGCGCTTGATGAAGTCGACGGCGACTTCCAGGCTCTGCACCATGGGCGCGTAGTCGTTGCCGATGTCGTCCTCGACGCCCTGGATCCCCTCGATCTCGCCCTCGACGTGGGCGCCCGCCCGGCGCGCCTCGGCCACCACCTCGGTGGTCTGGCGCAGGTTCTCCCGGACGTCGAGTTCGTGGGCGTCGAAGAGCACCGAGTTCCAGCCGCCCCGCAGGCAGTCGGAGATCACCGTGCGGTCCGGGCAGTGGTCCAGGTGCAGGGTCACCGGTACGGACACGTCGCGGGTGAGCGCCTGGAAGATCCCGAACAGCTGGGGGCGGCCGTACATGCGGACGGTCTTCACCGAGGTCTGCAGGATGACCGGTGCCCGTTCCTGCTCGGCCGCCGCGAGCACAGCCTCCAGGGTCAGGTCGTTGACGATGTTGAAGGCGGCCACCCCGTAGCGCCCGGCGAGCGCACGATCGAGGATGTCCTTCATGGCGACGACGGGCATGACGCCAGTCAAGACCCGCGCGCACGCCCCACGGTATGGGGAGAATTCCCCACCCAGCCGTTGTCCATGGCGGTCACGACCGCCGCGGTGCGGTTGGAGGTGCCGGTCTTGCGCATGATCGCGGCGACGTGTTTGTCCACCGTCTTGGTGGACAGCCCGAGCCGGCCGGCCATCTCGCGATAGGTGAGCCCCTGCCGGAGCAGCCCGAGGACCTGCGCCTCCCGCGGGGTGAACGGCGCCGGGACGGACACCGCGGGGGCGCCGGGCAGGAGGGCGCGCACCGGTACACCCCGGGGATCTCGCCGCCCGGACTCGACGATCGCGGCGGCCGCCGCCTGGCTCAGCGCCTCCAGCCGGTCGACGCCGCGCGGCGAGAGCGCACTCGCCGAGGGGGCGAACACGACGTTGACCGCGATCACGTCACCGCGCCACCAGATCGGGATCGCGGCTGCCGGCCCCCGGCGCGCCGGATGCGCGGCGGCCAGATGACCGGCCCGGATCTGGCCGTAGTCGGGGATCAGAACCGGTCGTCGGCTGCCGAACGCGCGACCGGTGGCACCCTCGTCGAGAGCGAACGAACTGCCCAGCCGGCAGGACACACCGAACTCGGCCGCCTTGACGTAGCACCCGCGGCTCACGTCGACGAGCGACACGCTGCCGGCCACCGAACCCGTCAGCCGGCCGGTGTGCCGCAGCAGGCGGCGCAGCACCGGGGCCATGCGGAGATCACCGAAGACGTCGGCGACCGCCTCGTCGAGACGGAAGGCCTCCGCGGCGGAGCCGCTCACGTGCGGCGACATACCGTCGAACCTAGGGGCGCCCACCCGGAAAAATCAACGGCAAGACCATCAATGGGTACGACCGGACGACCTCGTTCCCGCCCGGATACCGGCACGGCGCCGGCCGTCGTGCACGCCGGGCGCGTCACTTCTGCGGTATTCGTGAAAACCGGGAGCTGCGTTTCCTTCATGATCTGAATATGTCCTTCCGGGGTCATGTCGTGTTGACAGTCGTCAATTGCGGGCATCTACTGGGCTGGTCCCGCACCCCCCTCGCGGTGCGGAATTCGCTCCCTGGAGGCGTCGGTGCGCGCACGGCTACGAGGAGTCCTCTCAGCTGCGACAACATTGGTTCTGGCGGCGGTGGCCGGCGGGTGTGCCGGGTGGGGCGGGACCAATACCGGGACCGGTGCCGACAGCATCAGCGTGCTTATGGTCAACAACCCGCAAATGATCGACCTGCAACGGCTGACGGCAGATCATTTCACCGCCCGGACCGGAATCGGCGTCAATTTCACGGTGCTGCCGGAGAACGACGTCCGCGACAAGATCAGTCAAGAGTTCTCCAGTCAGGCCGGTCAGTACGACATCGCGTCGCTGAGCAATTTCGAGATCCCGATCTACGCCAAGAGCGAGTGGATCGCCCCGCTCGACGGTTACATCGCGGCCGACGCGCAGTTCGACCAGAGCGACGTCCTGGCACCGATGACACAGTCGCTGAGCGCCGAGGACGGCAAGATCTACGGAGAGCCGTTCTACGGTGAGTCGTCGTTCCTGATGTACCGCAAGGACGTCCTCGACCAGCAGGGCGTGGAGATGCCGCCGAAGCCGACCTGGCAGCAGGTCGCCGACATCGCCGCCCGGGTCGACGACAAGGTGCCCGGGATGGCCGGGATCTGCCTGCGCGGCCAGCCCGGCTGGGGCCAGGTCTTCGCACCGCTGACCACAGTGGTGAACACGTTCGGCGGCACCTGGTTCAGCGCCGACTGGCAGGCGCAGGTGGACGCGCCCGAGTTCAAGCAGGCCACCCAGTTCTATGTGGACCTGGTCCGCAGCCACGGTGAGATCGGGGCGCCCCAGGCCGGCTTCACCGAGTGCCTGAACAACATGGTCCAGGGCAACGCCGCCATGTGGTACGACGCCACGAGCGCCGCCGGGACGCTGGAGGCGGCGGACTCGCCGGTCAAGGGCAAGATGGGCTACGTCGCGGCGCCGGTGGTGAAGACGAAGAGCTCCGGCTGGCTGTACGCGTGGTCCTGGAGCATCCAGCAGGCCAGCGAGAAGAAGGACAACGCCTGGAAGTTCATCTCCTGGGCGTCCAGCCGGGAGTACGAGGAGCTGGTCGGCGCCCAGATGGGCTGGTCGCGTGTTCCGGCGGGCAAGCGGGCCTCGACGTATGAGAACCCGGAGTACCTGCGGGAGGCCGGCGCGTTCGCCAAGCCTCAGCTGGAGGCGATCGCCAGTGCGGACCCGGTCAACCCGGGGGTGCAGCCGCGGCCGGCGATCGGCATCCAGTTCATCGACATCCCGGAGTTCACCGACCTCGGCACCCAGGTGTCGCAGCACGTCAGCAGTGCGATCGCGGGCCGGATGAGCGTCGACGAGGCGCTGGAACGCGGCCAGGAGCTGGCGGACGACGTCGCCGAACGGTACCGGGCCCGGCAGGGCTGACCGTCAGCTCCACGGCTCTCAGCCCCTGGAAGGAGAACAGCGCATGACTCTTGCGGTGGAGAAGACCGGCCAGGAGCAGGCCGGGCCGAGCCCGTCGGCGGCGGGCGAGATACGAACCGCTCGCTGGGGACGCCGAGCACCGCTGCTGCCCGCCCTGATCTTCATGATCGTGGTGACGCAGCTGCCGTTCCTGGCGACGCTGGTGATCTCGTTCATGGACTGGAACGCCTATTACCCGGACGAGATCGGCTTCGCCGGGTTCGCCAACTTCGGCCGGGTCCTCACCGACGTCAACATGCGCGAGGCGGTCTGGACGACGATCATGCTCACCGCGTCGGTCGTGATCCTCAGCCTGCTGCTGGGGCTCGGCATCGCCCTGCTGCTCGACCGTAAGTTCCGGGGGCGCGGCGCTGTCCGTACCATGATGATCGCTCCTTTCCTGGTGGTGCCCGTCGCGGCAGCGCTGCTCTGGAAGCACGCCCTCTACAACCCCGAGTACGGCCTGTTCAACGGTGCGATCACCTGGGTGTGGGGGCTCTTCGGCGCGGACCCGCCGCAGCCCGACTGGATCAGCTCGATGCCGCTGCCCGCGGTGATCGTCGCCCTGGTCTGGCAGTGGACGCCGTTCATGATGCTGATCCTGCTGGCCGGCTTGCAGGGCCGGCCGCTGGACGTCATCGAGGCGGCCCGCATCGACGGTGCGACGACCTGGCAGATCTTCACCAACATGACGCTGCCGCACCTGCGCCAGTACATCGAGCTGGGCGGGCTGCTGGGCTCCATCTACGTGGTGCAGAACTTCGACCACGTCTTCACGATCACCTCCGGCGGGCTCGGCACGGCGAACCTGCCCTACGCCGTCTACCAGACCTTCTACAACGCCCATGACTACGGCCGGGCCTCGGCGGCGGCGGTCGTTGTCGTGGTCGCCACCATCATCATCGCCACGTTCGCGCTGCGGACCGTGTCGACCCTCTTCAAGCAGGAGACAGGCCGATGACGTCGATCACCGATACCGGCCCGGTCCCGGCCACCCGTACCGAATCCGGCGAGCCGCGCCGGCCCCGCAAACCGCGCAGCGGGCCGCTTCTCTCCCTCGCCGCCTGGGTGGTCGGCCTGCTCTTCGTGCTGCCGGTGGTGTGGATGGTGCTGACCTCGTTCCACAGCGAGGCCGACGCCGCGACGAACCCGCCGTCGGTGCTCGCCCCGCTGACGCTGGAGGGTTACCGCGAGTTCTTCACCGGCGGCGCCAGCCCGTGGCCGCCCCTGCTGAACTCCCTGACCGCGAGCCTGGTGTCCACGGTCTTCGTGCTGCTGCTGGCGATCCCGGCCGCGTACGCGCTGTCGATCAAACCGGTGAAGAAGTGGACCGACGTGATGTTCTTCTTCCTCTCCACCAAGATGCTGCCGGTCGTCGCCGGCCTGCTGCCGCTCTACCTCTTCGCCCAGAACGTCGGTCTGCTGGACAACATCTGGCTGCTGATCCTCTTCTACACCTCGATGAACCTGCCGATCGCGGTCTGGATGATGCGCTCGTTCCTGATCGAGGTGCCGGTGGAGATGCTGGAGGCCGCCAGCATGGACGGCGCCGGCCTGGCCCGGACGCTGCGCTCGGTCATCGCACCGGTGGTCATGCCGGGCATCGCCGCGACCTCCCTGATCTGCTTCATCTTCAGCTGGAACGAGCTGCTGTTCGCGCGGGTCCTGACCGCCACCGTGGCCGAGACCGCGCCGGTGTTCCTGACCAGCTTCGTGACCAGCCAGGGGCTGTTCCTGGCCCAGCTCTGCGCGGCGGCCTTCATCGTCTCGCTGCCGGTGCTGATCGCCGGCTTCGCCGCCCAGGACAAGCTCGTCCAGGGCCTGTCGCTCGGCTCGGTCAAATAACACGGCCCGGCCCGGCTCCCGACCACGACCCCGGAGGGCACCATGACCGCCCTGACCGCAGCGACCCTGACGGATCTGCCCGCCGAGGTACCGCGACCCACCTACGACCGGCGGCGGTTGAGCACCGGCATCGTCCACTTCGGTGTCGGTGGGTTCCACCGCGCCCACCAGGCGATGTATCTCGACCGGCTGATGAACGCCGGCAAGGCCCTCGACTGGGCCATCTGCGGTGTCGGCGTGATGCCCGCCGACCGCCGGATGAAAGAGGCCCTCGACGCGCAGGACGGCCTCTACACGCTCGTCGTCAAAGCACCGGACGGCACGATGGAGGCGCGCGTCATCGGCTCCATCCGCGAATACCTGTTCGCCCCCGACGACCCCGAGACCGTCGTCGCCAAACTCGCCGACGACGCCACCCGCATCGTGTCGCTGACGGTGACCGAGGGCGGCTACAACTTCTCGCCCGTCACCGGAGAGTTCGACGAGTCCAACCCGGCCGTGCGGCACGACCTGCAACCCGGTGCCTCGCCCACCACGACGTTCGGGCTGATCACCGAGGCACTGGCCCGCCGCCGCGACCGAGGCGCACCACCGTTCACGGTCATGTCCTGCGACAACATCCAGGGCAACGGCGACGCCGCCCGGCGCAGCTTCGTCGCGTTCGCCCGGCTGCGCGATCCCGGGCTCGCCGACTGGATCGCCCGCGAGGTGTCCTTCCCCAACTGCATGGTGGACCGGATCACCCCGGTCACCACCGAGGAGGACATCACCGAGGTCAGCGGCCGGTTCGGCATCGAGGACCGCTGGCCGGTCGTCTGCGAGCCGTTCACCCAGTGGGTGCTGGAGGACGACTTCACCGTCGGCCGGCCGCCGTTCGAGGAGGCCGGCGTGCAGCTCGTCGAGGACGTCGAGCCCTACGAGCTGATGAAGCTGCGCCTGCTCAACGCCAGCCACCAGGCACTCTGCTACTTCGGCCACCTCGCCGGTTACCGCCTGGTCCACGAGGCGTGCCAGGACAAGCTGTTCGCCGCTTTCCTGCTGGCCTACATGGACCGGGAGGCCACCCCGACGCTGGAACCGGTACCCGGCATCGACCTCACCGGTTACCAGCACAACCTGATCGACCGGTTCTCCAACGCCGCCGTACGCGACACCATCGCCCGCCTCTGCGCCGAGAGCTCCGACCGCATCCCGAAGTGGCTGCTCCCGGTGATCCGTCACAACCTCGCCTCCGGAGGTGAGATCCATCGCTCCGCCGCCGTCGTGGCCAGCTGGGCCCGGTACGCCGAGGGCGTCGACGAACAGGGCGAGCCCATCACCGTCGTCGACCCGCTGCGCGACACCCTGATGGCGAACGCCCGGCGCCAGCGCGAGGACCCGCTCGCCTTCGTCGCAAACCGGCAGCTGTTCGGCGACCTGATCGACGACGCGCGGTTCGTCGCGGCGTATCGGCGGGCGCTGGCATCGCTGCACCGCAACGGTGCGCGGGCGACGCTGGAGCAACTGGTGGCTCCGGCCGGCGGCTGACCCCGGGCCGCCGGGACCGCAACGATGAGGGGGCGCAACGGCGATCGGGGGATCCACATGAGACGGGCGAACGAGACGTGTTCAGCCGTCGGCGCCCTGGACGGCTCCTAGTGCGGGCCGCCTGCTACGGAGTGCGAGCGTCGCCGGCACCACGGCCGCGATGACGGCGACCACGGCGCATGCGCCGACCGTCGCGGCGATCGCCTGCCAGGGCAGGACGATCGGGGACCGGACGGACAGCGCTGCCAGCGAGCCCTGGATGCCGAGCAGGTTGACCGCTGTCACGATCAGGCCCAGGACCGCGCCGACCGCCACGACCGTCACGGCCTCCACGGCGGCCAGGACCAGGACCTGCCGTTTCGTGGCGCCGGCGAGCCGCAGCAGGGTGAGGTCGCGGACCCGGTCGGAGGTTGCCATCACCATGGTGCCGGCCAGCGCGATGCCTGTGTAGATCAGCGCGATGCCGAGCACCACCAGGAAACCCGCCCGGGTCTGGCGGCTGTTGCCCGGCGACGCCGATCGGATCCATTCGGCGCGGGTCCGCACCGTCGCCCCGGCCGGCTGCAGAAGAGCCCGGACCGCCGCAGTGCCGGCCGGCTGCGAAATGGCCCGGGCTGTCGCCGCCCCCGCCGCGGCGTCACTGGCCCACGTGATCTCCAGCCGATCCGTCACGGCTCCGGGAGCATTACGCCGGGTCACGTAGACGCCGTTGCTACCCGTGCCGGTCGCGATCACCGCGACGATCCGCAGCGACACCTTCGTGCCGTCGCCCAGCCACACCTCGACGCGTTCCCCGACGGTGTGCCGCGCCCACTCCTCGTTGACCACGATGCCGTCGTCGTCGAGGTCGGACAGGCTACCGGCCACCACCGGCAGGTTCCGCGTGGTGACGAGTTCCCGTGCCTCGACCGCCCGCGCATCGGAGCGCACGAGGGCAACGCCGTCCTCGAGGGCGTAGACGGTAGTGGCCGCGCTGGCCGTCACCGCAGCTCCGGGCACCTGGCGGACCTGTTCGACCGTACGGTCATCGAAGTCACCCACCGCGATCAGATCCGCCCGCGTCTGGTCCCGGATCTCGGCCCGCTTCGCCTCGTTGATCGTCGCCGTCGCACCCAGCAGCGACCCCGCCAGCGCGACCGTGACCAGCACCGGGGCCGCGATCGCCGCCGTGCGGCGGACTGCTGCGGCGGCGTTCTCGCGCACCAGCATGCCGATCGCACCGGGCAGCCGGGGTGGGATCAGCCACCGCACCAGGACCGGCGCGAGCAGCGCGACCGCCGTGATCAGCACCATCGGCTGCGTCGTGTAGGTCTTGCGGTGCAGCGCCTCACCGGGATCGGCGATCATCCGCCAGAACAGCATGCCGAGTCCGCACACCAGCAGCCCGGCACCGGGAATCCACCGCCCCGGTGGCATCGCCCGGCTGTCCACCGACGCTTCGCTCAGCGCCTCCACCGGGCGCACCCTCCCGGCACGCACCGTCGCGGCCAGGACGCCGACAAGCGCGACGATCAAACCCAGCCAAAAGGCCATATGGTACGGCCAGAGCTGCGTGCCGATCCGGAACCAGGACGGTGCCAGTTCTTCCTGGACGAGCAGGCTCGCGAGCCGCGGTGCGCCGTACGAGCCCAGCACACACCCGGCCGCCGACGCCACAACGCCGACCAGCAGGGCCTCCAGGAACATCATCCGCCGGACCTGTCGCGGGGTGGCGCCGGCGGTCCGGAGCAGGCCGATCTCGCGGCGCCGCTGGGCGACGGCGAAGGCGAACGTCGACGCGACCACGAAGACTGAGACGAACGTGGTGACACCGCCGGCGGTGCCGAGCAGCGCGTTCATGGCGATCAGGGCGTCGCGGTCACGGTCGGGCTCCGGGTCGGCGCGGTGCCGGTCGTCGCCGGTGAGTACCTGGACGCCGGGGCCGGCGATCGTCCGGATCAGGTCGGGGGCGGCCCGCACGACCAGGTTGTCGATGCGGGGGGACAGGTTCGCGGCCTCGTCGTCGGTGAAGAACATCGGCGCCTCGAAGGAGGAGGGCGCGACCACGCCGACGACCGTTCGCCGGCCGAGCCCGGCCGGGGTGTACACCTGCACCGCCTCGCCCACCAGGGCGGGAGCACCGGCCAGCACGACGTCGCCGGGCCCGCGGGGCTCGTGCCCGGCCACGATCCGGTACCCGCCGAACCCGGCGACCGACCAGGGGTGACCGACCAGCTCCCCGACGCCGGCGACATGGAGGGGGAACGACCGGTCGGCCACCGTGTGCGCCCTCGCGGCGAGCGCCGCAGCCAGCTCAGGCGCCACGCCGCGCGGCTCAGCCAGCGGCTGGACCCGATCGCCGATCGCCGATCGCACGCGCAGCTCGTCCGCGCCGCGCACCACGACTGAAGCCCCGGCGAAGCGCTCGGGTCGCTGCGCGGGGGCGTCGAACGTCGACGCGAGACCGAGTCCCATGGTGGCGATCAGCGCGACGCCGAGCGCCAGCGCGACGAACGTGCCGACGAGCGTCACCCAGCGGGTCCGCAGGGTACTGAGGGTCACGGTCAGCACGCGGCGGTCTCCAGCCGGGTCATCCGGGCGGCGACGGTTTCGGCGGACGGCGACGCCAACTCGCCGTTGAGGCGGCCGTCGGTGAGGAAGAGGACGCGGTCGGCGTACGAGGCGGCGAGCGGGTCGTGGGTGACCATCACGATGGTCTGGCGCGCTTCGTCCACCATGGACCGGAGCATCGTCAGCACGTCACGGCCGGTGGTGGAGTCGAGGGCGCCGGTGGGTTCGTCGGCGAAGAGCACGTCGGGCTGGGTGATCAGCGCGCGGGCGATCGCGACGCGCTGCTGCTGGCCGCCGGACAACTCACTCGGGCGGTGCCGGGCGCGGCCCGCGAGTCCTACCCGGGCCAGGGCGTCGACGACCTGCGAACGGCCGGGCCGGCGACCGGCCAGGCGCAGCGGCAGTGCCACGTTCTGCGCGGCGGTGAGAGCGGGCAGCAGGTTGAAGGACTGGAACACGAAGCCGATGCGCTCGCGGCGCAGCAGGGTCAGCCTGTTCTCGCTGAGCGCCGTCAGGTCCGTCCCGCCGAGCAGTACCGTGCCCGCGGTGGGGCGGTCGAGGCCCGCGGCGCACTGCAGCAGCGTCGACTTGCCCGATCCGGAGGGGCCCATGACGGCGGTGAAGGTGCCCTCGGCAAAGGAGAGGGAGAGGTCGTCCAACGCGGTCACCGCTGCGTCACCCGAACCATGGGTGCGGGTGACCGAGCGGAGCCGGATCGCGTCACGGGTCATGGATCAACCCTGGTGCGCGCGCACGCCGGGCGCAGTCTCCCTGGCGCGACTCTTGGAGGTAGCGCGGGCGCTACCCGCTACGGTGTCGCGAATGGGAGCGCACACCGTGTGGCAGGCCCTGGGCCGGCCGGATTTCCTGCGGTCCGGCTGGCCGCTGCGCTCGGTGGGGTACCTGGCAGTCACCGGGGTGACCGGGTTGGTCACGCTCGCCGTCGCGGTGGTTCTGTTCGCCGCGGGCGGGCTGCTGGCGGTGGTGGTCGTGGGCGTTCCGCTGCTCGGTGCGCTCGCCCTGCTCGGCCTGCCGGTGGCGGGCATCGAGCGCTTGTCGTTGCGGCTCGTCGACACCCGGCCGGTGCCCGGCGCGCACCGCCTGCCGCCGGAGCCGGGTCTGTCCTCGTGGCTGCGTACCCGGTTCACCGAGCCGGTCACCTGGCGTGAGCTGGGTTTCGCCGCCCTGGTCATGCTGGTGCTGTGGCCGATCGACCTGCTCGCCGTGGTGCTCGGCGTCACGGTGCCGCTCGCGCTGCTGGCCACCCCGGTGCTGTTCGCCACGGTCGGTGAGGGCGAGCGGGTGAACGCGCTGAAGGCCTACGCGGTCACGTCGTGGCCGGCTGCATTTGCCACTTCCGCGGCGGGGGTGGTCACCGTGGTCGTTTTTCTGTACGGGCTGAGCCTGCTCGCCGCCCTCCGGGGAGCACTGGCACGGGTCCTGCTGACCCCGGCCGGGCCGGGGGAGCGGGTCACCGAGCTCACCCGCTCCCGGGTGCGCCTGGTCGACGCGTTCGAGGCCGAGCGCGGCCGCATCGAGCGCGACCTGCACGACGGCGCCCAGCAGCGGCTCGTCGCGCTCACCATGATGCTCGGGGTTGCCCGGCTCGACGCCCCGCCGGGACCCTTGGCGGCGCAGTTGACGCGCGCTCACGACGAGGCCGGCAAGGTCCTGGTCGACCTGCGGGAGCTGATTCGGGGCATCCATCCGCCGGTGCTCACCGATTTCGGCCTGGCGGAGGCGATCATCGATCTCGCGGCCCGATCACCGATCCCGGTCGACGTCCGCCTCACGCTGCCCCAGCGCTTCACCCCGGCGATCGAGTCGGCGGTCTATTTCGTCGTTGCCGAGGCACTGTCGAACATGGTGAAGCACTCGGGCGCCGGCCGCGGCGAGATCACCGGCGGCTACGCGCGAGGCCGCCTGACGGTCGGCGTCCTCGACGACGGCTGCGGTGGTGCCGGAACTGACGCGGGGACCGGACTGCTCGGCCTCGGGGACCGAGTGGCCGTCGCCGGTGGCAGACTGTCGCTGTCCAGCCCGCCGGGCGGACCCACCCGGATAGTCGTGGAGATTCCTTGCCGGCCGCTTTCGAACCCCGCGACGAGCCCCGCGACGAGCCCCGCGACGCTTCCGAACCCCGCGACGCCGCCGGACTCCGGATAGTCCTGGCCGAGGACAGCGTTCTGTTGCGGGAGGGCTTGATCGGCCTGCTGGCGCGGTTCGGCCACCGGGTTGTCGCCGCGGTCTCCGACGCCGGTGGCCTGCGTGAAGCCGTCGAGCAGCACGATACCGACGTGGTCGTGACCGACGTGCGCATGCCGCCCGGTTTCAAGGATGAGGGACTTCGCGCGGCAGTGGATCTGCGCCGCACCCGGCCCGGTCTGCCTGTTCTGGTGCTCAGCCAGTATGTGGAGACCAAGTACGCGACGGAACTGCTGGGCGCCGGGGACGGTACGAGCGTGGGTTACCTGCTGAAGGACCGGATCGGCCAGGTTGAGGAGTTCCTCGACGCGCTGGATCGGGTGGCGGCCGGTGGCACTGTCGTCGACCCCGAGGTGGTGCGGCAGATGCTGCGGCGGCGGCGGAACCCCCTCGAACCGCTCACCGTCCGTGAGCGGGAGGTGCTGGCGCTCGTTGCGGAGGGGCGGTCGAACGCCGCGATCGCCGCGCGACTGGTGGTGTCGGACGCGGCGGTGGCCAAGCACATCCGCAGCATCCTGCACAAGCTCGACCTTCCTCAGACCGAGGAGAGCCATCGGCGGGTGCTCGCGGTGCTCACCTTTCTCCGCTCCTGAGGGTAATGTGACCCAGGTCACGCGCCCTGGTGAACCCCTGTCGATCATCCTGTCGTCTTGCTGATCGTGAAACGAAGTCTGAACGCGGCTGACGAGGACGAACTCGTCCGCCGCATCGCTGCCGGGGACCGGCGCGCCTTCGACGAGCTGTACCGGCGCACGTCGCCGTGGCTGCTCACGCGGTTGCGGCGCCGGTGCACCGATGACGACGTGGTCGCCGACGTGATGCAGGAGACCTACCTGGCCGTCTGGCGGGCGGCGGGCAGCTTCGCCGGTGCGGCTTCGAACGGCAGCGCGGTCGGCTGGCTGTGGACCATCGCCGCTCACCGCCTCGTCGACGCGTTCCGCCGGCGGGCCCGGCAGAACCAGCTTCCGGCGGTGCCGCCGGCCGAGGCGTTCGCCCCCGCCGCCGAGGACGAGGTCATGGCCGGGCGGGTCGGCCAGGAGCTGGAACAGGCTCTGCTCGTGCTCCCGCCCGAGGCCCGGCAGGTGCTGCGGGCGATGGTTCTCGACGGGTTCTCGGTGCGGGAGACGTCACTGCTGCTGGGCCTGCCGGAGAACACGGTCAAGTCCCGGGCCCGCAGGGCCCGGATCGCTCTTCGGGAGGCGCTGTCATGACCACCCATCCGAGCCCCGCGGTGATCGCCCGCTACACCGACCGGGAGACGGACCTCGACGAGGTCACGGTCTGGTCGGTCGAGGTGCACCTGGAGGACTGTGCGGACTGCCGCGCCCTGGTGGCCGCCAGCACGACCGACGACACCCGCGCGCTGCTTGCCGGCATCGCCGCCGGACTGGACGACCACATCACCGCCGGGCCGGATCCCGAGCGGGTCAAGCGCTGGTCGGCGGTGCGTAACCGCTGGCTGGTCTGGCACCTGGTGCCGTGGACCGTCATGACGCTGACGGTCCTGGTCTGTGCGGTCTTTCTCCAGGCGATACAGCCGAGCCTGCCGTCGCTGGTGTCACTGCTGGCGCCGGTAGCGCCACTGCCCGGGGTCGCGATCGCATGGAGCCGGCGGCGCGACCCGGCCTGGGAGGTGATCGCGGGAACGCCACAGGCCGGACTGGCGATGCTGCTGCGGCGTACGGCCGGCGTGCTGGCCGTGGTGGTACCGGCGCTGGCGTTGGCGAGTACCCGTACCGGAGTCTCCTTGGCCCTGACGCTGTTGCCCTGCCTGGCTTTCACCGCCGCGAACATCGCCCTGGGCGCCTTCATCGGCGTCCGCCGCGCCGCCATCGGCCTCGGCGTCCTCTGGACGACAACCGTCGTGGTGCCCGCCGTGGGCACCGCCGACCTGCCGGCCGCCCTCGAACCTGGCAGCACGCCCGCCTGGGCGCTGCTCACCCTCACCCTGGCCGGCATCGCCGCGACCCGGGCCGACAACTTCCGCCGGCTGACCAGCCGCAACTGAAAAGACCCGATCGGAGAAAAGATATGCGTACGGTGAGCGCGGCCGAAACGGCCCCCACCATCCACCCCTGGGCGGTCCACGCCGAGGGTCTGCGGGTCCGTGCCGGGCGGCACGTGGCAGTTGACGGCCTCGACCTGGCCCTCGGCACCGGCGTTCACGGGCTGCTCGGGCCGAACGGCGCCGGCAAGACCACGCTGATGCGCGCCCTGGCCACCGTGCTGAAACCGGCCGGCGGCCGGCTGGCCCTGCTCGGTGAGCAGGTCGACGGCCGTGCCGACCTGCGGAAGGTACGCCGGGGGCTCGGCTACCTGCCGCAGCAGTTCGGTTTCTACCCGCGGTTCACGGTGCGGGAGTTCGTCGAGTACATGGCGTGGCTCAAGGAGATGCCGAAGGCCGCCATCCCCGGTGCGGCACAGCGGGCCGTCGAGCGCGTCGGACTCGCGGCCAAGGCCGGTGCGCGGATGAAGACCCTGTCCGGCGGCATGCTGCGCCGGGCCGGCATCGCGCAGGCGATCGTCAACGACCCGGAGGTTCTGCTGCTCGACGAGCCCACCGTCGGCCTCGACCCGGAGCAGCGCCTGGACTTCCGCGAGCTGCTGCGCGATGTGGGCGTCGACAGCTGTGTGCTGGTCTCCACCCACCTCGTCGAGGACGTGGTGGCCGCCTGCAGCGACGTGGTACTGGTCAACGAGGGCCGGCTGGTCTTCCAGGGAACTCCGGACGACCTGGTCGCACAGGGCAGCGAGAACCACCCCGGCGACAGTCCCGCCGAGCGGGGTTACTCCGCGCTGCTGCGCCAGCACCGGGCGGGTGCGGGCCGATGAGCCGCATCCTGGGTATCGAACTGCGCCGCTCCGCGGCCCTCGGCGCCGCGCTGATGCTGCTCACGATCGGTGTGGTGGCGATGTTCTTCCTCGACGAGGGCGCGTCGTTCATGAGCAGCTGGATGCAGCTCGCCATGACGCAGCGGCTCTATCTGGCGGTGCTGTGGCCGCTCGCGCTGGCCGCCGGCGCCTGGCAGGCCGGACGCGAGCGCCGGTCGAAGGTGGCCGAGCTCTTCGGCAGCACCCCCCGCCCGGTGCCGCAACGGACGGTGCCGACGCTCGGTGCGATGGCTGTCGCGGTGGTCGCCGCCTACCTGGGGATGCTGATCGCCGGCGGCGTACCGATCTTCGGTACCGCCGAGTACCTGCCGGCGGCGGTGTTCGCCGTGATCGCTGTCGGCGCGCTGGCGCTCGTCGCGGCGGTCTGGCTCGGCCTGGCCGTCGGGCGCCTGCTGCCGTGGCCGGTCACCGCCCCGGCGCTGGCCGTGGCGGGCCTGGCACTGTTGCTGTTCATCCCCTTCCTGACCCGCCCGCGAGGGTGGCTGGCCCTGGTGTTCTCGCCGATCTACGAGATGAACATGCCGGACAGCTACGCCACCGTTCTTCCCCGGGTGAGCGTGTCGCAAGCGGTCTGGTTCGCCGCGCTGGCCATCGCCGCCGTGCTGCTGTTCGGGTCCGAGGGCCGTCGCGGCCGCCTCGCGGCGCTGCTGCCCGTCGTGGTGGGCGCCGCCCTGGCGATCACCGTCATGCCGCACAGCAACCGGCTGGTCAACCAGTCGCTCGACCCGGTGGCCCGGGAACTGGTGTGCACCGAGGACCTGCCGCGGGTGTGTGTCAGCCGGGTGAACTCCGGAATGCTGGCCGAGGTGACCGCGCCGGCCCGGGAGGGCCTGGCGGTCCTGGCGAAGCTGCCGGGCGCGCCGGCCGAGGTGCACGAGGACACCACCACGTACTTCCCTGAGAATTACCCGGAGTGGCGGACCGACGTGGTGCTGCTCGATGTCGAGGCGGGCCCGGACGGTCATCTGCCGAAGAAGACGAGTGTGCTGGAAGGGGTGGTGGCCGGTGCCTTCGCCAGCCCGCCCCTGTGCGACGACTCCGCCGGCCCGGCGGACCGGCTCGCGGCGGCCTACTGGCTGATCGGGCGGGAGCCGGTGCCCGGCGGTACCTTCGCCGACGAGTTCAATGCCGAGGCAGTGGCGCTGTGGCACACCCTGCAGAAGCTGCCCGCCGGCGAGGTGCAGTCCCGCGTGGCGGCGCTGCGCAGCGCAGCCCAGAACTGCTCGGTCAAGCCCGGACCGTTCTTGGACAGCGCGCGATGAGGTGGCTGTCGCTGTACCTGCGATCCCGGCGCGCCCCGATGGCACTGCTGCTGACCGGCGGCTGCGCGGTGCTGATGTGGTCGCTCTGGTCGCTGTCCTCCAACGCCCGCCTCGTGGGTGTGCAGATGGTCGTCCTGACGGTGCTGCTGCTGGTGGCGGGCCTGACCGCCACCCTCGGCGGGCCTGACGACGCCCTGGAGGCCACGGCCGCGTTCTCCTGGCTGCCGCGGCGGGCCGCTCACCTGCTGGCGGCCTTCCTGATCATCGTGGTGCTGCTGCTGGCGACCCTGCTGACCGGCGCCCGTTTCGGCCCCGCCTGGCTGGTGGTCCGGGACGCGGCCGGGCTGCTCGGCCTGACCGCCCTGGGCGCCGCGACGATCGGGACGGCCCGGGCGTGGTTCCTGCCGCTGGGCTGGACGCTCGCCGCGATCCTGTTCCCGCAGTCGGAACCGGCCCTCGCCCGGATCCTGACCTGGCAGGCGCAGGAACCGGCGAGCACCGCGGCGAACGTGACGGCCGGCCTGTTCGCGCTCAGCGGCTTCGTCGCCTACGCGGTGGCCGGCCCGGCCCGGAGCGCACCCGCCGAGGCCGCCCAGCATTGATCGGCATTACTTGCCGACCTCCGGCAAGAAGGCCGCGGTGCAATTGTCCGGAGACGGACCCTGCCGGCGGCACCGGCGCTGGGCACCCTTGACGGTGCTCGGCGCCGGTCGGTGCTGAGGAGGCCGGTGGAGGGTGGTGTGGCGCGATGTCGGTACCGATCGGGGACCACGTCGGTGGTCCGGGAGCCCGTGTGACAGGGACGACAGCGACACGGACGGCGCCGGCGGCGGCGGGCACAGCGGCGCAGGCGCCGGCACTGGGCACAGCGGCGCAGGCGCCGGCACTGGGCACAGCGGCGCAGGCGCCGACAGGGGCTGGGGTGGCAGCGGCGGTGCCGGCTGCCGTCGCGGTCGATCTGGGTAGTGGGTGCGTGCAGCTGTGGGCGTCGCAGCGGGGAGTGGTGCAGGCGCCCACCGGCGATTTTTTCGGGTCCGCGGGCGTTTTGGTACGGCGTGGCCGGATCACCGACGCCCCAGGGTGCCTGAACCTGTTGTCCCGGTTGAAGGAGCGCTATCCGGAGCCGCTGACCGATGTCGGTGTTGTTGTCGCCTGCCGCCCGGTCAACGCGACCGAGGCCGACGAGTACGTCCTGCGCCGGCTGGTGACCGCGGCCTTCGAGCCCGCCCGGGTGATGCTCATCGACACCGTGAGGGCCGCCGCGGTCGGCGCGGGCGCCGCGGCTGGTGCGCTGATCATCGCCGACATCGGTGCGCAACTGACCGAGCTCGCGGTGCTTGACCGGGGCATCGTCGTGGCTGCCCGGAACCTTGACATCGGCACCCGCGACATCGCCCGGGGCGCGGGCATCGGCCTTCTCGTCGATGTGGTGGTGCGCAACCTCACGATCCTGCGCGAGGACCCCGCGGTGCGGCAAGTGGCCGAGGCCGCCCTGGCCAGGGGAATGGTCCTGGTGGGGGACGGTGCCGCCCATCCCGGCCTGCCGTCCCGGCTCTCCGTCGCGCTGCGTATGCCGGTGCACTGCGCCGCCTCGCCCCGCACCGCCGCTGTCAACGGCGCCGGGCTCGCCGCGATGGCGATGTCACGCCACCGCGGCACCTGATCGTCCCGCGAACCGGCCAGCGGCTGCGGGGCCCAGCGTCGCGCCGCCGGGCCTCGGGTGGCCCAGCGTCGCGCCGCCGGCTTCGGGCTGCCGGGCCTCGGGTGGCCCGGCAGCGGTGGCGGGTCAGCCCTCGTGTTTGCTCTGGCAGGGTACGCAGAAGCGGGCGTGCGGCAGGATCTCCAGGCGCTCGGGGTTGATCGGGGCGCCGCACTTCTCGCACCGGCCGTAGGTACCCTCGGCGATGCGGAGCAGGGCGCGGCTGAGCTGGTCGAGGTTCGCGCGGGTCGCGGTCAGCAGGGCGGCGCGGGTGTGTGCCTCGGCGGGATCGCCGGTGTCCGCCGTGAGCTCGGTGAGCCTGGCCGTCTGCGCCGCAAACTCGTCGGCGAGAGTGGCGCGCCGCGTGGTGAGCCATTGCCGGTCGGTGGCGTCGTGGATGTCGGTGCTCATCGTGAGTCGGTCCCTTTCCGGGTAACAAAAAAGGGACGAAGCCGAATGCGCTTCGCCCTTGCGGTCCACCACCATGCTTCGTCGGCCGGAACGCCTCCGACAGGGCTGTGGCGGGCATACAAGGGCGGGGCTTGGTTGCCGACGGTCGGCAATCAGATTGTCACGCGCCGAGCCGGACGCGCTGTCATCCGCGGGGCCGGCGACGCTGTCACGCGCGGGGCTGGACGCGGGGACGTACGTGGAGGGCGCTCCTCTCGGGGACGTCGGCCAGCCCGTCGGCGAGTCGCTGCATCAGCGTGGCGAGGGCGTGCTGGTCGGCGGCGGGCCAATCGTGCAGGGCCTGGGCGAAGAGGAGGGCGCCCTGGTCGTCCAGCGTTGCGAGTTGGCGGCGGCCCTCGTCGGTGGCGGTGAGCAGGGCGGCGCGTTTGTCGCCCGGGTCGCCCTGGCGTTCGATCAGGCCGCGGTCCTCCAGGCGCCGTACTTGAGGGGTGATCGTCGACTTGTCGACTCCCTGCCAGGAGGCGAGATCGGAGGCGCGGACCGGGCCGTGGGTGGTGACGGCGCGGAGCAGCGTGATGTCGTTCGTGGAGAGGGCTGCCTCGGCGGCGCCGAACAGGGATCGGCGCACGTCACCGCGATGCGCCCATCGCAGCAGGTGGGTGAATGCTTCCTGAACCCGGTGGGCGGGGGAGTCCTCGCTGTGCATGGATCACACCCTACTCGCCTAGTTGGTTTGTGCAAACCAACTATCTGGAGTATAGTTGGGTATTGCCAACTACTTGATAGGTGGTGAGATGACATGGTCACCAATGCGACCGTGCTCAACGACGCCGACCGCTCGGTGGGCGAGTTCTACCGGCTGGGCGAGTTCTCGTCCTACCCCGACGCTGCGCGGATGGTGCTGCGGCTGTTCGACTCAGGCTTCCCGGTCATGCAGGCCCGCATCGTCGACCTCGGGCCGGACCGGTCCGAAGAGCCCGGGCGGAACGAGCAGCCCGGGCGGAACGAGCAGCCCGGGCGGAACGAGCAGCCCGGGCGGATGGGGCGCGAGGGGCGCTGGGGGCATGAGGCGCGGGCGGGATTGCTCGGCGCCGGCCTCGGTGGCTGGCTCGGCACGCTGACCGGGCTCGTGCTGGTTCTGGTGCTTCCCGGCGAGGCGTGGCTGGATGTGCTGCTCGGAGCCGCGCTGATCGGAGCCGCCGCCGGAGGCGTCATGGGCCTGATCATCCACTGGGGAACCGGCGGACGCGGTGATCGCCGGAAAGTCAGCCGGTACGCGGTGGAGGTCGGCGATGCTTACGCCGACGAAGCTCTGCGTGCGCTCGGTCTCCCGCCGAACGAAGGTGGCACTGATGCACGGAGCAACCGCCGGATCGGGGCTTGAACGGCGAACGTTAGGGCGACGAGAGTCTGGGCATCCGCAGCCGCAAGCCCGAGACTGGACGTTGATCAGTCGCCGAGGATCTACGTGGGTCTGGAGGCTTGATGGAACTGGAGAGAACCGCCCTGCCCGGGATGGGCGTGTCCTACACCTTCGCCACCGCCGAGGGGCAGCGCGTCGGAGTGGTGGCTCACCTCAGCGGTCGCCGTGATCTGATCTCCTACGACAGCGAGGACCGCGAGAGGGTTCTGCACACCGCGGTGCTCACCGACACCGAGGCGCGGACCGTGGCGCAACTGCTCGGCCTGCCCGTTTTCGTGGATCAGGTGGCGGAGCTGGCCGGTGGGCTCGACGGTGTGGAGGCCGTGCGTATCCCGATCACGGCCGGCTCGCCGTACTGGGGGCGCAGTATCGCCGATACGCGAGCGCGTAGCCGTACCGGTGCATCGATTGTCGCAGTGATCCGCGACGGGACCGCCATCCCGTCACCCACGCCTGACTTTGAATTTCGATCAGGCGACGCGGTTGTCGCCGTCGGCGACGACGCGGCCACCGGCGCCCTGCGGGAAGTGCTGATCAACGGCTGAGGCGCCGCCACAACCCCGCGGGCGAGCTGATCCGAGGACGCGGGCCGGCGGCTGACGGAGGGAAACCACGCGTGCTCGTGCTGCTGACCGCTCATCTGATGGCCGCGCTGCTGGCGCCCGCACTCGTCCGCAGGCTCGGGTTGCGGGCGTTCTACGTGCTGGGGCTGGTGCCGGCCGCGGGCCTGGGGTGGGCGCTGGCCCGGACGTCCGCGATGGGCGGCGGGGGAGCGGTCACTGAGGTGTATCCGTGGGCGAGTTCCCTCGGCCTGGAGCTGGCGCTGCGGATGACCACCCTGTCCTGGCTGATGGTGCTGCTTGTCGGCGGTGTGGGTGCGCTGGCTCTGTTCTACTGCGGGCGGTATTTCTCGCCCGGCGAGCCGGGGCTGGGGCGGTTCGCCGGGGTCTTTGTCGGTTTCGCCGGTGCGATGCTGGGTTTGGTCGTCTCGGACAACCTGATCGTGCTGTACGTCTTCTGGGAATTGACGACGGTCCTGTCGTATCTGCTGATCGGCCATGACCCGGCCAGTCGTGCGTCCCGGCAGGCGGCGTTGCAGGCGCTGATCGTCACCACTGTGGGTGGGCTGGCGATGCTGGTCGGCATCATCATGCTCGGCGAGCACGCGGGCACCTATCGCTGGTCGCAGGTCGCGTCCGCGCTGCCCGGCGGCGGCTATCTGGCGGTCGCGGTGATCCTGCTGCTGCTCGGCGCGCTGTCGAAGTCGGCGATCTTCCCGTTCAGTTTCTGGCTGCCCGCGGCGATGGCCGCACCGACTCCGGTCAGCGCCTATCTGCACGCCGCGGCGATGGTGAAGGCCGGTGTCTTCCTGGTCGGGCTGCTGGGCCCGGCGCTGGCCGATGCCGCGTCGTGGCGTCCCGTGGTGCTGGTCGCCGGTGCCGTGACGATGCTCTTCGGCGGCTGGACGGCGCTGTGCCAGCACGATCTGAAGTTGCTGCTGGCCTACGGTACGGTCAGCCAACTGGGTCTTCTCGTCATCGTTCTCGGTGCGGGTTTTCGCGACGCGGCGCTGGCCGGGGCGATGATGCTGCTCGCTCACGCCCTGTTCAAGGCGGCCCTGTTCTTCGTGGTCGGCATCATCGACCACAGCGCGGGCACCCGGGACCTGCGTGAGCTCAGCGGTCTGCGACGCTCGGCACCGGTGGTCTGGGTGGCGGCCCTGCTGGCGGCGCTGTCCATGGCGGGCGTGCCGCCGCTCGCCGGTTTCGTCGGCAAAGAGGCGATCTTCGAGGCCTTCCTCGGGGGTGGCGGCTGGGAATGGGCGGTCCTGGCCGTTGTCGTCTGCGGTTCGGCGCTGACGGTGGCCTACACGCTGCGGTTCCTCTGGGGAGCCTTTGCGGACAAGCCCGAGGTCGCGGCACGCCCCGTCGAGCGGGTCGGATGGGCGTTCCTCGCCCCGGCAGCACTGCTGGCGGCGGCCGGGCTGGTGGCCGGGCTGTTCGCGCCGGTGATCGACCGGAACCTGGCCGGTTATGCCGACATCTATCCGGACGGCGGCACCTACCACCTCGCCGTCTGGCACGGTCTGACGCCGGCCCTGGGCCTGTCCGCGCTGGTCCTGACGGCCGGTGCCGGGATGTTCCTGATCAACGTCAGAACCCGGTGGTGGCGGCGGTTGCGGCTGCCCGTGCACGGGGGCGCGGCGTATGAGCGGGTGACCGGCGGGCTGGGGCGGCTCGCGGTCGAGGTCACCGGTGCCACCCAGCGTGGCTCCCTGCCGATCTATCTCGGGACGATCCTGGTGGTGCTGGTCCTGCTCGGTGGTGCGGCGCTGCTGTCCGGGCCGCTACCGGGTGGCTTCCGGCTGTGGGATCACCCGCTTCAGCTGATCCCGGCTGCGGCGCTCGTCATCGGGGCTGTGTTCGCGACGCGGGCCCGGCGGCGGCTGTCGGCGGTGGTGCTGGTCGGGGTGACGGGGTACGCCACAGCGGTCCTGTTCATCCTGCACGGCGCCCCCGACCTGGCGCTGACGCAGTTCCTCGTGGAGACCTGCACGCTGGTGATGTTCGTGCTGGTGCTGCGGCGCCTGCCGGGGCACTTCTCGGCCCGTCCGCTGGTGGCGAGCAGGCGCCTGCGGGTGGCCATCGGGGTCGCCGCGGGTGCGGTGGTCTCCGGGCTGGCGTACGTGGCGACCTCGGGCCGGCAGGCGGTCTCGATCTCCACCGGGTTCGCCGA